>NZ_CALKTL010000164.1 GCF_937997405.1 uncultured Campylobacter sp. | reverse complement strand
TTGCGCTAAGTCTTAGCGCCGCAGATCTTTCAGATAGCTGCAAAGAGTACTTCGCAGATCTTGATAAGATGGTTGATACCTACAAACAAGCGGGTCAAGAGCAGCAGGTCAAGATGTATGAGGATCAAAAAAAGCAGTCTATGGATCAGATCAGCGCACTTCCTAAGGAGCAGCAAGAGGCCACTTGCAAACAAGCTAAAGAGATATTTAAGCAAATGATGGATCAGATGAAACAACAAGGCGCTATGAAATAAATACCTTCGCGGGCACGATGATGCCTTCTTCAGTCGCGGCGATGCGATATCGTCGCGACTAATTCTTTTTAAACTCACACTTTTATTTTAAAAATTTTTAAATTTTAAAATTTGGATGTTTTATCCTCGTTGCTTTCGGGGCTTGCTAAGAATTTCAGATTTGATATTTAGCTTGTTGCAGGAAGTCAAAACCAATAAAGCGCTCACCGTCGTTAAAATGCTTCGCAAGGCGACGCATCTTGGCATGGCGCCTGCAGCACACTGAAGATTTACGAGCCGTTTTGGCGCGGCTCGAAACAGCGCCTCATCAATATGATGAATTCGAGGCTCGGTTTAAGCGTTATTTTATCGCGATTTAAAATAGCCGTGGCTCATAGATAGAGGGAATTCGCGTCTCAGTTTGCCGCTCTGTCTATGAAATTTACGGCCAAAAACATCTCGCAAAATCGCCTTGGATTTTAATCCTTAGTAACGATCGCGCCGTTTTTTATTTCGTGCACGCAGACATTTCTGTGCAGCTCTTTATCGGCATCTAAAGTATAGTAGTGCGTTGTTACTGTGCAGCGTAAATCGGCGTTGATGACGAACTCCTGCTTGGCGCGCATCGGCGGCTTGCTTTTACCGCAGTGCACGTAATCGGCGTAAATTTCGCGACAATCGCTTATACGAAATGCGTCGTTTAAAAGGCACATAAAAACATATTCGTGCCCGTGCTTGCTATCTTGGAAATCCCCCAGATAAAGCCTTAGCAGAATTGTTTTGGCGCTCTTTTTTGGCAAACGACAAGCCCTTATGTCTTTGATTCTCTCCCAATACGCGCTTAGATTGTCGATTAAAAAATTCTCCTTTGCGAACGAAAACAGCTCATTTTTATCAAGTAAATTTTTATCGATAGCCGCTAAGGGTGAAATTTCTCCCGGATAGCGTATCGGCAGTTGCGCGATCGGCAGATCGTCGTAAATATCTTTCATACTCTGATAAATCTCCGGTCGCGGCGCATCGCCTCCCTTAGCCGCAGCATTTTCCATGCCGCATAGCGCAAGTAGGCACAGCAAAAATGTCCACACCTTCTTCATAGCATTCCCCCTTATTTCGATCGCGACCTCTTTGCTTCTGATCATACTGCAAATTTTAAAGCCTTAATATGAAGAAAAAAGATCAAAAATCAAAGTGCCGCTTTTACAGCCATCCTTAACTATCTTTTTCTATTCTGCCCTTGCTTTTGGGCTAATTTAATCCGAGTCCTCTTGTTCTTGCGTGAAACGGACGATGCGCAGCTATTCACCTTCCGTAGCCTCTTCGGTGAAGCTAACGATGTGCGGAGCTGCGATGCGCGCGTAATCCTGCGCGTTTAGGATGATCGAGTGATCAAGCAGGCCCGCGTTGAAAGCGATCTCTTCAAAGCGTCCGAACAGCGACGGATCGGCGATTAGCAGCAGCTTGTCGTGGAAGCTAAAAGGCGGCACCGAGCCGATGACGCAGTCCGTGAGATCGCCCACTTCGTCGGGGCTTACGAGCGATGCTTTCGTGCCGCCGAGCCCCTCTGCCAAGCGCTTTAGATCGGTTTTATGATCGGCTGCGAAGACCGCTAGGACGTAAATTCTGCCGTTTCTACCCGCGGGTTTGTCGCTAGGAAGCTTCAGCTGCTGCGGTACGTTTGCGCAGATTTGATCGGCGGTTAAAGCTAAATTTCCCGCGCAGGCGCCGTTTTCGCAGCCTTGAGCGCTCGCAAGGGCGGAAGCGTCGAGATTTTGCGCGTCATCGGCGCTTGCTAAATTTAAATTTTGCGAAAAAGAAATTTGCCCGTCCTTAAAGCCCTTGATCGTGCAAACCAGCGCCTTTGCGCCTTGTCCTAGCTGCGTGCCGCGGATTTTGGCGACTTCGGCGGAGGTGCCCGCGCTTTCGTGAGCTACGACGCGGAAGCGCGCCCCCTGCTGCGTCAAAAGCTCTTTTAGGCTTTCAAAAATTCTCTCTGACATGCTCTCTCCTTGAATTATACTGAAATTTTAACCAAACGACCCATCGATGCCGAAATTCCATTCTTCGCCGTAAAATTTATCTCGCCTGCGCGCAAAACCATTGCGCGATGAAAGATCTATTACATGGCGGAAATTCCGCCATGCATAAGCTCGGTCCGCCCTGCTTCTTGCGAAATTATTTCATCTTGCGGATTTTAGGCTCTTTGCTCTCTATGAGCTCGTAAATTTTAAGCTCGACCTTAACGTCTTTGGGCGCCAAAATTCTAATTTCGCCGCCGTCGTAGGCGAATGGATGCGTGAGCTCGTAATAGATCCGCTTCTTTTGCTTCTTACCGTCGCATAGCATCAGCGTTTGAGCAAGCTCATCGCCGCCGCTAAACTCGTAATAAAGCCCGTCCGCGCCCTCTTTTTGCTCTATTTTGCCGCCGATCAGATACGCGTCGTTGCAGTCGGCTTTGATCTCTTTGGAAAAGACCGCTTCGACCTTAAACTGCTGCGGCGGCATCTTTGACGGCGTTAGCTCAAAGACGTTTAGCTGCTTTTGCGCCTCGCCGCCGAACAAAAACAGCGGCAAGAGGAAGAATAAAACGCTTTTTTTCATTTTTTACTCCTTGAAAAGATATTTTTATTCAAAATTTTAGCGAAATTTTTACACATTAGTCTGAAATTTCAATCAACTTCGTTTTTGCCTACAATACAGATGATGTCTTTTAGCGCCTCCACCTCTGATTTTAACGCCTCGCTATTGGTTTTTTGCGCGGCGCTCTTTTTGTTCGCTAAATTTTTGCTAGAGCTTTGCGGCGAGAGCTTTTTGCGCGAGTTTAAAGCTTTGACGGCGTCGCGCGATATTTCGCCCTGCGTCTGCGCGGTGGAAATTTCGCCGCTAGCCCTGCCCGCCTTGCTCGTGCGGCGGCTTAGCACGCTTTTGACGCGTATCTTTTGGCCTGCGTAAAACGCCTCGCAAAGCCCGCCTTGCGCCTCATAGTCCGTTACTTTGACGCTGCCTTCTTGAAATTTATAAAATTTCACCCGTTTTGCTCCTTGTAGTTCCTCTGCTCCGCGCCATACGTCGCCCTGCGCGTCCAGATCCGCGAGCGCAAATGCGCCGTCTGCCGCCTTATACATATTGCCGAGCCTTATCGGTATGCGTTCGCCGCTCTTTTTGGTAAGCACGAAGCCGATCTTTTCGCCATCTTTTGGGCTCTGGCGGAACTGCCCCGAGAAAAATGCCGTGAAAAACGCGACCTCCTTGACCTCGCCGTCGGTGCCTAGGTACCTCGCCCAGCCATCTTCGGGCACGTCGATCTCGGCGACATCTCGTCCGTCCTTTGCGCCGCATTTTAAGCCCGCGCAGCCGCTAAGCGCTAATGCTGCAAGCGCGGCTAAAAATAAGTTTTTCATATTTTCCCTTCAAATAAATTTTGGCTCAGAGCAGGGCGCCCGCCCCGCCTCGGTGCGTAAATTTGCGCAAAATAGGGCGCGCTAGCTTGCTCGGGGCTTACGCTATTGCGCTTCAAGGCGTGCAAATACGCGCGAGATAAGTGGTAGCGCGGAATTTTAACGTCGCTAGGCGCCTTTTGCAAGCGCTTTGCGGCAAATCCGCTCGAAACTCTCAGGCACGCAAAGCCCGTATTGCGGCTAAATTTATCAAGCCGACGTTGCCCAGATGCGTAAAAATCGCCGTCCGCTCGCCTCAAACGAGCACTCCTGCCAGTCCCAGTCGTTCTCGCCGCCCATTGCGAAATTTTCAGGCTCGCCTGATAGGCCAGCCGCGCTCAAAGCAGCCGTTATCCGCTCCTTCATAAAATCATCGGGCTCGCTCGGCGTAAATTTTTCAAATTTTATCTCGTAAAGGGAGGCAAGCCCAAAGTCCGCGCGTACGAGCTTGCCGCACTGCTGCGCGAACTCTGCGGCGCTACATTCGTGCTTTGGGGCGTAGTACCAAACCTCCAGCTCCTCGATGCTTTCGCCCTCAAATTTTATGGATTTTATCATTTTGACCCCATTTCGATCGTCGCGGCGGTTTAAATTTCGTCGCTTAAATTTTGTTTGCACTCATGCGGCGCAGGTCTTACGCACAGGATCAAACTCTCGCTGTTCGGCGCGAGCGCGCTGCACAGGCAAATTTTAAATTTGATCCGCCGCGCTTCAAATTTGCACGCCGAAGTCCGCCCGCATCCCCTCTTTGCCCCTCGGCGTAAAATAGCAAACGACGTAGCAGAGCATTCGGTCCTTGCAGTCGTATTTGGCTTCGAGGCCACGGGTAATGCGTGCAAATTCCTGCGGCGGCTTGTCCGCAAAGGCGCCTCGCAGCTCCTCTGCGGCGATATGTCTCGGGCTAAGGAGCAGATACGCTGCGCCGCCGTCCTCATCCTCGCTTATCGCGCGTAAAATTTCACCGCTCGCGCGAACCCGCCAGTGTTCCTTGCCGTCCCACTCGCGCAGGCTTAAAACCGTCGTACCGCCGTCAGCGTCCAAAGCCTTTTCGTTTGGAATTTGAGCGCGTAAGGAGCCTTCATTTAAACTCTCCTCGCTCGCGACCTCGATAAAAACGTCCGTGCCGAGCAGATAGCCGGTCCGCTCAAACTCGCTTTCGTACTCCCGGCCGTCAAATTTAGCGGCAAATTCTCGCACCCGCTCGTCCGCTTCGCAGCCGAACATCATCGCGTCGCTATCTGAAATTTTAACGATATAAGGCTCGTTCATGAGACTTTCCAAATTTTATTGCGGCTCGCATTTTCCGTAAACCCACTCGCGAGTTTCGTTTAGCTTAAACTCGCCGTCCTTTAGAAAATACTGCTTGCTGCTTTTGATCGCGTTTTCGCCCGCGGCTATGTAGTCGCCGATGAAGCCGCGATCCAGGACGTCGTGCGCTAAAATGCCCCGCTCAAAGACGTTTTGCGTCCTTTGCGTCTCGTGCCATTTGCCGCTCTCATCAGGCTCGCGCAGGATGATGGAGATGTTATTACCCGCTTCGTCGTAGTCGTAGATGTATTCGTACTGCTTGCCATCGGAGGCCGTGCGATTTTTTATCACGTTGCCGCGCGCGTCGTAGCTAAACTCGTTTTCAAACACGACCTCCCAGCGTTGCGATTCCTCGCGCCAGAGCTCGGTTCGCTCGCGTAGAAGCCTGCTTTCCTCGGTCTCCTCGTGCACGTTTTTGTAGTACTCCCTCCACTCGTTTTTTGCGGCGTCCCAGCGCGATCTTAGCTCGCTAAAGCGCTTATACTTGGGCTCGATCTTGCGTAAGACCTTTTCATCGCGCTCCCAGGCGCCGTCGCGCCATATAAAATTTATCTCGCTGCGCGTCCCGTCCGCGGCCGTAAAGACGGTATGTTTTGTAAGCGGCACCCATTTGCCGCGCCACGCGTAGCCTTCGGAGCCCGCGTAAGCGTCGCCGTTGTAGTGATATATCGATTTTTCGTACGGCACCCATTTTTTCGCTTTGGCGTTCCATTCATAGGTCGATACGAAATTGTTTCTGTCGCTTTCATCGACAATCCTTTTTGTAAGGTATGTCGGCGTCCATCTGCCCTTTTTTAGCGTGAAATTTTGCAAAATTTCCGTTTTGCCCTCGCGCTTTTCGACGGCTTTTTCCCCGTCGTATGGCTTGCCGTCCTTGCTTTGCAGGCTGAAATAAATTTTTGAGCCATCCTTTGCGATCTCCTGCTTGCTCATCGCCGTTTCGCGCAATTTATTTGCGTCCGCGTCCCAGTCGTATTCGATATTTTCGATCTCGCGCTCGCCGCTTTCGTCAAATTTGCTAAAGCTTTTCGATACGGACGCTCCCTCTTCGCTGCTTTTTCTGTAAATTTTTTCTAAGCGGCGGGTTTTGGCGTCGTAGTTTTGGCTCACTTCATATTCGTAGCGCGGCAGGGCGCCGCCTTCTGTTTTATAGCTCGTCTTTTGCAGACAAATTTTATCCGCCGCCGCGTGTTTTGCTGCCGTCTCGGTCGCGCCCGCAGGCATCGCAAGCGTTAACGTCGCCGCCAAAATAGAGCCTGCTAAAACTGCCGCTCGAACTCGAAGCTTGTCTGCCGAAACCGCCGTCCGCGCCTTAAAAGCGCCCGCCGAAATAATCGCTCGCGCTTTTAAATTTGCCGCCGCAAAATCTGCCGCACCCTCGGGTGAAATTTTAAAAACACCTCTCATGACCGCTCCTTTTATTGTCTAAATTTTAATCCATGCTACGTCCGCTAAATTTAAACGCAAAGCTCGCGCGGCGCCGCGTCTGTTAAATTTAAACGCCGCGATGATAAAATTTAACTGCAGCACTCGCGCAAGGACGCGCAGATAAAATTTAGCCGCGAAATTTTACCGACGCATCTTCAAACGCTACTTTATCTTTTTATATTTCCACGTCTGCTCCGTTATGAGCTCGGATTTTCCGTCTTTAATCTTAAATTCCTTAAAGCTCGTTATCGCGTAGATGCTAGGCATCTCAAACATCATGAGCGCGGCTCCGTACCCCACGCTATCAGCCGGGATTGCGGTATCGTAAGTAGCCTCCGAGCGCCCCGATTGCACCCATTTGCCGCTCGCATCAAGCTTGTAGATATCCATCGCGGTATTGCTGCCGTGCTCGTCGTAGCTATAGACGTATTTGCCGCTACTGGAATTTGATTCGTGGCTTTGCACGAGCGGGCGCTCGCCCGATTTGTCGTAAATTTCGCCGTTTGAGTAGCTTTTGACCCAATCTTTAAGCTGCTCATCCCACAGATAAGAGGTCATATTAAGATCCGCGCCCTTCTTGATAGCGGTCTGTTTGCTCATATTATCCCACACGCGCTTCTCGTCGTTCCAGATGAAGCTCGTAACGACCTCCTCGCCCTTTGCGGCGTCAAGCTCATGCTTACTCATCGTCGCGTTTTGCCACGCGCCGTTTTGAAAAGTGCTGCGGATCTGCTCGTAGCTGCCGTTTCGATCGCCGTTAAGCATCTCTCGCTCGCTATTTTGCCACGCGCCGTTTACAAACTCGTAGCTCACGTATCCGCTCATCTCTCCTGAGCCGTCATAGAAAATTTCGGTCTTATCTTTGGGCTGCCAGCTCTTGCCGTCCCATTTGAAGCTTATCGTAAGCTTCTCCTTATCCCACGCGTTTCTTACGGATCTGCTCATGCTCTCTTTATGCCATTTGCCCTTTGCGAGCTTATATCGCACATCTTCGGTCGCGTTGCCGTCGTAGCTGGAGACGGTTTTACTCGCATTGCGCGTGCCGTCGTCCGCTATTGAATTGCTCTCGCGCGTCGTGATGCCGTCTTTGACGCTTTCCGTGTAGTCTTCTATTTTTTTCCACTTGCCGCTTTTAAGATCAAGGTTAAATACTTCAAATTTAACCATATCCCCCTTTTCGTCAAAGTAACTGATCTCTTTGTAGCTAGAGCCTAGGCCGTCCGAGGAGTTCGTATCTCTTATCTGCTCCAGCTTGCGCGCCGCCGCGTCGTAGCTTAGATGCGTGCTCTGCTTGCGATCTCCGAGTGAGCTGTAGCTCATACTTTGCACCATATACTCATACTCCTTGGCGAACGCCGCCGCACAGAGCAGCGCAAGTATCGTAGCGAGCTTTTTCATCCTCTCTCCTTGGAAAAATTTTGATAATTATATAATGTTCGTATATAAAAACGGATAAATTTCGCTGCGCGGCTAAATTTAAAAACTTCGATTTTTAGGCGGTAGCGGTGGAATTTTACGTCGCCAAACGGCTGGAATTTTAGCAATATTTGATCTGATTTTGTGTTAGTTGTCGATAGAATTTATGCGAAATAGAATTACGTGCGAGCTTCTGCTAAATTTTAAACAGATCTAGGCTGATTTATATCAAAGCTTCACTGCGTGCCGTTAGTGATAAAATTCTACGTAATAAAATTTTAAATTCACGCGCAGATTTTCTTTAGGAGATAAAAATGCAATACTAAATTTTTGGCAACTCAAAATTTTAAATAATGCCGATTTTTCAAAAGTGCCGCTGATTAAGCGATACTAATCGCAGAAGCTCTTATCCGTGTCATTTGCTTTGCGCTTGGCTAGGAAGTCCGCCTTTTTAGCGGGGTCTGCGAAAAACTCGTCCTGCCTAAGCAGCGCGGCGTCCATTTTGTCCTCGGCTGCCTTGAGCGCAGCGGCGCGATCTACGAAGTGCGATGGAAATTTCTCATCAAATATCGCTTTATACGGGTGCGCCTTGACCCAGTCCCTGGCGCGTGCCGCCGCATCGCGCTGTTTAGCAAGATCGCAGAATGCATATGGATTTACCACGTTGCCGACTAGCTGCAAAAATGCCGCATTCGCGGACTCAGTCTCGCGAAACATCTCGTCCTTGATATCGATGACGCGAGCGAAGGTTAGGAAGCGATTTTTGCCCGCGTAGAACCAAAACACCGCGTCGTCCTTAAGCCCCAGATCATAAGCGCGTGCAGCGACCGTCATCAGCGTGGTCGGAGCGACCATGTCCGGGGCGTCTTCGATGATTTTGATCGCCTTTCTTAGGCTCGCCACGTCGTTTTTCATCAACAGATCGTCGATCGGCTCGTAAACATGCACGTATTCGGGCTTACCATCCTTAGCCGAATAAAACGGCGAAACATAGATGTCGATCGAAGTGATTTTTTCCACTTTATCCTCACCCTGGGCGCTCAAAGTCGCAGCCGCCGCCGCACAGAGCAGTAGTGAACGAAATTTTTTCATGGTCTCTCCTTCGGTTAAATTTTATAAATTTGCTTCGTAATTATATCTTGAAATTTAAGAACGCGAGCTTGATTTTTAACGAATATATTTTTGCGGAATTTTAATTTTTTTGCGGCGGCTTTATTTTCTTTTGATCCGGCTTCGGCGCGACGCTTTACGCGGCTAAATTTAAGCGCCGTTAGTCGTAAAATTTAGCTTATAATTTAGATTGCTTAGCTAAATTTTTCCGTTTGCGCTTAATCCGAAAACGAATTTCGCCTTTACGTTTAAATTTCATCGCCGAAAAAGTCGCCGTCGATGTCGCAAATCTCGATATTTTGCCGCACTTGAACGCCGAGTTTATATTTTATCATCAGTTCCGCCAGTCGTTCGCCGTCAATCAGAACAATCGTGTAATTTTGCATGTTTGCGGCGCATCTTGCGGCATCTTTGCTAAATTTTGACGTCGTGATAAATACACCCTTTTTGGTCTGCTTATCCGATATCGCGCCTACGAATTTTTGAATTTCAGGACGCGAAACCGCGCCTTGCCAGCTTTTAGCCTGGACGTAAATTTGCGATAATCCAAGCTCATCTTCATCTATAATACCGTCTATACCGCCGTCCGCGCCGTTTTTTGGTTAGTCTGCCTACTCCGTAGCCCATTTTTTCGAGCAAGCATGTCACCAAATACTCAAAAAAGCTCGGCTTTTTTTGTGAAATTTCGTCTAAAATTTGAGATTTTAGATTTTTTGCGAGCTCGTTTGTTGTCTCGACGATGATGTCGATAGGCGTCTTTTCTTGCGTCACGATTTGCGAGATTTTGGTGCTTGGAGCGCTTTTGTTTTTATAAATTTCATCGTACCAAGCCTCAAATTTTGCCTGAGCGTCTTTACTTTTTAGCATTTGTTTGCCAAGATCCGTTATCTCGTACACGCCTCTACCTGATCTTTTGATAGGCTTTTTAACGTCAGGTAAATTTACAACTTCTTTATTTCCTGCAAAGTCCGATAACGCTCAGCTTGCACGGTTAACATATACAAGCATGCCGCTAGGTATCCTCTGTAAGAGTTAGTCGTCGTTAAATTTATAGCTTTGTAATGAACTCGAAAATTTCTTTTCTGTCTGACTTGCCGCGCTCGCCGATAAATCTTAAAATCGGAAACATCATCTCTTTGTAGCTTGGTATCATCGTTTTTCTCCTAATTTTTTACAATTTTACCTCTCTAGGCCTGCAACTTAAAAACTTCAAATTTTACCACCAAATTTAATGTTGCGCATTAAATTGATCCTGAAGACCCGTTTTCGCCGTGTCGCGGTAGAAATCGATCTGATCTTTTTTGATGATGCGGATGTAGTCGGTGCTGCCGGGATGGCCGCTTTGAAAGCCCGCCGTCATCACGTAGGTGCCGCCTTCTTCGATGAGCCCGCGCTGCAAAGCCTCGCTTATGATACGTGCGAGCAGCGAGTTGATGCTCGTTTTTTCCCTGACCATCGCGGGATTTACGCCCCACACGAGACTTAGCGCGTGCGCGGTCTGCTCGTCGTGCGCGATTGCGATGATGTCGATTTTAGCGCGGTTGCGTGCGAGTTTGATCGCCGAACGCCCCGAGCCCGTGATCGAAAGTATCGCGCCCGCGCCCAGCCTTGCGGCAAGCGCTGCGGTGCTTGAGGTGATCATATCGGTCTCGTCGTAGAAATCGTAATCGTTAAATTTATCGTAAGGATAGATCTTTTCGGTCTCGCGGATCGTCTCGCTCATCGCGGCGACTACGGCTGCGGGATTTTTGCCGATGGCGCTTTCTTCGCTTAGCATCACGGCGTCGGTGCCGTCGAGCACGGCGTTTGCGACGTCGCTGATCTCGGCTCTGGTGGCGCGCTCGTGCTCGGTCATACTAAGCATCATCTGCGTGGCGGTGATGACGGGCTTTGAGCGGGCGTTGGCAAGAGCTATGATGCGCTTTTGGATGCGCGGGATCTCATAAAACGGCATCTCGATGCCCAGATCTCCGCGTGCGACCATTATGCCGTCGCTTGCTTCGATGATCTGCTCGATGTTTTCTACAGCATCAAATTTCTCGATCTTGGCGTAAATTTTAGCTTTTGAGCCCAGCGAGTTTAAAATTTCACGCACGCGCAGGATGTCGTTTTGAGACTGCACGAAGGAGATGCCTACGAAATTTACGCCGTGCGCCGCGCCCCAGCGCAGATCCGCGAGGTCTTTTTGCGTGATAACGTCGATATTTAGGCGGGTGTTTGGGAAGTTTACCCCTTTATTTGAGCTTAAAAAGCCGTCGTTTTCGAGCACTGCTTGCACGCCTTGCTCGCTTACTGCGACTACCTTGGCGCGGATCGAGCCGTCGTAGAGGTAGATAAACTCGCCCGTCTTCATCAGCGGCAAAATTTCTGGGTGGTTGATACACAGCTCGTATTCGCCTTCCGCGCTCTTTTTGCCGATGATTTCGCGAGGAAGGAAGGTGATTTTATCGCCCGTTTTTAGTTTAAAATTTTCCTCGAGCTTGCCGACGCGGATCTTTGGGCCGCTGATGTCCTGAAAGACGCCTACGCGCACGCCCAGGCTCTTTTCTACGGCGCGAATTTTGTTTAAATTTGCCTCGTGATACTCGTGCGTGCCGTGGCTGAAGTTCATCCTAAAGGCGTTGCAGCCCGCCTTTACCATCGCGCTCATCATCTCTTCGCTGTCGCTTGCGGGCCCGATGGTCGCTAAAATTTTGGTTTTTTTAAGCATCTTTTCTCCTTTAAATTTAAAATTTATCGCCGCATTGGGCGAAATTTTGCGCAAAATTTTGAAATTTCTAAATTTTAAAATTCGCTAGACGAAGGAATTTTAGAATTCTACGGCACGGCGAAATTTTAAAATTTCATAACTTGCAGTGCAGGTTAAATTCTAAAAATTCGCGTTTGAATGAAATTTTAAAACTCTCTAGATGTGAAGCGCGAGCAAAATTTTAAAATCCTCGCCGAAGTAAAATTTCAAAATTCTTGCCCGAGCGAAATTTAAAAATTCCTCTTTATTGCATCATTTCCGCGTCAAATTTTGCATCATCAAAGCTCGCTCCTAAATATTCGCAGGCGCTTTTTGCGTCGCGAAGTGCGTTGCCTAGGCAGCTCGTAGCGCCGGGACTTGGGGTCATATTAAAGATAATCCCCGGATTTTCGCCTATTCTAGCTTCGCCTAAAAGCAGCTTTTTTTGCGAGTGTGAGATTACTTGCGGACGTACGCCGCCAAAGCCCTTGGCGTAGTAAATATCCTCCTCGCGGATGCTAGGTATGATCTTGCGCGCATTTTTGACGAAAAGTTTTTTGCCTAAAATCGGTATCTCAAAGCCTATATTGCGGATTAAGAAGTCCCTTACCTCGCTATCGCCAAAATTTTGCCAAATGACCTTGGCTACGTCCATGTCAAAATTTAATGACTGAAAAAATTCCGGCACCGAACGACAGCCCTTGTAGCGTTCAAGCTTCGGCATCGTAAGTGCGGTAGGGCCAAATCTCGTGCACCCGTCCGCCAAAAGATCGGGATCGCCGTGAAGCGCGGCAAATGGAAGCTTTGGGTTTTGCACCATGTAAACCTTGCCGTTTAGAAGCTTTTGCTTGGTTAGATAGAAGCTGCCCGCAATGCAAATCGTGCTAAGATCCTGCCCCAGCCCCATTTTGTGCGCTAGCCACAGCGAGTGGGCGCCCGCATCTACGACTACGAAATCAGCACTTAGCGAGAGTCTATTTGCGGTGCGGATATAGAACTTATCGCCTACTTTAGTGATGTTTTGCACCTCGGTGTTTAGGTACAGATCGCAGGTTTTGCCTTCCGCGTTTTTAGCGTTTTGCACGAAGGAATTCGCCATCGCGCCGTAATCGATCGTCGTGTAAACTCCCGATTGTACGCCCATTGCTACGATATCCTCCGCTCGCTCCTCACCGCGCCCGTCAAAAACTAGCTTGGGCTCGATTTTTTTGAGCTCTTCCTTGTCGAAAAGCTGCAGATACGGATAAAGCTCTTTAAATTTCTCAAAGCGGTCTTTAATTAGCTCTACCTCACTTTCGCCCACGCCAAGAGCCATTTTCTGCCCCTGAAATAAAAATTTATTCTCATATCCGTGCTTTTGGCAATATTTCACGATCATATCCGCCTTGCGCTTGACTTCGGTCGCTTTTTGTAAATCGTAGTTGGTCTCGATGTCGCCGCAATGAATCGTCTGGGAATTTGCACTGGCTTTAGAATTTAGCGTCGCAAGCCCTTCGTATTTTTCAAGTAGAGCGATATTTTTGATCCCGCTAAATTCTGCCAGCACGTACGCTAGCGCGCTGCCCGTGATACCGCCGCCTATGATGATTACTTCGTAATGTTTTTCTTGCATGCCCTTTCCTTATCGAATTTGACTACAATTGTGCGAAAATTTCGCTTAAAAGCTAGTTATAAAAGCGTGAATTTAGATGATTTTATATAAAATTCGCACCATTTCATTTTGGGAGTAGTATATGAAAAAATCGATTCTTGTCGGATTAAGTTTGATTATAGCCACGTCGCTGTGGGGCGCAGATAAGAAAATTTATCGCCTTAAGCTAGCTCAGACTTACGAGCTTAGTATGCCTATCGTAGGCGATGTCGCCAAGCGTATGGCAGATCTTGCAGATAGTATGTCTGATGGCAGGCTGAAAATCAGCATCGACGCGCCTAGCAAACATAAAGCACCTTTTGCGATCTATGATATGGTCAAAAACGGACAATACGATTTAGGCTATACTGCGAGCTACTATTATAAAGGCAAAAATAGCGCGAATATGCTGTTTACGACCGTGCCTTTTGGTATGACGAAAGATGAGCAACACGCTTGGTATTACTTCGGTGGAGGCAAGGAGCTAGCGGATAAATTCTATGCTAAAAGCAATCTAAAGGTCTTTAATATCCTAAATAGTGGCATGCAGATGGGTGGTTGGTTTAAAAAAGAGATTAATACGCTAGACGATTTAAAAGGGCTTAAATTTAGAATTCCAAGCTTTGGCGGGGAGGTTATGAGCCGCCTTGGCGTCGCAGTCGCTACGATACCGGTAGGTGAGCTATATATGGCACTAGAGATGGGCACCATCGATGCGGTCGAGTGGGCAAGTCCTAGCTTTGATATACCTCTAGGCTTTCACAAGGTCGCAAATTACTATTATACGGGATGGCAAGAACCTGCTAGCGAGCAACAGATCGTAATAAATCTACAAACTTGGCAGAAGCTTCCTAAGGACTTGCAAAATATCCTAGAGGCTTCGATCGCAAAGGCGCGCGAATACGCAGAAAACGAGACGTTTTATAAAAATGTAATAATTTGGGACGAGATCAAAAAGAAATATCCAAACGTTCAGATTCGCTCTTTTTCGCCTGAAATTATGCGTGCGCTTCGCAAGGCGACGGATGAAATTTTAGCCGAAGAAAGCGAGAAAAATCCCGATTTCAAAGAGATTTGGGAGAGCCAAAAGGCGTTTTTAGCTAAAGCTAGAACGTGGACGAAGATGGGCGATTTTACATATATCGAAAAAACGGGCGACGTTGAAGCCGAGCAGAATTTTACCGCTTCGGTGAAAAAAATCTCTGTTCCTGAGCCCGTAAATAGCGCAGCCAGCGAGATAAATGCAAGCACTGCCGCACCAAAAAACGAGGATAATCAGACGAAATAGTGCTTCATTTTTTAGCTGTGTTTTTATGCCGCGCGGCTAAACTAAGCGCCAGATAAAGGTGTATGCGGCTTAAATTTGATCGGCAATTTTAGGCAATTTAGGCGAGGCGCGGGTGATTAAAATGCAGGTGATTTACTTATTGCAGCTGCGTAGCTCGGAGTATCTTTAAAATTTTAATTTATGAAAGCGGCGATGAAATTTTATCGCTGCTTTAGCATTTAAGTTAAGGCGCGTAATTCGAATCACTGCGTTTAAAGCCTAGTTTAAAAGCCGCTCGGTCGCCGCCGTACAAGGCTAAAATTTTATCAAGCTCCAAGCCTCCTCTTTTTTTGCTTTATTCTTTTATCTTTTGCGTTATTTAAGCTTGATATTCCGCCGTGCTCGCTTGCGGGCGACATTGAGCGAGGGAGAATTTAATCTTACTTTTTCATTTCGCGTAGTTAGCGGGGGAGCTTTGGCGAAGCGTGCCAATCTGAGATTTCAAATTAGTAGCGTTCATAAATTCCGCATTTTAAAATTTCAGCGCTTTTATCTTGCAAATGCCGCTTTTAAATGAAATTTGCTTTGGGTTTTTTCTATATAAAAGCGGCAAACTTCAAATAAAATGGCAAAATTTTAAAATTTACACGCTTAAATATCATAAGCAATGAAAATATAAAATTTTTGTCCTTCGGAGATTAAGTACAAAGCGCGTTAGGAAAAATTTTATAGGTCAAATTTCGTTTTAAGCGATTGCAAATTTAAAAGCTTGCGTGAAAATTTTTTTAAAGCCTGCTCTAGTTAGAATTTATCATTAAACTAGACGGGCTTAGCCTTGGAATTTCACCGCGTAAATTTTAAAATTTTGCGCGAGTTGAGCTTAAAATTTTAAAATTTCGATTCTACCTGTAAAAACTCTTAAATTTCACGGCTTAGAATTTTGATGCAGAATTTTGCTGCAACGCCACTTTTGGGCGCGCGATAAATTACACGACTGCAAAGCCACGTAGAATATTGAGCTAGGCTCGCTGCTGCAAGCCTAGCGGGTGTCGCAAGTTAAAAAGGCGCTACTGCAAAGCGCAAAATTTTATTTCAAAGCCTTAAAAAGCTCCACGCTATCGAGCTTCTCCCACGGGTATTCGTCATTTCCGACCTGTCCGCGCGCGGCGACGTCGGCGTAGAGAAAGCTTCCTTTGCCCGGGCGATCAAGGCCGAATTTATCGATGATCCAGCGCGGCGTGAGCGGGAATTTTTCAAGCACGAAAGCGGATAGCTCATCGTCGCTAGCCGCGCCTAAATTTGTCCCCATACAATCGACGCTGACGCTGACGGGCTTTGCCACGCCGATTGCGTAGCTGAGCTGGACGATGCATTTTTTCGCAAGCCCCGCCGCGACGATGTTTTTGGCGATATAGCGCGCCGCATAAAGCCCGCTGCGATCGACCTTAGTATAGTCTTTGCTACTTTGAGCGCCTCCGCCTATAGGGCTGTAGCCGCCGAAGCTATCGACGATCAGTTTGCGCCCCGTTAGACCGCTGTCGTGAAGCGAGCTGTGATTTACGTAGCGACCGGTCGGATTGATGTAGATGATCGTTTTGCTTTTGTCGTAAAGCTCCTTCGGAAGCCCCGCCGAATCGATCAAATTTCCGATCAGATCTCGGACGCGCTCGATACTCATACTCTCGACGCAAGGCGCGGAAACCACGATCGTATGGATGCTTTGCGGCTTACACTCCTCAAAATTGCTCTTCGTACCGTAATCAACCGTAACCTGCGTCTTAATATCGACGCCAAGTTCGTTGGGATGGGATTTTGCGTAGGCATAGACGTGATCGCAAAGAAGCCTCGCGTAGGTAATTGCCGCCGGCATAAAATTTTTCGTCTCGCAGCTTGCAAAGCCGAACATTATGCCCTGATCTCCGGCTCCGATCTCGCCGCCCTCTTGATCGACGCCTTGGTTGATGTCGGGGCTTTGCTGGTTTAAAAATACGTCCACTTGCAGATCCTGCGGATGCAGGCACTGCGCGCGTGTGAAATGAGGGTTGTCGTTGTAGCCGATCTCGCTAAGCGCGCCCTTTACGATGTGGCGGTAATCGTCGTGGGTAAAATCGATCTTAGCGTTTACTTCGCCGCCGATTACTACGTGTTTGCCCGCGATGAAAACCTCCGCCGCGACGCGCCCGTTGGGGTCCTGCTTTAAAATTTCATCCACGATGCTGTCTGCGATGATATCGGCGCATTTATCGGGATGTCCGGGGCTTACTACCTCGCTTGTGAAAAGATACATATCCGCTCCTAATTAGAATTTCGCGCCATTTTATCGAACGAGGTTTTAAGATTAACTAAAAATTACGAAATTTCGCCCAAATTTAAATGCGCTTAAATAAAATTTCGATATATTTCAAACGACGTTTTGATTGAAAGGTAAAAAATGAGTTCGATTCAAAAATTAGTAGCTAGCTACAAAGATAAAAATCTAGTTCTGCGCATAGTTACAGGCTTGATAATAGGCGCCATTTTGGGCTTTGCCGCACGTTCAGCGGCAGGCGATATTGCGGCAGAGCACACTTCGTTTTTAATAAACGTAGTAGCTTTTGCGGAAATTTTAGGAAATTTATTCGTAGGCGCCCTTAAAGCGGTAGCTCCGATTTTAGTTTTTATCTTGATTTTAAGCTCGATCGTAAATAAACAATACGGCAGTGCAAGCGGCTTAAAACGCGTGGTTGTTCTATATATCGTAGGCACCTTTTTAGCCTCGTGCGTGGGGGTAGCAGCCAGCTTTTTATTTCCGACGCAGCTTGCTCTAAGTAATGTCGGCGCAGCGGAAAATGCGGTTCCTGCGAGCGTTTGGATCGTGCTAAAAGATCTGCTTTTTAAGGTCGTAGATAATCCGCTAAACGCTATCGCGCACGGAAACTACGTAGGAATTTTAACCTGGGCGATAGGTCTTGGCGTCGCGCTTAAATTTTGTACTAATGAAACAAAGAAAATTTTTACCGATCTGAGCGAAGCGGTAACCAAAATCGTGCAGTTCGTAATCCAGCTCGCGCCGTTTGGAATTTTCGGCCTAGTAGCTTCTACCGTGTATCAAACTGGCGTTGATGCGCTGCTTGGATACGTACGAATCGTAGTCGTACTCGTAGGCGCGATGGCGTTCGTAGCCCTCGTGGTAAATCCGCTCATCGTCTTTGCGGTGATTAAGAAAAATCCATATCCGCTCGTATTTACCTGCCTACGCGAAAGCGGCCTCACAGCGTTTTTCACCCGCAGCTCTGCGGCGAATATTCCCGTAAATTTAAATTTATGCAAAAAGCTCGGCATCAGCGACGAGCTAAGCTCGATCTCGATCCCTTTGGGAGCTACGATAAATATGGCGGGCGCTGCGGTGGTGATCGCGATCTTGGCGCTTGCTGCGGCTCATACGCTCGGCGTGCGCCCCGATTTTTGGACGGCGCTGCTGCTTTGCGTGGTCTCGGCGGTCGGTGCGTGCGGCGCTAGCGGCGTGCCAGGCGGCTCATTGATGCTGATACCGCTTGCGTGTTCGCTCTTTAATATCTCAAACGACATCGCAATGCAGGTGGTCGCGATCGGCTTTATCATCGGCGTGATCCAAGACTCGGTAGAAACCGCGATTAATAGCTCCACGGACGTGATTTTTACGGCGATCGCGTCGCAAAGTATGCAAAAATAACTCACCTTAAAATTTTACCGCAAATTCCGCTTAGACGGCGGATTTGCGGTTTTTAAAATTTTACTTATTCTTTTTTGATAAAATTATCCAAAAATTTTAAAAGGAAATCGATGAATTGGAATTTAGGCGAGCTGTTTGTAAACGAGGCGGAATTTAGCGGCGCGATAGATATCGCATCCGCGCAGGCTAGGGATTTTGAGCTTAAATTTAAAGATAAGCTGCACGCCCTTAGCGCGGAGGAATTTTTGGGCGCGCTTAAGCTTTATGAGAGCATCAGCGAGCAGATTGGCAAGATAATGAGTTTTGCACATCTTAGCTTTGCGCGAGATACAAGTCTTGGGGCGCAGCAGGCTAAGACGGAGCAGGCTTGCAACGACATTTCGCAGAGCCTGCTCTTTTTCGAGCTCGAGTTTAACGAGCTTGACGCCACAAAACAGGACGAGTTTATCGCAGGGGGGGGGAGGGTCAGATACTATTTGAGCTTGCTTAAGCAGCGCAAGGCCCACCAGCTAAGCCTGCCGCAAGAAAGCGTGCTTTTAAAAACTTCGCCAGTAAGCGGCGAGGCGTTTTCGCGGCTTTTTGACGAGAGCATGGCGCGGATGAGCTTTGATTTTCGCGGGCAAAAGCTTGGCGAGGAGGAAATTTTAAGTCTGCTTCATAGCCCTGATCGCGAGGTGCGAAAGGACGCCGCAGCTTCGCTAAGTGCGGTGCTGCAGCAGAACTCCCACTTGCTTGGCTACATCTACAATATGATTAAAACAGATCTTAAAATTCGCTGCGAGCTGCGCGGCTACGATAAAGCCGAGGCGGTGATGCATGAGGAAAATCAGATAAATATCGCAAGCGTCGATGCGCTGATCGCAGAAGCGGAGCGAAGTTTCGCTCTGGTCGGCAAATTTTACGCCAAAAAGCGCGAAATTTTAGGCTACGACGCGCTGTATGATTACGATAGATACGCGCCGCTCGGCGGCGATGAGAGCGAGTTTAGCTTCGAGCAGGCTAAGCAGATCGTGCTAGCGGCGTTTGAAAAATTCAGCCCGAAATTTAAGCAGATTGCGCTGATCGCGTTTGAGCGAAACTGGATCGACGCAATGCCCACACAAAATAAGCAAAGCGGCGCGTTTTCGCATTCCGGCTCGCGCGATACGCACCCTTTCGTGCTTTTAAATTTTACCCGCAAGCGCCGCGACGTATTTACTCTCGCGCACGAGCTGGGGCACGCGATACATCAGTATCTAAGCTACGGCGTGGGCTATTTCAACTCCTTCACGCCGCTAACGACGGCGGAGACCGCGTCGGTTTTCTGCGAGATGCTGGTGTTTGATTATATGCGCGAAAATTTTTCAAATTTAAGCGGCTCGCAAAATTTAAAAAGCGCCGCCGCCTCGGACGGCTCGCAAAATTTTAAACGCGATGCTTCGCAAGAGGCTCAGGGCGGTGAAATTCCAAACGAGCGCGCCGTAAAACATGCCGCCTCGCAAGACTCTGCGGGTCCGAGCGAGCTTGCAGCAAGCGATACGGATACGCCCTCGCAGACCGCAAGCGACAAGGCCGCGCTAAGAGCGATGCTTGCGGCAAAGATCGAGGATATCTTCGCTACGCTTTACCGCCAGATCGGATTTACGACCTTTGAGCGGCGCGTGCATGCAAGCGCGGATGAGCTAAGCACGGGGCAAATAGACGAGCTTTGGATGGAGGAGTCGCGCAAGATGTTTGCGGGCGAGCTAATCTTGCAGGATCATTACAAAAGCTGGTGGAGCTACATCCCGCACTTCATCCACTCGCCGTTTTACTGCTACTCCTACGCCTACGCGCAGCTTTTGGTGCTTGCGCTTTACGGGTTGTATAAAAGCGGCAGGCTCGAAAATTTCGTTCAAATTTACACCGAGTTTTTAAGCTCGGGCGGCAGCGACGAGCCGCAAAAGCTAGTGGCAAAATTCGGCTTTGATATCAATAAAAGCGAGTTTTGGCGCATCGGTATAGAGCAGGTTGCGGCGCTTGTAGATGAGTTTGTGAGGGGTTAGGATGATAGATAAAATTTTAAAAGACGATAAATTTATCGCTGCGAGCAGCGCAAATATAGGCGCGGTTTTGGATTACGTTTTAGCTCTTGGATATGGATTTGGCATCGTTGCGAGGACGGATCAGATAAAATTTGACCCGCCGCTGCCGGAGGAAATTTTAAAAAGCTTCAAAATGCCCGCGATCTTTTTGCAGTTGGAGGAATACACGCTTTCTAGCGCGCATCTTAGCAAGGATGAGCTGGTTTTCGAGGCGGGTTTCGGGCCGCAGGATTTTGCAAGCACGCTTAGCGTACCGTTTTACGCGGTTTTGCAGATCGTCGTGGACGGCAAGCCCATCGCGGTAAATTTTTCTCGTCCCGAGTCCGAGTGGCTTAAGCGCGAAAAATCGCGTAAAATTTTCTCAAAATGAGCGATATTTTAGAAGGTCTTAATCCTGCTCAGCGCGAGGCTGCGAGCCACGTGGACGGAGCGATGCTAATCTTAGCGGGTGCTGGTAGCGGCAAAACCAAAACGATCACCGCGCGTCTTGCCTATCTGCTATCAAACGGCGTGCCTGCGGAGAATACTCTCACGCTTACGTTTACGAATAAAGCCGCCGCCGAGATGCGCTCGCGAGCGCTTAATCTGATAAGCGGGTTAAATTTAAGCGGCGTGCCGCTTCTGTGCACCTTTCATAAATTCGGGCTTTTGTTTTTGAAATTTCATATTAGCGAGCTTGGGCGTAGCGCAAACTTCCAAGTAATCGATACCGACGATGAGAAAAAGATCATCAAGGGCTTTGAGATAAATTTGCCCACGTCGCTATTGGCGGCTAAAATTTCAACCTATAAAAATTCCCTAATCGCCCCCAAAGATATCGACGAGCTTCTAAAGGGCGAGGACGACGAGCTAAGCAGGATGTATAGCGGATTTTACGCGCACTGCGCTGATGCATATAAACGCTACGAGGCGTATTTGGCGGCGAATAATCTGGTGGATTTTGATGATCTGCTGATCTTGCCGTATAAAATTTTAAGCGCGAATGAGCGGCTATGCGATGAAATTTCGCGCCGCTACGCCTATATCACGGTGGATGAGTATCAGGATACCAATGACATTCAATTCAAGCTGCTGCAAAAGCTCTGCACCGCGCACGAAAACCTCGTGGTAGTGGGCGATGACGATCAGAGCATCTACGGCTGGCGCGGCGCGCGGATAGAAAATATATTAAATTTTAAAGATCAGTTCTCAAACGTAAAATTTATCAAACTCGAGCAAAATTACCGCTCCACGGATGAAATTTTAAATGCCGCCAACGAACTCATCTCGCATAACAAAAACCGCCTCGGCAAGAGCCTTACTAGCATGAACGGCGGCGGCGAAAAGATCGAAATTTTGCGTTCAGACGAGGAGAGTATCGAGGCGGCAAAGATCGCAGAAGCCATCAAAAAGCTGCTTTCAAGCGGCGTAGCGCCCTCTCAAATCGCCGTGCTTTACCGCGTAAACGCTCTTTCGCGCGCGCTGGAAGAGGGGCTGAATCGCGCCAAAATCCCGTACAAAATGGTAGGCGGCGTGAAATTTTACGAGCGCGCCGAGATCAAGGATACGATCGCCTATCTGCGCTTAGTAAACGACGAGCACGACGACTTTTCGATGAGGCGGATCATAAACGTGCCCAAGCGCGGCATCGGCAAGGTCTCGCTGGCGAGGCTCGAGGAGCTTTCGCGCTTGCGGCTCATCAGTTTATTTGACGCCTTTAGCGAGCCTGACGCGGGGCTTAGCGCCAAGGCGGCGCAGGCTCTAGCTGAGCTTAAAAGCGGCATCGCTTCTATTTCCGCGCTAGCCGATACGATCAAAAAAATAGACGCTCTGGAGCCCGCTTTCGGGCTAAAGGCTTACTATGCCTCGCTTCCGGATGGCGCCGATCGGGTAGCGAACATCGACGAGTTTTTGGCGATGTTAAAAGACGAGGCGAGCAATAAGCCCGATTTTGATCTGGCGGAATTTTTAAACGAGCTAAGCCTTCTTAGCGATCAGGACGCCATCATGGGCGATGCGATAAACATAATGAGCGTGCACGCAAGCAAGGGGCTTGAGTTCGAGCATCTTTTCGTAATCGGGCTGGAGGAGGGGTTTTTCCCGCTTTTGGGCGATAGTAGCGACATTGAGGAGGAGCGCAGGCTCGCATACGTAGCGATAACGCGCGCTAAGCGCACGCTTACGCTTAGCTTTGCCGCCAGTCGCTTTTATCGCGGCAAGCGCGAGAGGCTGGACGCTAGCAGATTTATAGCCGAGGCGGGTTTGGTAGCTAAAGAGCCTCCGCGCGAGCAAAGCAGCGGCTTTAGCAAGGGAGAGCTGATCAAACACAAACTCTTCGGTATCGGACAGATCACGGCGGTAAACGGCGATCGACTCACGATAAATTTCGGCGGAATTTCGCGCGTGATAATGTCAAATTTCGTAGAAAAGATCGGCTCTTATGAATAGATTGTTTTTGGCGGACAAGCCCACGGGCGTCGGCAGCAATAAATTTTTAAGCGCTCTTAAGCGCAAATACGGCGTGAAAAAGGCGGGCTTTAGCGGCACGCTCGATCCTTTCGCGAGCGGCGCGCTGATCGTCGCGTTCGGGCAATACGCGCGCTTTTTTAGGTTTTTGAAAAAGGAGCCAAAAGTTTACGTCGCGACGCTGTGGCTGGGCGCGCAAAGCCCAAGCGGCGATAACGAAAACATAGGGCGCGTGGAACAAATTCCGTCGCTTTCGCGCGAGGTTTTAGATGCCGCGATGGCGCAAATGCGCGGCGAGATAAAATTTATCCCACCCGCTTTCAGCGCCAAGAAAATTGACGGCGTGCGCGCATACAAGCTTGCTCGCGCGGGCGAAGAGGTGAGCCTAAAAGAGAGCTCGATGCGGGTTTTTGATGCCGAAATTTTAAGCTACGCTCATCCATTCGTGAGCTTTCGCGTCGCACTCAGCGAGGGCGGATACGTGCGCTCTTTCGCGCAAATTTTAGCAGAAAAGCTAGGCGTTTGTGGCACGCTAAGCGCGCTTAGGCGAGAAAGCGAGGGGTTTTTTGATTTGAAAGATCCGCGCTTTGCGGACGAGGCGGCGCTAAATCCGCTCGAGTTTTTGGATCTTCAGCCGAATTTTTACGACGGCGACGCGCGCGACGTGATCCTGGGCAAGAAGCTCGCCGCAAAGGATCTGGCGAGCTGCGCGGACGGGCGCTATCTGCTTATCTGCGGCGATTTTTACTCGATCATCGAGATTGGCGCGGGCGAGGTGAGGTATCTGTGGAATGACGTCCCGATCGCGGGCGGTGCGTTTTAATCAGCACCTTTAGCCTGCGGCGGAATTTTGATCGGGCGGTTCGAGCTTGAATTTCGACGATCATAAATACGGCACGTTTTAAATTTGCTCGCATAGCGCGCCGCCCTGCGCGGCTAAATTTTATCGTGCGGGGCAGCGGGCGAGCGATCGCGCTCTTTCGTTGCGCACGGATCGTAAAATCGGCGTCGGGCGGAGTAAATTTAAAATTTAAACATGCGGCTTCTTGGGTGGCGCTCGCTCGTGAAAGGCACAAACCCGCGGGGGCTAAATTTAAACGCGGCGGAGCGGCGTTTAAATCCACTTTTCGGTGCGCGATGACGACGCGCCGCGAGATTAAAATTTCGCGATTTAAAAAGCGCGCAGGTTGGGCTTATTGCGGCGCAGCAAGTAGCTTTTGTCGAATGAAATTTCGGCTTGCGGTAATGTGTAGTCTGTGCCGATGGGTTTGATTTTACAGTGGGCGGCGTATCGCCAAGTTAAATTTACGACTTAGCGCAGTGCAGCTAGAATTTTGCCGGCTTGGAATTTTAATTGCTAAGATAGATTTGCGCCGCGAGTTGAAATTTAACTCGCGCGTTGCGGATTTAAAATTCCGCGCTTTATAAAATTTACGTATCGGGCGCTGCGATCGCGGGTTAAATTCCACGGCGCGCACTTCACGGTGCGCGGATTAAAATTTTAATTGCGCTAGGTGGGCTTGCTGCAGGCTAAATTTAACGCAAGCGCGCTAAGGCGCAAAAGGAGTAAAATTTGAAAGCTTATGCAAAGACCAATGTTTTTTTAAAAGTCGTCGGCACGCGCGGCGGCTACCACGAGATCGCCTCGCGCTTCGTGCTGCGCAGGGAGCTTTTTGATGAGATAAGCTTTGAGCGCGCGAGCGGCTTTGCGCTTGAATGTGGCGCCGCGCAGATCGCGGACAATATAATTTTAAAAGCCAAGGCGGCGCTCGAGCAGGCGGGCTTTGCGCGCGAGCTTGCGGAGTTTTTCGGCTCGCACAAGATCGTGCTTAAAAAACGTATTCCGATCGGCGCGGGTCTTGGTGGCGGCAGTAGCGATGCGGCGGCGTTTTTGCGGCTTGCGAACGAGGA
Source organism: uncultured Campylobacter sp. (assembly GCF_937997405.1). Classification (GTDB taxonomy): domain Bacteria; phylum Campylobacterota; class Campylobacteria; order Campylobacterales; family Campylobacteraceae; genus Campylobacter_B. The sequence continues at coordinate 9,194 of NZ_CALKTL010000164.1, read as the reverse complement.
ATTAAGCTTAAAAATTTCGCGCGAGCGGCTTATAGCGATCGCGCAAAATATCGGCGCAGACGTCGCGTTTTTTGTTAGCGGGCTGGAGGCCGCAAATGTTCGCGGCATCGGCGAGATCATCGAGCCTTTCGAGGACCTCTTGCCTGCGATCGAAATTTTAACGCCCGCGATCTTTTGCTCCACCGGCGCGGTTTATAACGAATTTCGCGCAAGCTTTATGCAAAATATAAACGCCGCGCAGGCGCAAGAGATGTTGCATTTAAGCAGCGAGCAGCTGCTGGCGCAATATGGCGGCTTTCAGCTAAACGATCTTTTCGCGCCGTGCATAAAGCTATATCCGCAGATAAGCAAGTATCGCGATATGTTTCTAAGCGGCAGCGGCAGCAGCGTGTTTTTCTTAAAATAAGAATTCCAAAGCGCGCGGTTAAAATTTAAAAGCTAAATTTGAAGATAAAATTTAAAATTCGCTCGCTCGCTTTTAAATTTAAGCAAAAACGGGCTAAGCTTAGGACTAAATTTAGAAGGAAAAAGATGAAAGAACTGAGTAAAAATCGCAAGGCATTTCACGATTTTACGATACTTGAAAGCTTTGAAGCGGGCATCGTGCTAAAGGGCAGCGAGGTCAAAGCTCTGCGCGCGGGCAGGGGCAATCTCAAAGATAGCTTTTGTCGCGTGATCCGCGGCGAGCTGTTTTTGCTAAACGCCCATATCAGCTATCTTGAAAGCACCAACGCCCATTTTCGTCCAGACGAAGGGGCAGTGCGAAAGCTTTTAATGCATCGTAAGCAGATCGACAAGCTGCTTGGCGCGGTTAGCAAAGAGGGTCTTACCATAGTGGTTTTGTCGCTGTATCTCAATGATAAAAACCGCGTAAAGGCGCGTATCGCTCTAGCAAAAGGCAAAAATCTGCACGACAAGCGCGAATCGTTAAAGCGCAAGGAAGCCGACCGCGAAGCGCAAAGCGCGATGAAGCGATACGACAAGCATTCATTTTAAATTCACAAAACTTTGGTTAAAATGCGGGCTTAAATTTAAACCCGAAGGAAATGCAATGAAGAAATTTTTACTATTATGTTTAGCGATTTTTGTCTTAAGCGGCTGCGGAGATGATTCGCAGAAAAATACGGGCTCTGCGGGCGAGAATCCTGCCGCGAGCGAGAGTCAGATGGCAAAAAATTCTGCTCAAGATAAAAATGGCGAGCGTATTGGCGGCGAGAGCGGCGAGGAGGTAGCTTTTACGCCGTTTAAAACGGGCGAACGCCTTACGCTTAAAAGCGTCGTAGGCGGCGAGGTAACGATCGAGCGGACAGAAAAGGGCTTTAAGCTCGCGGACAGCGATAAAATTTTAATGTTTGATATTTTTGGTACATATTGCCAGCCGTGCCGCATCGAAGCGCCGCATCTGATGGACTTTCAGCTAAAAAACTCCGCGGATTTTCTGATGGTCGGCTTGATTTATTTTGAGGACATTACCGATGCGCAAGTGATCGAAAATTTTACGAAAAAGTTTAACGCGTATTATTTCATCTCCAATTCAAAACAAAACGAGCGCATAGTGGGTCAAATTTTAAGCGACATCGGTTATCGCCACGCGCTTTCAATCCCTTTTAAGGTAGTGCTTAAAGATGGAAAATATCAAAGGCTCACCGACATCAATGAGGGCGATGAGCGGGGCAAGCCGTATTACTTAGGCATGGTCGATACTGATGTGATAAAAAGCGATATCGCCAGGATAAAAAATGGCAACTAAAACCGGCGTGCAGATTCACACTCGCGCCAAAACAAAATCTTTTGTGCCTCGTCCGTATAAAGTAATTTTGCTAAACGACGACGTGACGACGATGGATTTCGTGGTTTATATTTTGATGGAGATTTTCGCCAAAAGCTTTAACGACGCCGTAGATTTAATGATGAAAGTGCATAAGCAGGGCCGCGCAGTTTGCGGCGCGTATCCCAAAGAGATAGCCGAGTGCAAGCAACAAGCGGTTTTACAAGCGGCAAAGGCCGCAGGATTCCCTCTTAGATGCGAGATCGAAGAGGATTAAATTTAAAGGAAAGCAATGATAGGATTTTTTTTAAACAAACATTTTGAACAAGCAATCAGCGTCGCAAACGACGGCGAGGATGAATATATCACCACTTCGCACGTAGTTTATGCGATTTTTAAATACAATAAGCCCTTCCATGGGCTCATCGCCAAAGAAATTCCGGATATTAACTACCTAAATATCTTGGATAATCTGGGCGGGCTTTTGGATATGATGCCTAAATCAAGCGGTAAGGATCCGGCGCAGACGATAGAATTTAAGCAGTTCTATGCTGAATTAAATAACGCTAAAGAGCCTAAAAATGAGCTTGATTTTATGCTTAAAATTTTAAATGATAAGGAAAACGACTGCACTAAAATTTTAAATCACTACGGTATCAATGCTGCGATTTTTGAGCTCATCGTGAGAAAGTACAAATCCGCTTTCGATCACCGCGATGAGGTCGTTTCTCGCGATGAAGCCGCAGCGATTAAGCTAAACTCATACGATATCGATGATATTACGCATGCGATGAATTACGACGAAAGCCGCAGGCAGTGGCAGAATACGGAATTTGAGCCTGCGTTTGAGGGCGAAAAGGACGCCATAAACGAGCGCGATATTAAAAAGGATTCGCCTAGCTCACTTTATACAGCAAACCTCAATAAAATCGCGCTTGAGGGTAAGATCGATCCACTCATCGGACGCGAAAAAGAGATCGAAAAGACGCTGCAAACCCTCTGTCGCCGCAAGAAAAACAATCCTATCTTAGTGGGCGAAGCAGGAGTTGGTAAAACCGCGATCATCGAGGGTATCGCGCTAAAAATCGTCCGCGGCGAAGTGCCAGAAAAGCTAAAAAACAAGGTGATTTACGCCCTTGATGCTGGCGCGCTGATCGCAGGCACTACGTTGCGCGGGGAGTTTGAGGAGAGGCTAAAGGATCTCATAGACGAGTTTAGCGCCAATCAAAATGCGATTTTATTTATCGATGAAATTCACACGATCGTTGGCGCAGGCACGGGCAATCGCAACGAACTTGATATGTCAAACATCCTAAAACCTTCGCTTGCAAGCGGCGAGCTATCGGTCATCGGCGCTACTACATACGGCGAATACCGCTCGTTTTCGCAGGATAAAGCGCTTAGCCGCAGGTTTTGTAAGATCGATGTAAGCGAGCCTAGCATTGACGATAGCGTCGAAATTTTAAAAGGCGTAGCCAAAAAATATGAGGAATTTCACGGCGTAAAATTTAGCGACGAAATTTTGCGTGATAGCGTAACGCTTGCTAAAAAGTATCAAAACGATAAATTCCTTCCCGACAGCGCCATTGATCTCATCGACGAGGTGGGCGCGAGCTTTGCGTTTAAGCCGCACGAAGCTCCGCTTGAAATCAGTAAGGATGATTTAGTAAATACGCTTTCTATTAGCGCGAATATTGCAAATTTAAGTAGTAGCGTCGATAATAAACAGGTACTAAAAAATCTGGAAGCCAATATCAAGCGTGAAATTTTCGGTCAAGACGAAGCGGTTAGCAGTCTTTGTAGGGCGCTTCTACGCTCTTACGCCGGGCTTGGAGGCGCAAGCTCTCCAATCGGCGTATTTTTATTTGCAGGTAGTAGCGGCGTGGGCAAAAGTGAGCTAGCCAAGGTCTTAGCCGCGCAGCTTGGAGTGCATTTTGAGCGCTATGATATGAGCGAGTATATGGAAGCTCACAGCGTCTCTAGGCTCATCGGCGCACCTCCCGGATACGTGGGCTTTGAAAATGGCGGAATTTTAACTAACAACATCAAAAAGCACCCCTACAGCGTCATTTTATTTGATGAGGTAGAAAAAGCTCATCCTAGCATGACGAATATTTTTTTAGGAATTTTCGATAACGCAAGTCTTACCGATAACAACGGCGTTACGACCGATTTTAAAAATACGATCATAATAATGACGTCGAATTTAGGCACGAAAGAAGCGCCGCAAGTTGGATTTACGAAGGACGAGAGCTATAAAGTAGATAGTGCCATAAAAAGCTTTTTTGCGCCGGAATTTCGCAATCGTATCGATAAAATCATAAATTTTAACCGCTTAAGCGGCGAAATTTTAGAAAAGATCGTGGATAAAACTATCGGCGAGCTAGAGTCGCAGCTAAAAAACGTAAAGATTAGCCTAAATAAGGAAGCAAAAGATTTGATTATCTCGCGTGGCTATTCGGACGAGTTTGGAGCGCGAAATTTAAAGCGCGAGATCAGCTCTCAGATCAGCGATCATATAAGCGGTGAGCTGCTTTTTGGCGCGCTGCAAGAGGGTGGCTTAGTTAGCGTGAGCGTAAAAGATGGCGAGCTAAGCTTTAGCTTTGCTTCTACGCCTTTGCCGCAGATAGAAAAAAAGCAACCCGCACTAGCTCAAAGCAGCGTCGTTAAATAATGGCTCAGTTTTACGATTTTCCAGATCCTATGGATGCGCCCGATTTTGCGCCGCTTGCAAGTGGCGGCGATCTGAGCGAGGATTGTTTGCTTAGCGCTTATAGCGCAGGGATATTTCCGTGGTTTAGCGAGGATGAGCCGATTTTATGGTGGTCGCCCAATCCGCGCGCAGTGCTTGATCCGCGTGAAGTGCGTGTGCAAAAGTCCATTAAGCCCTATCTTAAGAGATATGACGTTAAATTTGACGCGAATTTTAAGGGCTTCATCGAGCGCTGCAAAGACGTACGAAAAAAAGAGAGCGACGGCACGTGGATCAGCGAGCAGATCGTGCAGGCTTACTCGCGTTTGGCAGCAGACGGCTACGCTCACAGCGTCGAGGCGTACGAGGACGGCGAGCTTGTGGGTGGGCTATACGGGCTAATTTTTGGGCGGGTGTTTTGCGGCGAGAGTATGCTGAGCCTAAAGAGCAACGCTTCGAAAGTCGCGCTGATTAGGCTTTGTGAGGTGCTTGCAAATTTCGGCTTTCTAATCGATTGTCAGATTATGAACGAGCATCTGAAATTTATGGGTGCTAAAGAGATGCCGCGAGCGGAATTCCTCGCTCTATTTGCTGAGCTTAGTGCGCAAGATAGCGGCTTTGAGCGCTTTGCGGATCTTAAAGTTCCGCGCGGAGCGCAGCATTGAGTCAAAGCTTGAGATGCAGCAGCGTAAAAAATGCGCGGAATTTAGAATTTTAAAGAAATAAGATGTGGCAAAGAGATAAAAGCTCCTCGGTCGGTATGATTATTGTGATGTTTATATTCGTGCCGGCGGCGCTTTTTGTATTTTTGGCGATTTTATATTTTTGGGGCAGCACCGAGCGCAAGTTACCGCGCCTGGATGTCAATGAAACCAACAGCGCGATCCGTGGCGCGATAATCGCAAAGGATAACTACGTCGCGGCAAATTCCGTCAAACTCTACAAAGTTAGCGTCGATGCGCGCAGCATCGATAAAAACAAGCTTGATCTTTTCGTACGGTTATACTGCATCTACACGGGCGATAGTGAAAAGCGCGTCAAAAGCGCGATCGAGGGCTCTGGCGGCACGACCGTGCTGTCGTATAAGATCGACGCCAAAACCGCAGTGCATCTAAAAGAGCTTGCGTATAAGTTAAATTTAAAAAAGGTCTTCGTCAGCTTTATGGGCTCAAACGGCAGGCTAAATCCGCCTATTCGCATGAGCGTTAGCGAAAGCGGCGAGAAGCGCAGCTACAATGTCGGTGATTCGCTCACTCCGTTAATCGGCTATATCAATAAAAAAGAGGTTGATGGCATCACCAAGGTTAGCGGCATCAAAGGGATCGAGAAGTACTATGAGTATTATCTAGCGCCGGTTAGAGATGAGTTTATCGTGGGTCCGCGCGATATCGGCGGCAATATCATTCTAGAGCGCAGCAGCAAAAAAACGGGAAGGATCGACGGCTACAATGTCCGCCTAAGCGTGCCGCTAACGCTGCAAAGAAAGATAGAGCGCCTAAGCGATGAGGGCGCTGATAATTACGATGCGCGAGAAATCGTTGTGGGCATTATGAACTCCAAAACGGGCAAAATTTTATCTCTTGCGACCAACGCTCGCTATGATCCCTCAAACATCACGAAAAACGATCTTAAGAATTTAAATTTTACCGCGAGCGAATACGCCTACGAAGTGGGCTCGATTATGAAGCCGATAATTTTCGCAATCGCCTATGATGCCAAAGCCGTCAAACCGGGCGAGATCATTAATACCTATAACGGCAGCTATAAGCTTGGTACTCGCACGATCCGCGACACGCATCCTGCAAAGCAGATGAGCGGCGAGGAGATCATCATCCACAGCTCAAATATTGGAATGATTAAAATTTCAGAGCGGCTGGAGGGGCAGGCTATTTATGACGGGCTGATGAATTTTGGTATGTCGCAAAAAACGGGTATCGATCTGCCGTATGAGCAAAGCGGAAATATACCTAGTATCAAAAGCCTGAATAATAAAATTTACAAAGCCACGATCAGCTACGGCTACGGCGCGCAGATGACCTTCCTTCAGATGCTCAATGCCTATACCGTCTTTAACAACGGCGGCGTCATGATTAGCCCGCGTCTAGTCGAAAATCTAGAAAATAACGGCAAAACTTACATCGTCAACGAAAGCGAAACCCGCCAGGTCATCTCTAAACCTACCGCCGACGTAATCAAAGGAATTTTAATCAAAACGGTTGAGAGCGGCACTGGGCGCAAGGGGCGGGTAGCGGGGCTGCAAATCGGCGGTAAGACGGGCACTGCGCGTATCGCCAAGGGAGGCGGCTATTCGAGCGCCTATAACAGCTCGTTTTTCGGCTTTGCCAACGACGCGGACACCAGCTACACGATCGGCGTTTTGGTGCGCGAGCCTAAAAGAGGCAGCTACTACGCCGCTCAAAATGCGCTGCCGATCTTTAAGCGAGCGGTAGGAATTTTGATTGAGGAGGGCTATCTAAAGCCCGCAGCTGACGCAAACGCTACGCAAAAGGTTGAGATCAAGGATGAGGCAGTTGAAATTAAAGATTAAATTTGCTAAATTTCGCGAGGTTTTTTAAAATTTTGCGACTTGCGACGACGAAAATTCGCGGAATTTGGCGCGGCTTTTTGAAATTTTACGGCGTTTAAATTTTATGGCGCGGAATTTTGGCGGCATAGAATTTCGTGGCGTAAATTTTAACGGCACGAAGATGGAATTTTATCGCGATGCGGGATTTTGGCGCGGTAGTAAAATTTTATCACGGTTTGAAATTTTGCATGGCGCCGCTCGCTGCACTAAAGCAACTGAATTTTATCGTGGCTTGTGATTTTGCCGTAGCGCAAAATTCCGCGTAAAGGCAAAATTTTAAATTTGTCGTCGCGCAAGTAACGCAAATAAAACAGCGAGCAAGCTTGTAGCGTAAATTTTTAAGACGCAGCGCTATAAATTCGTGCTGTATGTCTGCGCAACTGTGAAATTTAGCGAGTTTGACTGCGAAATTTAACGATGAAATTTAACGCAAGAAAAGAGGAGAATATGAAAGCAAATGAGGGAAAAATGAAAATAGCGATAATCGGGCTTGGCTACGTTGGGCTTCCTTTGGCGGCGGCGTTTGCGGCAAAACACGAGGTCGTGGGCTTTGACGTAGCTCAGGACCGCATAGACGAGCTGCGCGGCGGGCACGATCGCACGCTGGAGCTTAGCGACGAGGAACTTGCCGCAGCGATTCAAAACGGGCTTAAATTTAGCGCGAAGCTAGATGATATGAGGCAGAGTAATTTTTACATCGTGTGCGTGCCTACGCCCGTAGATAGGCTAAATCGCCCCGATCTTACGCCGCTAATCAAAGCTAGCGAAAGCGTCGGAGCCGTGCTTAAAAAGGGCGACATCGTCGTGTATGAAAGTACCGTCTATCCGGGCGCTACGGAGGAGGACTGCGTGCCAGTTTTAGAGCGCGTAAGCGGGCTTAAATTTAACCGCGATTTTTTCTGCGGATATTCGCCTGAGCGGATCAATCCCGGCGATAAAATTCACACTGTCACTAAGATCAAAAAGATCGTCTCGGCAAGCACCGCGGAGGCTTTGGACGTCGTAGATAGCGTCTATCTTAGCATCCTGCAAAACGGCACCTTTCGCGCTAGTAGTATCAAGGTCGCCGAGGCCGCGAAAGTGATCGAAAACACCCAGCGCGACATCAATATTGGCTTTATCAACGAGCTTGCGATCCTGTTCGGCAAACTCGGTATCAACACCAACGACGTTATCGACGCGGCGGCTACGAAGTGGAATTTCTTAAGCTTCCGTCCGGGGCTCGTGGGCGGACACTGTATCGGCATCGATCCGTATTATCTGGCGCAGAAAGCGACCGAGGTGGGCTATCACCCCGAAATCATCCTCTCAAGCCGCCGCATTAACGACAATATGGGAAGCTACGTCGCTACGGAGGTCGTTAAGATGATGATAAAATACGACGAAAAGGTAAAGGGCGCGAAGGTATTGATCTTGGGACTTACGTTTAAAGAAAACTGCCCCGATACCCGCAATACGCGCGTCGTGGATATGATAAGCGAGCTTAAAAATTTCGGCTGCGAGGTAAGCGTCTATGATCCTTGGGCGAGCGCCGCCGACGCCAAGAGATACTACGACATCGATCTGCTGCAAAAGCCCGACTTGCGCAAATTTGACTGCGTCGTAATCGCCGTAGCGCAGTACAACATGTGGAAAAACTCACCGCACTTGGGGTACATTCCTTAAAGATCGAAGGTCGTACCAAATCCTTCTATTACTGCGCCCGTACCGCCCAAGTGTATCGCAAAGCCATTGATGATGCAGCTGCCGGTAAACCGTTTGATGAAAGCTTGATGGATACTTTAGAATCCCTTGCCCACCGTGGTTATACCGAAGGTTTCCTACGTCGCCACACCCACGATGAATACCAAAATTATGACTACGGCTACTCCATTTCTGACCGTCAACAATTTGTCGGCGAATTCACCGGTAAACGCAATGAACTTGGCATGGCGGAAGTGGCAGTGAAGAATAAATTCTTGCTTGGTGATGAAGTGGAAATGATGACACCGCAAGGCAACATCGTGTTTAAAATCAACAAAATGCTCAACCGTAAAAATGCCGAAGTGGATGCTGCCTTGGGCGACGGGCATTTTGTCTTCTTAGACGTGCCGCAAGACATTCATTTAGACTATGCGTTGCTCATGCGAAATTTGGTTGATACCAAC
>NZ_CALKTL010000163.1 GCF_937997405.1 uncultured Campylobacter sp. | reverse complement strand
GCTATGTTTATCGATAAATCATAATTTATCTCGCCCGCGGAATTTAAACTACGAGCGCTTGTCGAATTCGACGCATAGGCAAAATTTTGCTCGGCATCGTAGGCCTCGGAATTTGATGCAGAATTTTCGGTCTTGCCCGCCGCACTGCAAACATTTGCGGCATTCGCAGCTGCAAATGTTTCTCCGCTGGCAAAATTTGCCGGACAACTATTGCAATCTATAGAATCGCTAAAATTTTCCGCTACGCTCGCCGCGCCGCCGGTAGAATTTCCCGCGCAGACGTCGCCGCTGTCATTACGCTCTGCGCTACGGATAGGATTTTTTGCGGCGACAAATTTCTCGCTCGGGCTTGCTACGCCACCGACATGGCTTTTATCGCTCAAAACCACTACCCCATTCGCCCTTTTTAGCGCGAACCTGTAACTCTGCTCGCAGCCCTGGATATAGAGGTTCTCAAGTCGCATGCCCGCCTCGCCGTCAAAGCTGACGGCTCGTAGATCGCAAATAATCGCTGCAAACGCGTCGAATAGCCGCCCTAGCGAGCTTGAGCGGACGGCACGCGGCGCGATTTTTTCTAAATTTGCTACTTCGCTCGCGCTAAATTTTGCCAAAAACTCGCGCGCAGCGTCCTTTGCATTAAATTTAAACACGAGCGCGAGCGCAAGTTTGTAGATGTTTTTGATCGCGCTCTCGCCGCCGATAAGCGCGATCTCGTCAAATTTTGCGATGCGACGATAGCCGTGCGGGTCAAACACCATCACTTCGCCGCCCCAAATTTTGCCGTCCGTGCCGTAGCCGGTGCCGTCGAAGCAAAAGCCGAGGTATTTTTTGCCGCTGCCTAGCAGCTCATTTTGCGCTAGATTCGATACCAGATGCGCGAAATGGTGCTGGTAGCGGATCACGGGGTATCCGCGCTGTTCGAAAAATCGCGTGTGCGAAAACTGCGGATGCAGATCCGCGATGACGGCGTCGAACTTCAGCTCGTAGGCGCGCACAAACATATCCAAAAGCGCGAAAAATCGCTCATTCGTGGCGACGTTTTTAAGATCGCCGATGTAGGGCGAGATGAAAATTTGCCCGTCTTTGTAGATTGCAAACTGATTTTTAAGCTCCGCTCCGAGCGCCAGGAAAGTGCCTTTGGCGTGGAATTTGCTAGGGAAAATTTTTGGATTCATTCCGCGAGATGTTCGCAAAAATAGCGCGTGATCTAAAGCGTCCGCTTCGGGGGAGGAATTTGCGTCATTTTGGTTTTTTTGAGGCGCCGAATTTGTGCCGTCGCAGCTAGTTTTAGAAGTAAAATTTACGACGTCGCAACTTGTATCCGTATCGGAAGGTCTTTGCGAGCTCTCAAAATTTAGCCCGTCCGTGGAATTTCCATTAAAATTTTGCGGTGCGATAAGGGTTCGTACGGTCGCAGAATTCTGTGTTAGAATGGAATTTTGCGCAGAGTTTTCCGTCTGGGTACAGATCGGAAGCGACGCGGAAATTTTACCAGAGCTATGAGCCGTTTTTGAACCGGGCGCCGAAACTCGCGCTTCAAATGGCGGTAAAAAGGCGATACTATCGTCGCTCGGCGTTAAAATTTCGCGGTCGTTATCCAGGTAAAACGAGATGACGCCGCCTAGCTTCGCGCGCAACTCCTCGCTGCTAAAAATAATGGGCTCGCCGCTGATATTGGCGCTAGTAGCGACAATCGGGCGATCAAAGTATTCAAAAAGCAGCAGATGCACGCCGGTGTTGGCTATGAAAATGCCGATTTTATTAAGGTTCGGCGCCACGCTTGGAGCAATAAAGATCGCGCCTGCTCTAAAAATCGTCGAAAAGCTTGCGGGCAAACGCACGAAATCGCTGCTGCTATCGGAATGGACGCCGCACGCGTCCGCCATGCACGCCTGTGCAGAGCATGAACCTTGCGAATTTATCGTCTGTTGCGGACTCGGCTCGTTC
>NZ_CALKTL010000162.1 GCF_937997405.1 uncultured Campylobacter sp. | reverse complement strand
AAAGCCTCCGAGCCCCAGCACCAGTGCGGGCGCGACGTCGAGCATTTTGCTTTTAAAATTTACGAATGAGCCGAAAATCGAGCTGAAGATCATCTGCATGATGCTGATGCCGATGGCGTACTTGACGTCGTAGCCGAAAAGCATCATCACGGGCACCACGACCGTGCCGCCGCCGATGCCGAAAAATCCGCTGATAAAACCTACGCAGGCGCCGATTAAAATGTATTCAAAAAACATCCGTATTCCTTATTTCAGCCCCTTTGGTCTCTCTAAATTCCGCTTTTTGCGGCTTGTAATTAAATTTTACTGTTTTGCGAGTCTTTAAATTTAAGCGCAAAATTTAGTAAATTTAAAGCTTATAGCCGTTTTGCTTCGCGCGTCCATTCGCAGTAACGCTCGCGCGAAATTTTTACGTTTTCATATCGCAAGGTATCCGCGCGAAAGCATTTTAGGCTCAGTTCATTACCCTCAAAGCCCGCAAAATCAGCCTGCTCGTAGATGTCGTAACCGCCCCGTATGCAGTCTAAAACGTCTACATATCTCTGCTCTTCACTCATCGGCTCGGCAAAGCTCACCAAATGCACGCCGTTTGGAGCACCCCAGTAGCAGCCGCTCGCGGCCAGCGCGTTCCAGTCCCGCAGATAGTGCACGCCGCTTAAGATAAAGCTCTCCTTGCCGAGCGTCCAGGCGTCCGGCACGAAGCGCATGATCCGCCCGCAATCCAGTTCAAGCACGCTGTAGCCGTATAGACCCTGGCGAAAGACGAGGTAAAATTTGCCGTTTGCGTGGCGGATCAGGCTGAAAAATTCCGCCCGATCGTCTATGCAGCGCCAGCTTATTATCTGCGGCGCGCCAAACAGCGTGTATTTGCCGCCGCTAAAATTTACCGCGCCGAGCCTATATGCGTCCTTTACGATCTCATATCCGCTACCTAAATTTATCGTTTGGCGCAGGGTAAAATTTTGCCCCTCAAAAAGAGCTTCCCACTGCTTAATGCGCGCTTGGTACTGCGCGGAATTTACGGCGTTTGGCATCGTGCGCTCCTTAAAATTTCATGCAGGCGGGTTAAATTTTACGCTGCTCAAACGGCTCGCGCTTCCTGAATTTCATGCGAACCGAATAAATTTAGCCTTGCTAGGCGGCGGAATTTGACCGCTAGGCGCTAAAAAGTTCAAGCATTTGGCGGCTACTAAGTGCAATCCGCGCGAACGCTATGCACCCGCGCCTAAATTTTGCCCTCGACTTGCGAATTTCATAAAATTTACCCGCAGCTTCGGCGCTCTGC
>NZ_CALKTL010000161.1 GCF_937997405.1 uncultured Campylobacter sp. | reverse complement strand
ATAAAATTTCAGCGCATTCCGCCAAATATAAGAAATTTTATTGCTACCTACCGAGCGCAGCGCAAATTTCATTTTAAATTTTCATTGATTGATCGCTACTTGAATTTTACCCCATGCAACTTTGCGTTTTGAGCGTAAATTCTATTTCTGCAAGCTGCGAGGAGAATAAATTTAGCTATAATCCTCCGCTTAGATTTAGCACGGAACGTGGCACGTATATACGGCGCGGAATTTTAAAATTTTAAAATTTCAAGCAGAACTCGAAAAGCTAAAAACCGCTAAATGCGCTAAACTTAAAGCCAAATTTAAAAAGCCGGAGAGAAAACCGATGAACGTCCATAAAATCGCTTACACGAGAGTTATCGCGCTGGCGTTTGCCGCCTTTATTTTTAACACGACGGAATTTATCCCCGTGGCTCTGCTAAGCGACATCGCGGCGGATTTTAGCATGGACGTTACGAGCACGGGGCTAATCATCACAATCTACGCGTGGGCGGTGAGTATCCTCTCGCTGCCTCTGATGCTACTAACCTCAAAGCTCGAGCGCAAGAGGCTGCTTTTGCGGCTTTTCGTGCTATTTACGCTAAGCCACATCCTGGCAGCGGTAGCGTGGAATTTCGCCGTTTTGGTAATCGCGCGACTCGGTATCGCGATTTCGCACGCGATCTTTTGGTCGATCACCTCATCGCTCGTCGTGCGCCTAGCGCCGATAAATAAAGGCTCTCAGGCCATCGGCATGCTGGCTTTGGGCACCTCGCTTGCGATGGTTTTGGGGCTTCCTTTGGGGCGCGTGGTCGGCGAGCTTTTCGGCTGGAGGATTACGTTTTTCGCAATCGGCGCGCTTGCGGCGGCAGAGGCGCTGTTTCTTTGGAAAATTTTACCGTTTTTACCGAGTCGCCGCGCGGGCTCTCTTGCGAGCTTGCCGATGCTTGCAAAGCGCCCTATGCTGCTTGCTTTGTATCTGCTGACGTTTTTGATCGTAGGCGCGCATTTTACGACCTACAGCTATGTCGAGCCCTTCGTGGCGAAATTTAACCCCGCAGGCGACCACTTCGTAACCTACGTTCTGCTTGCATTCGGTGCTTCGGGCATCGCCGCAAGCGTGCTTTTTTCAAAGCTTTACCGCTCATTTGCGAACGCCTTTTTGATCTGCTCGATCCTATTTATCCTAGCCTCGGCACTGACGCTAAAGGTTTTTGTCGCAAATGACGTAGCGCTGCTGCTCGCGGCTTTCGTCTGGGGGATAGGGATTTTCGGCTTTGGGCTTTGTTTGCAGATTAGGGTTTTGGCGCTGGCTCCCGACGCTACCGACGTCGCGATATCGATCTACTCGGCGATTTATAACGTAGGCATCGGCGGCGGAGCGCTTTTAGGACATCAAGTCGCAACGAGATTCGGGCTTGAACACATAGGCGAGGCGGGCGCGATATTGGGCGCGCTAGGGCTTGCAAGCTACCTCTATGCAAGCGTGAAATTTGCGGAGAAAAAATAGCGCGCGAAAAACTAAAGGTAGCCCGAAAGACGCAAGAAATTTTACGAGCCATTCATTCCACTTGAAACCTCGCTAATCACGGCAAAAGATTGGGGCGAGTTGAAGTAAAAATTTAAAGGCTTATTCTAAATTAGCCTTTTTCTCTAAAACTTCAAGTATAAATTTCATCTTTAGTTTTTGGTTTTCGTCGCCGTTTTCTGATATCTTTTTAAACATGTTTAAAATTTTAAGCCTTAGTTCTTTGTTGTTTGAGAGATAAGAAGCATTACTTTGCAAAAATCCTATTGCACTACGAAGAAATTCCAAATTTTCATAACAATATTTTTCTAAAATTTCTTCCGTTATTTTTGAGGTTAATTCTTTTTGGATCGGAACTCTAGTGTTAAAAATATTTTCTATTATTTTCTCTGCAGATGATATCTTATATATTTCGTTTTGTGTTATAAGGTTATCGTGTAGTTCATTAACACGCTCATCAAAATTTATCATCTCGTCTAAAATGTAGGTATATAAATTTTGATATTGGTCATTTTCGAAAACACCTCTTATATATTCTAGTAAAATTTTAGTCGCAAATTCATGGTATTTTTGCTTGTTTTCTTCATCAAATTTTTCTAGTGTTTTTATGTATAAAAGAAAAGGGCTAACCCCGACTATATCTATTATATTCTCTTTATTTGTTTCTAGACGAGTAAAGAGATTGCTTACAAAAATGCCGTTGTCATACTGTAAATTTAATGTGCCGTTTAAGTATTCCTCTAAAATTTCTTTTCTAATTTCTATATACAGCCTACCCTTATGTTTATCGTATTCTTTATTGATGATATTTTCTATAATAATATTAAATTCCTCAATATTTATAATTGATTTTTTAGTATATGATAGTATGTTTATACCTAGCCAATAGTAATCTTCATCATTTGTAAATTTAAATGCATAATATAGGTCGCCAGTGTCTTTTTCATTTTTAAATAATTCATACACATCTGTTAAATTGCTACGGTAGTCTAATTTACCAAGAAATCGCTCGATCTCGGCGGAAGAATTCATTGCATTTATGATTGATATTCCTAGTATATAAGTTATGGCGTTGTCTTTTATAGGTTGATATTTTTGCAGTTTATCTTCTAGATGTTGTTTATAATCATTCAGCGCATTTATCGCTCGCCTCATCACTCTAATATTATTTATGGCGTGCTTTGAAAAATACTGTAATGCCGCATCTCGGTAAACTTCCTCTAACTCGCCCGATACGATATTAAAAGATTCCTGTGGAGTCGGATTATAATAAAATTCGTAGTCCATAATTTTATCTTTGTATTGCGATAAAATTTTTTCTAGTTCTATTTTATCCTCTTTTATTTGGCTAGTATTTTTGAGCTCTTTATCTTCTAAATTTTTCTTATCTTCTTTTTGTGTTTCTTTAATAGGAGCCGTCATCTTTGAGCGATTTAAAATCATAACTATATGACAATTTTGCTGCTCTTTATATTCGGAAATTGTCCCTAAAACATCTTTTAAATTTATCTTATCAGATATTCTCTCAAAATCGTCGAAACAAATTATAACATCTTTAAAATTTTCTTTTTTAAAAAACGATATGCAGCCTATTAACGCTGAACCTAGTTTAGGTGTTACCTCATCGATTACCTTATCAAATCTCAAATATTTTGCTTTCTCTGAAAATTCTGAAATATATTCATTTCTTCTATAAATTTGTATTCCTATCTCTTGCTTAATTTCCTGGATGCTTTCCCTACCGAATAAAGATACATAAACAGAATTTTCCTTAAATTTTGCATCGGAAAATTTTTTCCAAAAAGTTGTTTTTCCTACGCCCCATTCGCCGTCCAAAACGATGCAGACTGCATTTTTTCTCTTTAATATTTCCGTTAATCTTTGTTCGATATTTTCTTTGGCGGTACTCATATTGATCCTTTATCGTTTTAAAATTTTACTAGAACTCTCATAAATTTAAAGGTTTTTTACTAAGTGCCTTAAAATTTGTCCCTCGTTAGAGCGATAAATTTTAAAATTTAGTGGCAAGGCGTAAAAATTTAAGGCGTAGATTTAAGGCTCGAGCCGCCAAAATTTAACTACTTTATAAACCCGACCCGCGGTAAAATTTCAGCTAGCGCCGCGTCCTTTTTCTCGTTAAATTTGACCTTGTTCTGCTCAAAAAGGTTATTTCCGTGCGCGTCGATCGAGACGATTAGCGGCCCAAACTCCTTTACGCGGCACTTCCACAGCGTCTCAGGCATCCCAAGCTCCGTCCAGTCGGCACTCTCGATCTCCTCGACCTGCGTCGCGGCGACCACCGCGCAGCCCGCAGGAAATACGCAGTGTATCGCGCCAAACTCCTTGCAGCCGCTCATCGTGCCTTCGCCCATGCCACCTTTGCCTACGATCAGGCGCACGCCCGTTTTAGCGATAAATTCGCGCTCAAATTTCTCCATCCGCATGCTAGTCGTCGGCCCGACCGAGACCATCTCAAAGCTTTTATCGCCCGTTTTTCTGATGATCGGTCCCGCGTGCAGGATCGCGCCGCCTCTGATATCAAGCGGCAGCTCGCGACCCTCCTGCACGACGCGTCTGTGCGGCACGTCGCGGCAGGTGACGATGTGTCCGCTGAGGTAAATCACGTCGCCGATCTTGATATCCGCCAGATCCTCGGCGCCGATCGGCGTGGTTAAAATTTTCTTACTCATAGCGCGAACTCCTTGTGCGATTTTATGACAAAGCTTAGCTGCTCGTCCCAGACGATATGGCCTTTGCGGTGCGACCAGCAGCCCACGTTTACGGCGACGGCGATGACGCTTGGGTGGCGGGCGCAGTTCTCGATATGCACGCCCATGACCGAGCTTGCGCCGCTCATGCCTTGCGGGCCCAGGCCGATTTTATTGATGCCATCTTCTAGCAGCTTTTCGGTTAGCGCGGCTCGATCGTTTGGATTGCGCGAGCCAAGCGGTCTCATCAATGCTTTTCTAGATAGCAGCGACGCCACGTCGATCGAGGTGCCCACGCCTACGCCCACTAGCAGCGGCGGACAGGCGTTTATGCCGTAGCTAGTCATTATATCCATGACGAATTTCACGACCCCTTCGTAGCCCATACCGGGCATCAGCACGGTCGCCTTGCCATGGCAGGCACCTTATTATTAATTGCCGCGCTATACCAATTTTCCGACACGGTTCAAGTGATTATTGGTGGCGTGTTGCGTGGTTATAAAGATACCAAAGCTATTTTATACATCACGTTATTTTGCTATTGGGTTGTCGGTATGCCACTGGGTTACACGTTAGCGCGCACGGATCTTATCATTACCGGTGGTATTGCGGCGAAAGGGTTCTGGATTGCCTTTATTGTGAGTTTAACCTTAGCCGCGATATTATTAATTTATCGT
>NZ_CALKTL010000160.1 GCF_937997405.1 uncultured Campylobacter sp. | reverse complement strand
AATTTGCGGAGCGCATCGAGCAGACGCTGCAAAGATACCCATATCTGCTCGCTTACGTAAGCGACGAGGCGGCATGCGCGGACGACGAACGGAATGAAAATTTTAAAATTTCTGCGAGTGCGGCGGGCGCAGAGAATGAAATTTTGCCCGCAGACTAGGCGCGAAATTGCGCAAGCGGTGCAGTGAAACAAAATGGCGCAAATTTAAAACACGGACAAATCCTCGGCTACGCCCACGCTTCGGCTTTCAAAGAGCGCGCGGCATATGATTGGTCGACGGAAAGCTCCGTTTATGTATCGCAAAACGCGCACGCTTTTGGTATCGGCAGGCTGCTCTACGAAGCGCTAGAGCGCACGCTCAGAGCTCAAAACATCGCAAACATGAACGCTTGCATCGCTTGCGGGGATGACGAATATCTAAACGACGCGAGCGTGCGATTTCGCGAGCGCATGGGCTTTCGCTTTGTCGGAAGATTTCAGCGCTGCGCCTATAAATTAGGTCGCTGGTACGATATGGCGTGGATGCAAAAGCCGATCGGCGAGCATCTGCAAAATCAGCCTGCGATGAGGCTTTTGCGCGCTTTAGAGATGAAATTTGCGCGAGCGCGGGCATTGAAATTTAATTTAAAGGAAAAACTTTGACCCATTTTATCATTGACGACGAAAATATCGACGTAGATAATATCTTCGACGTCGTAAATCTCAAAGAGGGCGACGAGCTAAATATAGTCTCCAACACCGCCAAAAAGATCGGCGCCTTGACCCTTGCGCGTCTATCGAAGATGGGCGTTAGCATAGGCGAGGTCTTTACGATCGGCAAGCAAAGAAAGGACTTCGCCGATAAGATCATCGTGTTTTTGATGGGCAAGCTCTGCGGAGCTGAGGGCAAGATCGGCATCGTCAGCAACGACAAATTTTACGACGACGTGATAGAATTTTTTAACAATCTAAACTACCGCAAAAATCCGAAATTTGAAAAGATCAGCCTAACCTCGCATGCCGCAGGAGCGGACACAAAGCAAGGCAAAACAAGTGGCGCGGCGGAGAAAAAAGCCCAAAAAGCGGAACCGAAAGCCACAAAGCAGGAGCCAAAGGCCCAAAAGCAAGGGGTAAAAACCGCGAAGCAGGAGCCGAAGGCTGTACAACAGGAACAAAAAGCCGTAAATTCTAAAATCACCAAAGCGGACCTCGCCGCAGCGGAGGCGCTGATACCCCAGTGCGTGAGCCTGCAAGCCCTCTATGCCGCGTGCGTCGCAAAGCTCGGCAGAGCCAAGGGCTGCGAGGCCTACCGCGAGATCAAGGACGACGCGCGGGCGCGATACGCAAGCATCGCCTACGATAGCGACCTAAAAGACGGCGCCGTAAGACGAAACGCGATCAAGCTCTACCGCGAAAGCGGCGGCGATATGGCGGAATTTCACAACAAGCTAACGAGCGAATACAAACACTCAGGGCCTGAAATTTATAAAGAATTTAAAGAAAAACTCGTCGGAAAGATGATCTAGGCATTTCGGCACAAGGGTTTGAGGCGCAGCGATAGTATGCGTCGCGACGTAGCGGCAAAGCATAGGGTCGGACGGCGTTAGATTGAGTTACAGCGTGAGGTATGATACGGCGTGGCATAAGTGCGCCCGAAATGAAACTATTTGCTTGCGCGGAGTCGGTTTTATTTTGCCGTATATGACGAAGCAGAGCCCAGGCACTTAGACATAGCAGCAGATTAAAGATATATAGGATAAATTTCATTCTGCTAAGTCTAATCCGGGTTTAGTCATAGTCGAAGTCGTCCAAATCATATCCGAAGGTATACAAAGTCTTCAAGGCTAGTTCTCTGACCTCTACCCAGGATGGATTGAGATGGACTAGGTATTCGTAATCATCCGCCTCTAATAAGCTGCGGTCGTTAAAATTTTTATCTATAAGTTCCACAAGTACCATTAGTGCATCCCTTTCGTACGGTAGGAAACAAAATTTAAATTGCTCCAATAAAGCACTCTTGCATTCGGTATATAAAAATTCTACCATTTCCGATGGGCTTTCGTAATATTCAACTGCAGGATGTATCAAATGATCAACTTGATATTCCAAAGAAGTCATACGACATAGATTAACCATAAGCCCGCTTTTCCTAAATATCTCTTTTCCGTTAATTTGCATTTGAGTTTCCTTTTATTGGGATGTGGGTTTGCGCACATTATATCGTAATATATTTTTAAAATTCTCGCAGAAATTATCATTTTATAAAACTACTATTTTAAAAGTGCAATTTGTTTTAAAGCCTTTTTTGCACATTCCCTTAAATCCTCTTCGCTTAATGAATCTCCTACCGTATTATCGCCTTTTAGCTCTTCGTCCGGTTTGAATTCATCGATATCGGTAAGAAGCCTGTTTAGCGGCTCATAATATTCATCGGGGAAATTTTTATCATTCATAAATTTATCCCAATATATCTTTTCGAATTCAAATACGTCGATTCTATTTTGCAAAAAATCCTCTATTATTTTTATATATTCCTCTATCACAATGAGCCCTTTTGGGTATATTTTAATCGCCCGCCGCTTTAATACTTAGAACCAACCATAAATTACTATCGACATTCACGCCTTCGCATAAATTTTTTATAATTGTTAAGTCTTTAGAAGAAATTTTTATATCATATTCATACATTTGAACCAAAAAATCTTCCAGCGCTATACCATATTCTCCAGCCCTAACCAGCTCTTCCAAATAAATTACAAAGTCGCGCCGACCGACTCCGGTAAATTCATCTTTGTAATTACGAAATAAATTTAAAAATATCAAATCGTTATATCTCATTCGCTGCTTTCCTTAAATTTATTTCTCATCGCCGTCCATTTTGAAAATCTAAATTTAATACTACAAAATTTCATTCCGTAATGAACTTGCCTATAAGAATCCAATACTGTCGGATGCTAGTAAGATGATAGAAATTCATCAAATATTCTTCCGTCATTTTTCCTCGCCCCAACTATGCTAACGCATATTTTCTTAAAATTCTAAAAATCAAATAAGCGTAGATTAACGCAAACTCGCCTTTATTAAATTTTAGTATAAATCAGACCAAAAAGGCACATACGGGCATTTTCCGACCGGCTCAAGAGGATTTTTACCAAATTCCCTCAAAAAGTAGTCATATAAATTTTTCCCATAATAAATGACATCGGTATAGTGTATAGATAAGACCGGTGGATCCGGTAATTTAAGACACGGCATATATCTATGGGAATATACGGGTATAATCTTAGGCGCGATTTTGGCTGCCTCTAGTATAATGGCTCGCTTGCGAGATTTGTCTTCGGGCATCGGACCCCATTTTTGCGTATTCCAATAGCTCTCATTTGGAAAAATTTCATCAATAGGATCGTTTTTTAAGTACTCAAAGACGTAGTTCATAGCCTGCTTTATCTCCTTTATATTTTCATCGCTAAAGTCTCTCCAATTATAAAATTCTACCGAAATAGGCAATGTATATGACAAAAAATCTCTTAGGCTTTTTGGAAATTTAAACTCATAAATTTGCTCTATTTTGTCTATTTCGCCCTCTTTCAAACCATCGCTCAATTCTATGCCGCTCTTTTCTAGAAGATCTTTTATTTGCTTATACATATTCTATTTTATCCTTATAAGGCTTTTAATCGTAGTCGAGGCCATCAAGTTCATAACCAAAATTTGGATTGTTTTTAGAGCTAGTTCGCGTAGTCCGCAAAAGGTACTATTGTGGTATATAAAGTCTTCGTAGTCTGCCATAGAAGCCCTTCCCTCTTCCTCCCAAAATTTTGAATCACACTCCGTAAATTTATCTAGCATTTTAACTATCGCTTGACGCTCCTCTACGCTGAAATAAATTCTGTTTGATTCCACTAGGGCTATTTTGCAAGCGTTCTCGCAGTCTCCTATTAAATCTATGCACAACAAATACTTATCCTCTGTTGGGTTGAGCATATATTTTTCTTGACATTCCAATGAGGCGAGGCAGCATAATTCTTTTAATAATCTTTCTTTTATTGACATTTTATTCTCCTAAATTTTATATTCCGTACCACTTAGTTACATTTCCTTCTTCGTCGATATCGACCTCTATGTGTTTGTATTTATTGTAAAGGCTCGGAATCAAAATTTCATCATAATATTTTTTGCCGCATTCTGTGATAAACATATACACATTATGATGGCACCACCGATTAGGCTCTTCCCAAAAGGCGCAGTCTGCGCGAATATAATTTTTTAGAGGTTCGTATGAGCGGGCTACAAAATTATCTAAATTATAAAAGAAATTTTCTCTTAAAATTTTCCATTCTTCAAATTTTCTTATATTTAAATTTATATTAGCGCTAGTTTTATATTTTATGTCGGTATCTATAAAATTATTTAGATAAAATTGCCCAAAGAACATTATCAAAATATCTCTTACATTCTCATCACATAAATTAAAATTATGAATTAATGTGCCGGCGATAGAGTCAGTCTCATAAACTTCAGTGCTTTTCATTAGGCTAAACGCCTCAAGCTCATAAAAATCCCAGCGATCTTTTCCCGCTTACGGCTTGAAAATCTTTAAAAATCTTAAACCTAAAATCTTCCGCTTTACTAAAGAAATAGACGTACGGGCTTAAATTTAAATCAAGCGCTTTTGCTCTCATTTTATACCGTCCAAACTATTGTTTTTCGCATTTTAGTCTTGCCTCGGAGTATTTAATCGCAATGCCAAAGAAATAAATTTCATACAATTACATACACCGAGCTTTGATTAAATTTAGTCTCTGAAAAATCTACGATCTTTTCATTATCTCTTAAAGTATAAAGCTCGAAATCCGCGCTCAGCTCATCGATATTATAGAAATCCAAACATAAAGCAAATCTGCTGTTCTCAATATTCATATTTTCGATCTTTTCCTTTACCAATTTCAAAAATAAAAGGCATTCTTTGATAAAATCATCTTCCTTTAAATTTGGATTTTTGATCTCCACTTCATTGATCGACCACTCAAAATCGCTTAAGCCTTGATATATTGAAGAATTAATTAAAATGTTCTCTGTTGTGGCTATTCTTTCTCTTTTAAGATTCTTGATAAAAAATATTCCTGTGTCAAGATAGATCAGGCCTTCGCGCAATAGCTGCTTTAATTGCGATATTTTCAGATCTTTGATTGAGCCGCTAAGAGCAATAAATTTAATTAAATTCGGATCGGCATACAAAGTTCCTCTTTTTATCTCTCTTGCTTCTTGCACTCTGGAAAATAGCTCTTCATTATTTTTAGGCAGAAGAAAAACCGCTTTGTTCAAATTAACCTCTTTTTTATCTATCGTTACTTTTGCATTGCTGTTTTTCTCGCAAAATTTTAAAAAGTTGATTCCATATTTAATCTCGTCGTTTAACCCTATGCAGCCAAAACCCTTGCTATCATGCGGATAGACGGCTAAATTTAAACTCGGAAAAACTATAAAACACCATTCGTTTATAGAATAATCATAGCACATTAAAAATTTAGCCAGCTCTTTTATGTCGTCCCATTTCAGAATGTCCATTCTTATGCACATAGCGGGCAGCGGATATTCTTTATCCCTAGCCAGAGAAAAATACTCATTTTGTTCTTGCAAAATTTCAAGATCTTTAAATTTATCGTATAACGGCTTTACCTGCGAGATTGCTTTATATTTTTTGTATACTTTATCATCACACATTAGAGCGCTTACGATAAATACTTCATCGCTATATTTTCTAAAAAAGTTATCGAATAATTTTATCGCTAAGCTTACTCCGCTTAGCCAGCCCCTGCTTTCGATCTCAAAGAAACCGATCCAGTTTTTAGAAGCGCTGAAGCTGCTAAAATTTATATCGCTCAGCCTTAAACGACTATTTGTCAAATTTAATAACTTTTTCATCTTTACCCACCGTAATTTTTACTTTTGCTAAATTATACACCTTATTTGCGAAGCAAAGATCATTTATATTAATTTTCATAGAAAAATTTGATTTTATAAAAATTTTCATCCCCTGATGCAACCGCCAATAATAAGCTTTTTATACGGCGAAATCTATCGAAAATATTCGGCTTTGTATCTTCTTGATATTTATACGTTTTAAAACATTCGCTTTTTGCGTCTATATCTACGTCGCGCCAACTTCCGTTTAGAAATATATCATTAGAGATAGAAATAATGCCTTGCATTATTTCTGGGTCCAACTCTTTGTTTTTATAATGCCGCAAAATCTTTTTTAAATCGGCTTCCAATTTCCAATATTCATCATCGGACCATAGATTATTATCCAAAATCATACCTATAAAGGAATTTGCATCATATCTATCATC
>NZ_CALKTL010000159.1 GCF_937997405.1 uncultured Campylobacter sp. | reverse complement strand
CATACACCAATGTACCAAACCCTATCAAACTCCGAATACTTATAGCGTAACCACGGCAGTCAGGCGGCGAGTGATAAAATCCGTCGTCAAGAGGGAAACAACCCGGACTAACAGCTAAGGTCCCCAAATCTCATTTAAGTGGAAAACGATGTGAAGTTACTGAAACAACCAGGAGGTTGGCTTAGAAGCAGCCATCCTTTAAAGATAGCGTAATAGCTCACTGGTCTAGTGATTTTGCGCGGAAAATATAACGGGGCTAAAATGAGTACCGAAGCTTTAGATAGTGTCTATGATTATTTATACTAAGCTTGTCTCTTTGGCATCTTTAAATGAGCTTCATTTTTTCTCCTGCGGCAACCTACACGGTTAGCCTTAGTCGAAAAAATATCAGCAACATTTAAATCTGCTCAAAGATACTTCGCTTCTTACATTAAAATTTAAATGCAATGTCTTGATTTAAATTTTAGAAATTTCAAAATTTCTTAGAATTTTAAAATTTAGTAACAAAAGCAAAAAGATAAGCCTAAGTAAAGTATAAATACTCATAGACACTGTGGTAGGAGAGCGTTCCAATCAGCGTCGAAGCCGTACCGGTAAGGAGCGGTGGAGCGGTTGGAAGTGAGCATGCAGGCATGAGTAGCGATAAAATACGTGAGAATCGTATTCGCCGTAAACCCAAGGTTTCCTACGCGATGCTCGTCATCGTAGGGTTAGTCGGGTCCTAAGCAAAGTCCGAAAGGGGTATGCGATGGAAAATCGGTTAATATTCCGATACCGATATCAGTGTGCGACGGAAGGACGCTTAAAGTTAGTGGAGCTAGCGGATGGAAGTGCTAGTCTAAGGAAGTAGGTTGAGTTATAGGCAAATCCGTAACTCTTTATCCGAGATCTGAAAGGCTTCTGACGCTCTTCGGAGTAGATGAAGAATCCATGATACTATCGAGCCGAGAAAAGTTTCTAAGTTTAGCTGATATCGCCCGTACCGTAAACCGACACAGGTGGGTGGGATGAGTATTCTAAGGCGCGTGGAAGAACTCTCTTTAAGGAACTCTGCAAAATAGCACCGTATCTTCGGTATAAGGTGTGCCTAGCTTCGTTAAGAATTTACTTCGTAAGCGAAGAAGGTTACAACAAAGAGTCCCTCCCGACTGTTTACCATAAACACAGCACTCTGCTAACTCGTAAGAGGATGTATAGGGTGTGACGCCTGCCCGGTGCTCGAAGGTTAATTGATGATGTTAGCTTATGCAAAGCATCTGATCGAAGCCCGAGTAAACGGCGGCCGTAACTATAACGGTCCTAAGGTAGCGAAATTCCTTGTCGGTTAAATACCGACCTGCATGAATGGCGTAACGAGATGGGAGCTGTCTCAAAGAGGGATCCAGTGAAATTGTAGTGGAGGTGAAAATTCCTCCTACCCGCGGCAAGACGGAAAGACCCCGTGGACCTTTACTATAGCTTGACACTGCTACTTGGATAAAGATGCGCAGGATAGGTGGGAGGCTTCGATTCGTAGATCTCGGTTTACGATGAGCCATTGTTGAGATACCACTCTTCTTTATTCGGGTAGCTAACTAGCCTAAGTTATCCTTAGGTAGGACAATGTCTGGTGGGTAGTTTGACTGGGGCGGTCGCCTCCCAAAATGTAACGGAGGCTTACAAAGGTTGGCTCAAAGCGGTTGGAAATCGCTTGCAGAGTATAAAGGCAAAAGCCAGCTTAACTGCGAGACATACACGTCGAGCAGAGACGAAAGTCGGTCTTAGTGATCCGGTGGTTCTGTGTGGAAGGGCCATCGCTCAAAGGATAAAAGGTACCCCGGGGATAACAGGCTGATCTCCCCCAAGAGCTCACATCGACGGGGAGGTTTGGCACCTCGATGTCGGCTCATCGCATCCTGGGGCTGTAGTCGGTCCCAAGGGTTGGGCTGTTCGCCCATTAAAGCGGTACGCGAGCTGGGTTCAGAACGTCGTGAGACAGTTCGGTCCCTATCTGCCGTGGGCGTAAGAAGATTGAGGAGAGTTGACCCTAGTACGAGAGGACCGGGTTGAACCGACCACTGGTGTACCGGTTGTTCTGCCAAGAGCACCGCCGGGTAGCTAAGTCGGGATGCGATAAGAGCTGAAAGCATCTAAGCTCGAAGCCGACTCCAAGATGAATCTTCTTTTAAGAGCTCTAGTAGACTACTAGTTTGATAGGCCGGATGTGTAATGGATGAAAGTCCTTTAGCTGACCGGTACTAATAGCTCGTTTGCTTATCTTTTAAGCATTACTTCCTTGTTAAGGATAAAATTGATTCCTAATTTTTTACTATGCTTCGTTAAACTTCGCTGCAGACTTCGGTCACATACCATATGTATGCTCCCTCGTCTTTGCTCGTTTGCCTCGCCTAGCAAAAAATTAGTTCTCAATTCGAAATAGTAAATTTTTACTGTACCTTATCAACCTTTGTTTTTATAAAACAAGATCTGACTTTAACGATGAACGCAGTGTTAAATAAGAGATTATAAAAGATATCCGTAATCTATGATTAATCTAAGTTAGATTACGAAGTATTTTTGATATGAGGCGAGCAGACAGGAACGAGTAAAGCTCCTATGCTACGCGGCTAAAGCTCGTAACGTATTCGCAAGATATTACTATCAAACAACAAAAGCAATCCCTTATTTAACACTGCCTGTGGCTATACAGACGAGGAAACGCCTTGCTCCATCTCGAACCAAGAAGCTAAGCTCGTCCTGGCTGATGATACTATCCGTTACTCGGACGGGGAAAGTAGGTCGCTGCAGGCTTTGTTAAAATTCCATAACTTTCCATGTAATTTTCAATTTAAATTCTATTCCAGTGTCTTTAGCTTATCGCTTTTTTAGCCAATAAATGTTGCTTGATAAATTTAAAATTCCATAGCCTTTTAGAATTTTAGAACCTTCTGCAAATACAAATTTTAAATCTAGCCCTCCGCCACAATACAAAATCTCAAAACTCTGCATTAAATTTGACTTATATTGAGTGAAAAATGATACGGATTAAAATTTTTCTATAATACTTGCTTGTTTGTATCATTTTTTTAATACTATCTGTTGCGTTTGCTTTTTAACTTCTATGGTGCGATCTTTATTTCTAACCTCTACGAGCCTCATTTATGATTTATACGTTCGTTTTTAATACATTACCGCGTTTTTATATCTAAATTATAAAGC
The DNA here is from genome assembly GCF_937997405.1 of uncultured Campylobacter sp. Taxonomy (GTDB): domain Bacteria; phylum Campylobacterota; class Campylobacteria; order Campylobacterales; family Campylobacteraceae; genus Campylobacter_B. The sequence continues at coordinate 7,986 of NZ_CALKTL010000159.1, read as the reverse complement.
CGCCGGCAACTTATAAGGCTTTCGAATGATTTAAACTATATGCTAAATAAAGCTTGGCAGGCGTTATTACTTAATATAATGAAACGTTCTATAAGCAGATAAAACCCTATTAAAAATCAAGCCCAGAAAAGCATGTCCTACAAAAGCAAGCTTATTAATGCGGCTAAATTTTATTAAGATTACTCGTCTAGCTTTGCATGTAAAGTATCCGCGCCTTTCATAACACCAGTATCCCTTCGCCGTATGCGTCTAGTCTCGTACGTGTAAAGTCTCCGTGCGCAGCAAGATAGGGCTAAATTTCATAAATACCGTCGCTTAGCCTTTTACATGATTTAAATCCAAATCCCGTTTCAATGCTTGCGGTATTAAATTTAATATATATAGCTTTATCCTTTTCGGTCTCCAAAGAGGAAGCAAAAAAGGTGCTATTAAATTTAATATATCTAGCTTTATCCGTGCCTATCTGCTTTTTAAGATCAGGCTAAAATTTAAGGTATTTATTTAATAAAAGAGATCGGAACAGATAAAATTTCAATATATCTCTTAAATTTATCTCCCTTTAAGCCCGCTACAAATATAATCCCTACCGTATTGCAAGGTAGCGTAATAAGCATATAAAGCGGCACATATCTTCTCTAGCACTAACGCGGGATAGGTATGCAAAAGCCTCAATGCTAATAGACGTTTTATTTGGCAATACAAATATCTCAACCTAAAAGGACTTTTAATGAAAAACCTATTTAAATCCGCACTATTTCTATCGCTTCCTGCATTTATGCTAGCAGCAGTAAATTTAAACACTGCAAGCAAAGATGAGCTTATGGCACTTCCCGGTATCGGAGAGGCAAAAGCTCAGGCTATCATAGATTACCGCAAGGATAATAAATTTAAAGATATCGAGGATATCAAAAATATTAAAGGCATAGGCGATAAAAGATTTGAGCTTATTAAAGATGATCTTGCCGTAAGCGGCACTACCGATATAAGTGATCTAAAATCCGTAAAGCAAAAAGCGAGTAAAAAAGCTAAAGATACCGCCAAATCTGCTAAAGCTAAAGCAAACGCTAAATCGGAAAAGATGCAAGAGAAAATGGATGATAGCATGGATAAAGCTATGAATGAGGATGGTAAAGTAAAAAGCTCTACGGCTAAGTTGAAAGACGAAGCTAAAGAAGAGGGATCATCTAAGGCTAAAGGTAAGAGGGGCAAGAAGGGTAAGGGAGAGTAAAATTTCTCCCGATCTTAGCTTATTATTCTACAAGCCTAGAGCTTGCGAGGAATGCAAGGGTTAGGCAGCAAGCGTATAAATTTAGGCGGAGCTATGGAAGTGTGCAAGATTTCAATTCGCATCTTGCATAATTAGCTTTTGATCAACTATACTGTAGATTTAGGGTTTCCAGTCTGATTTAAACTTACGGATGTAATTTTATTTTATGGTACGGCGAGTCGGTATTTTTTGGAATTTTAAGGTGTAAATTCCTGATTTCTCATAAATTTCAATCTCACTACTTTTAAGCAGAACTAAAATTACCCTAAAGACCACCTAACTACAGCAAGGTATCGGCAAATCGATTACCGGCGCGTTTCAAATAATGCCTAGAAATCGTGTAGGCTAAATGTCAAGCCATAAGAAATCATAGCGGTTTAGGGTGCAATTTTGCAGAAGTGGCAGTGGGTTTATTTTACAACAAAGCGTATGGCGTAGCGGTTAAAAAGACCACAAGAGGATAGATTTAAAGCAAATTTACCCTATTTAAACGCCAGTATTATCACGCCTGTGCCGATGAGTGCTAGCGCAAGCCATTCGCGAAGGCTCGGGTGCTCGCCTAAAAATATCACGGCGATGATTACAACGAGTACCACGCTTAGCTTATCGATCGGTGCTACTTGATAGGCTTTGCCGATTTGCAGGGCTTTGAAATACGCTAGCCACGATGCACCGGTTGCCAGTCCACTTAGTATCAAAAACACCCAGTTGCGAGGGCTCAGGCTCGATAGCGGCTGCCAGGCTTTAGCGTAGCGTAGGAATGCGGCGAGGCAAAAGGCGATGACGATCGTGCGGATAAAAGTTGCGAAGTGAGAGTTGATCCCTTCGAGTCCGATTTTTGCAAATATCGCGGTCAGCGCCGCAAAGAGTGCTGATACAAGCTAACCCGGTAAAAGAAACTAGAGCTCCATCGCGTTTGATTTAGACGATATTGCTAAGTCTCACTCGCGATTGCCGCTAAATTTGCCTCACTTATATATAAAAATCGCCAAAAGCGCATTCTCGCTTCGCCTAACGCCGAGAGATCTCTTTAAATTCCACTCCGATGCCTCTCAAAAAAAGCAAACTTTAAGCCCAAACCTACTACTCTAAAAGTTCAAATTTTACAAATAAGGATACTGAATGAAAAATTTCATATTTTCCGCACTTTTGGCTCTTGGCATCGCAGGCTGCGCCGTAAGCACCGCTCCGACGCCTGCAGGCAACTTACGCTCGCTCAAATCCGAGATCGTAAACTACACTCGCCAAAGCTCCACAGCTTATGTATATACGTTTAAAGACCTATCCAGCGGCGAGCTATACACCGCTCGTGCAAGCAGATATTATGCGGCTGCAGGAGATACTGCCTACATAAGTACCGCAGCAGGCGCTATCACCGATATGCGAATCATCTCGCGCAAAGCGGGTTCAGTTGCTCCGCGCGCTTATGATATCGGTAAAATCGAGACCAAACAAATGCATAAAAATGACGCTATTGCTGTACCGGAGAGCGAAAATATCAGCTTTTAATCCTACGCGATTTTTAGATGCTCCACCCTTTAAGGTAAGCGAGCCTGCTTTTACTTTGTGAAACGTTTTTGTGTTTGCTCTCTACTCTTATTAAGGCAATAGTTTCTGTTCTTAATCATGGCGGACTTGCGCGATTTGCTTATGCTTTAAAGTCCGCTGATTCTTTACGCGATTGCCTGCATAAATTTTATATTTTATAAGTTGTGGAATTTTATATTTCATAGAATTCTGCGCTGCGCGTCTTGCTTCTATGGCTCGATTAGCGTTTTATATCCACTTGCTTTCGCGCTTAAATTCCTTGCTGCATAGTGCCATTTTGTCCGCAAAATTCTATATTATAGAAATACAGCTGGCGCTAGAATTTTGATTGCGAAATTCTTATAAATTTTCTTTCTCGCAGTTTTTCGCGTACTGTGTATTCTCGGTGCCTGTATTCTCTACTGATAAGATGTCGCGTAGATTTTTAAAACCCACGCTTTGCAAATTTCGTGTCTTGAAATTTCATTCATAAAAATTTCACGTCGTAAATTTTTATGAAATTTCTCCCGCATGAAAGAGGTGTTGCCGTCTGTTTACCGCAGCCTGATATAATCCCCACATCGAAATTAGAACTCCTTTCAATAATCGGCGAGGCCTGTGTGGGTCTCGCTTTTTTTATGCCCGTTAAATTTGGATTTTCGGTAAATACTCGGTAACAATTTGGTAAAATTTTAGTATTTTTCAGCCTATTTTAAGCATATAATTTGTCATTTTGTGCTACTATTGCGCTTACAAACTTTTAAAGGAGTTCAAAATGAAACTAGTTAAACTTAGTTTAGCGGCAGCAGTCGCTGCAGGTGCTCTTGCTATGAGTGCAAGTGCTGTTCCGTTAGAGGAAGCTATCAAGGATGTGGATCTAAACGGATACGCTCGTATGCGATATACCCATGACCACCTTAAAAATGAAACAAATAGCAATAAGGGCGTTTGGGAATTTAAATCCGAAGTAGATTTCAAAGCTAAAATCGATGATAACTTCTTTGGAGTAGTGGGCGTTAGGTTCTTGGATAGAGATAATGGCGAGTCGCTTTCTTCTTCAAATAGCCAATATCATGGTGCACAAAATCCAAGCGACAAAGATTCTGATTTCGATATCGCTAAAGCTTATTTAGGATACACTATCGGCGGTACCACTATTGCAGTCGGTCGCCAGGGCATAGGTTCGTTCTTTACCGATGATATGTATGGAGACGGTGTTAAGATTACTAGCACCGATATCGAGGGCTTGACAATTAGCGGCTTTTGGATGGATTCTTTAGAGAATGATGGAGATATTTCAAGCCTTGATTGGGGCGCAGCGGTAGATAATAAACTAACTACTGATCATAATCTATACGGTATAGGATTTATGGGCTCATACGATCCAGTGTCTTTCCAGCTATGGTATAATGCTCTAGAGGACGTAGCACAGCTTTTCGCCGCAGAGTTAGCTCTAAACTTTGATATCTCTGATGATTTTAATCTTGGCGTAAAAGGTCAGTATGCATTCTCTGATTTTGACGGTGATTATAAAGATGCGGGTGCTAGTGATGCAGATTTCTGGGCTGCAGAAGCTAATGCTGGTTTCTTTGGCGTTGATTTAGCTGCAGGTTATTTAAAATTTGAACCTGATGATAAAGATAAAGTTTCTTTTGTATCTTTTGAAGATCAAGGCTCTTTCATTAGCCCGGGTGAAGAGTTGTTAGACTATAGAAACTTTAGTGGCGAAAATCACTACTGGTATGTAGTAGCAGGCTATACTATCCCTGATACTGGTATCAGAATCGGTGCCGATTACCTAGATGGTAAAGCAGATGGTGATAATGCATATGAGGTAGTAGGTAGAATTTCTTATAAATATAATGAAAAACTAAGCTTTAAAACTTGGTATTCTCACTATAAGATTGACGATGCTGCTGGCGGTCTTGATGAGAAAAAAGATCGCATCAGATTTGAGGCTAAATACAGCTTCTAATTATTTACCTTATACAGGTAAAATTAGGGCGAAGCTTTTGCTTCGCCCTTTTTAAATTCTAAATCAAGGTTTTCTATGAAAATTTTTAAAATTTCTTTTTTAGCATGTTTTTTTGCCTTTAGTTTAAATGCCGCGGATAAAGCAAGTGATGACACGTATGTATTCGAAGCCAAAGGTGAGTTTGCCAAAGAGCTAAAATCCCTGATCGAAAAGCATTCTAAAGATGAAAATGTAACCGTAAATATCTACAAAAATACCCCCAATGCCAAAGGCAACATTATAGGCGGTGGCACAAAAATAAATCGTAACATCAACTATATCAAGGAAAAAGGTAAGGTAATCTACGATGCTAACTGTGCTTCTTGCCACGGCTCAGAAGGACAGAAGCGCGCCTATGGCAGCTCTCGTAAGCTAAAAGATCTAAGCGCGAAGGAGATTGCAATCGCGATCTCAAGCTACACCTCTGACGGGCAATATGGCAAAAAGATGAAGTATATTATGCAGCCTATCGCTGCCAAAACCACCGCTGAAGAAGTTGGCTATATCATCGGCTATCTAAAAGGCGACGATGAGTTCTTATATGATAGACCATCTCGTGCTAGTGGCAACACTGAAATTTCGACTGCTCCGAGTGAGCAGGGCTCGTATCTAAAATAAGGGGTATGCGATGAAAGTTGCTGTAGTTTTAGCTAACGGATTTGAGGAGCTCGAGGCGATAAGCATCATTGATATTTTAAGACGCGCGGATATTGATGCTTCAGCCGTGGGGTTAGAGAAAAAATGCGTTCGCGGTACGCACGGCATCGAGCTTGTGGCGGATGAAATTTTGGATGATATTAAGGTGTCTGAATTTTCTATGATCGTTTTGCCAGGGGGTTTGCCCGGTGCGGAGAATTTAGCCAAAAGCGAGAAACTCGGTAAGATTCTGCGCGACTTTGATGCAAATAACGCAAAAATCGGCGCAATATGTGCTGCTCCGTGGGCGCTAGCTACCGCAGGTGTGCTAAAAAGCTCTTATACTTGTTATCCAGGCTTTGAAAATCAGATCGCTCACCCAGGCTATACAAATGCGGTGAATGTCGTAAAAGATCAAAATATAATGACTTCGAAAGGTCCTGCTACTGCGATGGAATTCGCGCTGCAAATTGTCCGCGAGCTAAAAGGCGAACAGGTTTATTCCAAGCTAAAATCCGATTTGCTTTTTAAATAAAATTTCAAGCGAGGGCCGATTCTAGCGCGCTTTATTTTGCCATCTGTAAAACGGGACGTGCTGATTTTGCCGCGCTTGAGAACTACAAATTTTATCTTACTCTGTACGTATAAAATAACCACAATATTTATTCTGAGTATCCGTAAACGAAGAATGGAATTCTCGCAACTCAAATTTTAAATCGAAAAACGCAAAAGACTTTGTGCGTGACAGATAAAATTTTATTGGAGCTAGTCGCTATTGAAACCAAATCCTACCATCGCGACGGCGTGGAGCGCGAGTATGAAGGATATTTTGGGCGTGAGCTCTCAAAAAGATATCCCCGAGCTGAATAAATTTCAGTGCGGCACCTTCGCGATGCACTCGCTAGCAGAAGCTAAACAAATCGCGCAAAACGTGCTAAATAAAGGAATCGGCGTGATCAAAAACGACGAGATTGCGCTGGGTTTAAATTTGATCAAATGGCGATGCCAATGTGTCAAAAGGCAAAACGGCGCAGTTTTTGAAGGTTTTGTCGGTAAAGCACAGATCTATCGGGGAGCAGATAAGCTTGTAGCGCGCGACGAAAGCGTTATTTAGAATTCCTAAAAAGGATAAAATTTAGCACTTCTTTAAAATATCGTCGTTTAAAAATGCCGCGCTGCTTTGTATCGTTTTGATAACGCGGTCTTTAGAATTTTGCATTTGGTCGGGTGTAGGTCTGTGTGCGATTAAATTTACGCGCCCGATTTTCGCCGTGAAATAAAAAATCCCCAGTATCGTCGCGTTTAGAAATACTCCAAAATATATCCGTTCTAATCCCCATATCCCTATGCTGGCGGCATGAATGGGCACAAAAATTATCGCGATTAAGACCGGATAATAATCCGAAATTTTATTTTTGGCAAGGATTACGGTCGTAACGATGGCATATGCGATGAGCGTAAATGGAGAGATAAGCAAGAGTGCAAAAAGCGCGTTTATACGCTGATAATCTTCGTGTCCGATTAAGACGCAAAAGCTACAAAACGCGAGCGTTATGAGAAAAAATAAAGGCAAAATCCACCGCGTTTTTGCGCCACGCCCTTTAAGTAGCGATAAAAAGAGCAGATGAGAGCCCAGCGCAATACAATAATAATCAAATATAACCGATGAGCTTAGAAACGTGAGCGGTATGGCGAGCAGCGTACCCGGTCCGTCAAAATATACCCCACTAAACATTAGCCACGTGATAAAGAGTATAAAAGCATATTTTAGACCCGCATAAGTGGCGCAAACACAGATACTAACAAGGATAAATCGTATAAATTTGCTCATTTGCCTTTTTCCTAAATTTAGGTAATTATAGCAAACTGCGAAAAACAAACGATGCAAAATTTTAATTTAGCCCGTGCGCTCGCCGAATCCGCTGTCTATCGCGAACTCGTGCGCAAGAGAACCTGCTAATGTCTTCGTATTATTTCATCCGCGCCCGCGCCGCAAGAACAAATTTCATAAATTCTAAATCCGTTTTGCGTTATCATTGCGCTAAATTTAAAATTTTACGCAAAGGGGATCATATGAAAAATACAGCATTCATCACGGGCGCTACGAGCGGCTTTGGCGAGGCGATCGCCAGGGCTCTTAGCGCGCAGGGCTATAAGATCATAGCACTCGGGCGCCGCAAGGAGCGGCTACAGAAGCTAGCCGGCGAGCTAGGCAATACGCACATTATCGCCGCGGATATTCGCGATAAAGCTACGGTATTTGATGCTGTAAGCGCGCTACCGCAAAATTTCAAAGACGTCGAGGTGCTCGTAAATAACGCAGGTCTTGCGCTCGGGCTTGAGGGGATCGCGCAGACGCCCGTAGAGGATTTAGAGACGATGGTCGATACGAATATCAAAGGCGTGCTGTATTCGACCAAGGCGGTGCTGCCGCTGATGATCGCGCGCAAAAGCGGCTATATCTTCAACCTCGGCTCGACTGCGGGCGCGTGGCCCTATCCAGGTAGCCACGTTTACGGCGCGAGCAAGGCGTTTATCAAGC
>NZ_CALKTL010000158.1 GCF_937997405.1 uncultured Campylobacter sp. | reverse complement strand
AGCGCGAAATTTTGCTAAATTTAATCAAGCGGCGGTAAATTTTAAAATTTTATCTGCCCATTGCACGCTGGCGCAGGTATAGTGCGAACGGGGCGCAGAATTTAATGCCCGGGGCCTCAAATAAAGCGGTAAATTTCGGCGCCTGCAATGCGAGCAAAGCGGCATAAATTCTAACGCCCACAAGCAAAGCAGTATAAAAAATTTAACGCCGACCGGCTTCACGCCGCTTTACCGCTTATTGTGCGGCGAAACGCAGTTAAATTTAAACGATCAGCGCTCAAAAAGTTGCAAAAAATATTTTAAATTTTGCCTCTCGGCCGCTAGACTAGTATTTGCTCCGTGTCCCGGATAGAGCGTAAAATCGCCCTCTATCTGCAAAATTTTATGCAGAGATTCTTTCATCTGCTCGCCGCTTGAAAAGGGAAAATCCCACCTGCCGATAGAGCCTTTAAATATGACGTCGCCGCTAAAGATAACGCCGTCCACTTCTATCATACAGCTGCCCTGCGTGTGTCCTGCAAAAAGGCTAAATTTAACGTTAAAGCCCGCTATTTCAAAGCTTTGCTCCTGCCCTTTTATGAGCACATCCGCTTCTATGGATTCTGGCATCGTCTCAAAAGGATCCGCCCGTAGCATAAAGGCGTCATCCTCGTGGATATAAATTTTAGCGCCCGCCCTTTGCAGCTTGGCGTCGTCGTAAACATGATCGAAATGCCCGTGCGTATTCAAAACCGCGGCGATCTTTCCCGTATTTTGCATCACCCAATCAAAACTGCCCTCGCCCGGATCGATCACCAAATCGCCCTGCTCGCCCTTTAGAATGTAGCAATTCGTCACGTATTCGCCGAAAGCTTTTTTTAAAATTTGCATTTAAATCCTCCTTTTAAGCTTAAATTAAAGCCGTAATTTAGCCAAAAATAGTTAAAATTCGCGCAATTTAACGTAAAATTTTAAGGCTAAATATTATGTTCTTGGACGATTTGCTGCCGCAACTGACCGATTTTTTATCGGAGAGACTCGATGAAACGGGTGCGGACGCCTTTGTAGTGGGTATCAGCGGTGGGCTTGACAGCGCCGTGGTTTCTGCGCTTTGTGCGCTTACCGAGATCCCCACTTACGGGCTTATCCTGCCTAGCGCGGGTTCAAATTTAGAAAATATGGCAGACGCGATCTTTCATTGCGAATCCTTTAATATCCCCTACGAGATCAAAGAGATCGCGCCGTTTGTAGAAAATTTTACCGCTTTAAATCCCGGCGCAAGCGCTCTTCGCATCGGAAATTTCGCCGCGCGCGTGAGAATGAGCTTACTTTATGATTACAGCGCGCAAAAACGCGGAGTAGTCGTAGGCACGAGCAATCTTAGCGAGAGGATGCTCGGCTACGGCACGATTTACGGAGATTTAGCCTGCGCGTTTAATCCGATCGGCGAAATTTTAAAAACCGATCTGTTTAAATTTGCAAAAATTTTATGCATAGACGATGCGATCATAAAAAAAGCTCCCAGCGCCGATCTATGGGAAAATCAAAGCGACGAACGTGAGCTTGGATACAGCTACGAGATCTTAGATAGTGTGCTAAGAGATATTTTTTCGCACGAAACGCTGCGGACGAAATTTCGCTCAGGCGAGCAAATAACCTCAAACGATCTAAAATATCTGCAAAACTCGCACCACAATCAAGAGCTGGTGAAATTTATCGTCCGTAGAATTCTTAAAAATAATTTTAAGCTTCGCGCGCCCGCGGTCGCCCGCATAGAGCCCGCACACTAAGGAGAGATTTATGAAAGAGATACCGTTTTATAAGGCTCAAATCGATAAAAAAGAGGAAGACTTAATTAAAAGCGCCCTCTACAACAGCGATATAAGATATAGCGAAATTTTTGAAGAGGATATTTGTAAATATTTCGGCGTAAAGCATGCCGTATCGACTACGAGCGGCACGACGGCGCTGCATCTGGCGCTTTGTGCGATGGATATTAAGCGCGGAGATAAAATTTTATGCTCCGTAAATTCCTTCCCTAACGTCGCCGAAGTGATCCGCCACTTCGACGCCGAGCCCGTTTTCGTAGATATCGATCCGATAAGCTTTAATATCACGAGCGAAAGCCTTGCTCGCACGATAGATCAGAACCGCCACAAGAAGCTAAAATGCGCTTTCATCTCGCACATCGCGGGGCTTGCTGCGGATATAGACGCCATCAGCGAGGTCGCCAAAAGCGAAAATATCGTCCTTATAGACGATGCGTGCCGCGCTATGGGCGCTACCTATAAAGGCGCAAAAATCGGAGCGCTTAAAAGCTCGCTCATATCGTGCTTTCAGATTAATCCTCAAGCGCAAGACGCAATCTCTACGGCGGGCTTTTTCGTCACGAACGACGATGAGATCGCAAGCGCCGCGCAGATTTTAAGAAACGGCGGCATCGTAGGAGACGCCTTTTACAAAGACGGCAATATGTCCTTTACCTACGACGTCGATCGCATCGGTCAAAAATACGATCTTAATGCCATAAATTCCGCCTACGCCATCGCCCAGTTTGAAAAAACCGACGCCTTTATAAAGCGCCGCAAGCAGATCGCCGCAGCCTACCGTGAGCAGCTCGCAAACTGCCCTCACGTGACGCTTCCAAGCGACAGCGAGGAGCATATCTATACTCAGTTCATCGTAAAGATCGATAAAAACCGCGACGATTTCGCCAAAGCGCTGATCTCGCGCGGAGTGAGCGTTTCGCTGCACTATGTGCCGGTGCATCTGCTAAGCTACTATAAAAGCAAATATAATTACAAGGTCAATGATTTTCCGAATGCGCTTAAAAACTATCAGCAAATTTTATCCCTGCCGATCTACACGGCGCTTAGCGACGACGATGTGAGCTACATCTGCGAGCAGATCAAAGAGATAGCGCAAAATCGTGTTTAAACTCCTAATCGAGCGAAACCTATACGACCCGAGCCCCGCATGGCTTGCGCTCGGAGTAATTTTAGCGCCTTTAACGCTACTTTATACGCTTATCGTCTGCCTAAAAAGGCTCTTTGCTAAGCCGCAAAAATTTAAAATCCCAATAATCAGCGTCGGAAATTTAACCCTCGGCGGAAGCGGCAAAACCCCGCTGGTGCGGGCGCTTTTTAAAGAATTTAGCGGGGAGTTTAAAACCTGCATCATCCTTCGAGGATACGGACGAAAAAGTAGAGGCTTGCTCGAAGTAGCGCTCGGCGGACGGATACTTTGCGACGTGAGGCAAAGCGGAGATGAGGCGATGGAATACGCGCTGTTTTTGCGCGGCGCAAACGTGATCGTTAGCGAAGATCGCGCCGCAGGGATATTGCGCGCGCAAACTCTCGGCTTTGAGCTCGTGATCCTAGACGACGGATTTTCTAAATTTAATATCTCTAAATTTGATATCTTGCTACGCCCGCAAAGCGCGCCGAAGCTGCCCTTTTGCCTGCCCTTCGCCGCGTATCGCTACCCGCCGTTTTTTTATAAATTTGCGGATTTTATACCCTCTCCGAGCGACATTTCGCAGGAGCTTAAAATCGTTTCGGCGGCGGATCTGCAAGGCACTCTAAACGGCACGGATGAAATTTCAAATCTTGCGGATAAAATTTCGGATTTAAACCCCGCCGCCGCGGATAAAATTTTAAATTCCAAAGAGGCTGGTTTTGAAAAATCCCGCACAATCTTAATCAGCGCTATCGCCAAACCTTGGCGCTTGCAAGAGTTTTTACCGCTTGCAAAAGCTCACGCATTTTTCCCCGATCATTACGATTTCAAAAAAGAGCAGATTTTAGAGCTGCTAAGGCGCGAGGGCGTGGAGCATATCCTTTGCACGGCGAAAGATTACGTGAAATTAAGGGATTTGAGCGCGGAAATTTCGGTGATTCTGTTAAATTTAAAGCTAAGCGAAAACTTTATCCGCAAAATTCAAAACTACATAAACCAAGCTATGATAAAATAAGGTTTTTAAAGGAATTTTATGATAAAAAAGAGCAAAACCGCCGAAGTCATCATCTCCGCGCTGCCCTATATCCGTAAATTTAGAGATAAAATTTTCGTCGTCAAATACGGCGGCGCGGCGCAAACCGACGATACGCTCAAGCTTGATTTTGCCCGCGATATCGTGCTTTTGCATATGGTCGGCATCAAGATCATCGTCGTGCACGGCGGCGGCAAAAAGATCAATCAGACCCTGGATAAGATCGGCGTGCAGAGCGAATTTTGCGATGGACTTCGCGTAACGAGTAAAGACGCGATCGAAATTACCGAGATGGTGCTAAGCGGCGCGGTAAATAAAGAGATCACGGCGCTTTTGAACCAAAACGGCGCGCCTGCGATCGGCATCAGCGGCAAGGACGGCGGGCTTTTGAGGGCAAAATTCCTTGATGAGAAAAAATACGGCTTCGTAGGCGAGATCACCGAGGTAAATACCAAACTGATAAACGACCTGCTGCAAAAGGACTATCTGCCGGTAATCGCTCCGCTTGCGGGCGGCGAGACGGACGAAAACGTGAGCTTTAATATCAACGCCGATCTCTGCGCTAGCAGGATCGCAGCCGCGCTAAAAGCGAGCAAGGCGATATTTTTAAGCGACATTGACGGAGTGCTCGATAAAGAGGGGAATTTGATCAGCAAGCTCGATGCCGCGCTCATTTCGAAACTTAAAAAGGACGGTACGATCGCAGGCGGCATGATCCCAAAGGTCGATGCATGCCTGCAATGCGTGCGAAACGGCGCGAGTGCCGCGCATATCATCAACGGCAAAATTCCGCACTCGATCCTGCTTGAGCTTTTCACCGACGGCGGCATAGGAAGTTTGATAAAGGAAGAAATTTAGGCGCGGACGCGGAGGCGGCAGGCTTAAAGCAGCAATGCCGCAAATCCGTGCAAGCGACCTAAGCGATCAAATTTAAAGCGCCTGGGCGGGCGTAAATTTTAAAATTTTAAAAAGGAAAAAGATGAAACTGGTTTCTACGAGAGATTTTTCGCAAAAAGCGGATCTTAGCTACGCGCTGCTAAATCCGAGCGCAAGCGGCGGCGGGCTTTTTAGCCCCGAGAGGCTGCCGCTTTTGAGCGAGGATTTTTTTAAGCAGTGCGAAGATCTGAGCTACAAACAGATCGCGCTTAAAATTATCGAGAGCTTCGATTTTGACGTAAGCAGCGAGGTCTTTGAGAGCGCGCTAAAGCGCTACGATAAATTTGAAAATCCCGCCTGCCCCGTCCAGATCAAAAAACTAAGCGAAAACGCCTATATTTTGGAGCTTTATCACGGCCCGACGCTTGCGTTTAAGGATATGGCGCTACAGCCCTTCGGCGCGCTTTTAAAGAGCATCGCAAAATCCAGAAATGAAAAATTTTTAATAATGTGCGCCACGAGCGGCGACACTGGGCCTGCGACGCTGGAGGCTTTTGCGGACGACGAAAACATCAAAGCGGTCTGCCTCTATCCGCAGGGCGGCACGAGTGAGATACAGCGCCAGCAGATGGTCAAACAAAGCGCGACAAATCTTAAAATTTTAGGCGTGCGCGGCAACTTCGACGATACGCAGCGCGCGCTAAAATCGCTGCTGTCTGATGATGATTTCAAAAACGAACTCGCGCGGGCGAATTTAAATTTAAGCGCCGCAAACTCGGTAAATTTCGGCAGGATTTTATTTCAGATCATCTACTACCTCTACGCTAGCATCTATTTTTCAAAGCACGGCGTATTGAGCCCCGAGCAAAATTTAAAGCAAAGCGATCAGTGCACGGCGTGCGGTAAAAATTTTGGCGCCGCAGCGGGCGCAAACAGCGCACAGAGCGCAAAACCGGACTCTAAATTTAACACCTTCGACGTCATAGTGCCTAGCGGGAATTTCGGCAACGCGCTGGGAGCGTATTTCGCCAAAAAAATGGGTGCAAAGATCGGCAAAATCAAGATCGCTTCAAACGCGAACAATATCCTGACCGAGCTTTTTACGCGCGGCATCTACGATCTGCGAAATCGCGAGCTCATCCGCACAATCAGCCCTGCGATGGATATTTTAGTTAGCTCCAACGTCGAGCGGCTGCTTAGCGATATGTTCGGCGATGCGCGCACGAGCGAGCTGATGCAAAGCCTGGCGCGAGATAAATTTTATCAGCTTAGCGCGAGCGAGCTTGCGAAGCTGCGCGAGGTCTTCGAGGCGGATTTTTGCGACGATGCGCAGTGCGCTAAATTTATCAAGCAAGAGAGCAGCCACGGCGTGCTGATCGATCCGCACACGGCGACCTGCTTCAAGCTGCTTGACGAAAGTCGCCTAAATCTAGTCATCTCGACCGCGAAGTGGATTAAATTTACGCCGTCGATGATCGGCGCGATTAAAGGCAGGGCTTGCGAGGACGAAAGGGCTGATATGATCGCGCTTTCGAAGGAATTTCGCAGCGACATTCCGCCGCAGATCTCGCGCCTTTTTAGCGCGCCGCAGGTACATTCTAGCGTCGTGGAGCAAAGCGAGATCAAAAACGCCATAATGGAGTGGATAAAAAAATGATAGTAATCCCCGCGCGCCTTGCTTCGACGCGCTTTAAAAATAAAATTTTATGTGAGTTCGGCGGCGTGCCGATGTTTATCAAAACGGCTCAAAATGCCGCCAAGGCAGACCGCGTGCTAATCGCCGTGGATGAGCCGCAAATTTTAAAGATCGCGCAAGATTACGGCTTTGACGCCGTTCTCACCGCGCGCGAGCATCAAAGCGGCACCGATCGGATCAATGAAGCGGTCGCAAACGCGGCGCTTGCGGAGAACGAGATCATCATCAATATCCAAGCCGACGAGCCCTTTTTCGAGAGCGAAAATTTGATTAAATTTAAAGATTTCGCCAACGCCATGATCACGCAAAAGGGCGCATTCATGGCGAGCTGCTACAAATACATAAGCCCTCAGGCGGCGGAGGATCCGAATTTAGTCAAGCTAGTGCTCGATAATGCGGGCTTTGCGATCTATTTTTCGCGCTCACTCATCCCCTACCCGCGCACGGCATGCGAATGCTACCTCGGACACATCGGCATCTACGCATACAGCGTGCGGAATTTAAAGCGCTTTTGCGCCCTGCCCGCCTCAGCGCTGGAAGATACCGAAAAACTCGAGCAGCTTCGCGCCATAAGCGCGGGCGAGAAGATCGCAATGCTAGGCATCGAAACCGCGAGCATCGGCATCGACACGCCGGCTGATTACGAGCGCGCGCTAAAGGAGTTCGGCAATGGAATTTAAAATTTACTCGTTGTGCGGCGCAGCGATTCAAGTACACAGACTCGCCGCGGAGCGTAAAATTCTAACGGCGCATGAAATTCTAATGGCGCGCGGAATTTTAAAATTTAAAGATGCGAGCGCAAGATGAATTACGATGAATACAGATCTGCAGTAGATACGCTAAATACGTGGGCGCGGGCATATTACACCGACGATAAGCCAATCGCGAGCGACGAGGAGTATGACGAGCTTTATTCAAAAGCAGAGAAATTCGAGGAGCAAAATCCCGCGCTAGCACTGCCGTACTCGCCTACGCGGCGCATCGGAGGCGCGATCAGCGAGGGCTTTTCCAAACTCGCTCACGGCGCGCAGATGTGGTCGATGGAGGATATTTTCGACGACGCGGACCTTTTGGCGTGGCTAGCTCGCGGCGAGAAGGGCGGCGCGCAGTTTTACGTCGAGCCGAAATTTGACGGCGCGAGCTTAAATTTGACCTACGAAGGCGGCGTGCTGATAAGCGCGGCGACGCGCGGCGACGGGCTTATAGGCGAGGACGTAACGCAAAACGCAAGAGCGATCAAATCGGTGCCGCTTCAGATCCCATACGAGGGAAGGATCGAGATCCGTGGCGAGACGCTGATCGCAAAGAGCGATTTTGACGCGCTAAACGACGAGCGCGCCGCAAACGGCGAGAGCTTGTTTTCAAACCCGCGCAACGCCGCCGCAGGCAGCCTGAGGCAGCTGGATAGCGCGATCGTAGCGAAGCGGAAGTTAAAATTTATCCCGTGGGGGGTCGGCGAGCATTCGTTAAGCTTTGCGCTGCACTCGCAGATAATGGAGTTCGTGCGCAGTCTCGGCTTTTTGCGCGACGAGTTTTGCCGTATCTGCACGGGCGTAAGCGAGATCAGGAGTGCATACGAGGCGCTGCATAGCATGCGCGCTAGCAAAGATCTGATGCTTGACGGCATGGTAATCCGCGTAAACGAGCTTTCGAAGTGCGCACAGATGGGCTATACGGTGAAATTCCCGCGCTTTATGGTCGCGTATAAATTCCCCGCAGTCGAAAAGGTAACGCGGCTGCGCGAGATCAATCTACAGGTCGGCCGCACCGGCGCGGTAACCCCCGTAGCCGTCGTAGATAGCGTAAATATCGACGGCGCGAACGTTTCAAACGCGACGCTTCATAATTTCGACGAGATCGCGCGGCTTGGGCTGATGAAAAACGATTTCGTGGGCATCATCCGCAGCGGCGACGTGATCCCGAAGATCACGAGCGTTTACAAACAGCGCAGAGACGGTACGCAGAGCGAAATTTCGCGCCCGGATCGCTGTCCCGTCTGCGGCGAGAAATTGCTTGACGAAGGCGCGCTCATAAAGTGCCAAAACCTCGATTGCAAGGCGCGCGTGATAGGCTCGCTGATCTATTTCTGCTCCAAAAAATGCATGAATATCGAAGGGCTAAGCGACGCGACGATCACGCAGCTTTTTGAAAGCGGCAAAATTTCAAAGATCAGCGACATTTACGCCCTCGGCGCGCAGGATTTGGCGGATCTTGAGGGCTTTGCGGATAAAAAAATTTCAAATCTTTTGGGCGCGATAAATGCGAGCAAAAACGCGCCGCTTGAGCGCTTCATCGCTTCTTTAGGGATCGAACACATCGGCGAGGTGGCCGCGCGCAAGATCGCCGCAGCGTTCGGACAAGATTGGCTAGATGCAAGCGAGGATAAAATTCTGCGGCTGGAGGGCTTTGGAGAGGCGATGGCAAGGAGCCTAGCGGAGTTTTGCAAGATAAATCGCGAAAAAATTCTAAATCTAAGCGAAATCATCACGCCTCGCGCGCCCCAGATGCAGACCGTCAAAAGCGCCTTCACGGACCGCAGCGTCGTCATCACCGGCACGCTCAGCCGTCCGCGCGACGAGTTTAAGGCCAGGCTTTTGGCTATGGGCGCGAAGGTGCAGGGCTCGGTATCTGCCAAGACCGACTTCGTGCTTGCAGGCGCAGAAGCGGGCTCCAAGCTGCAAAAAGCTCGGTCACTTGGCGTGCGGGTGATCGATGAGAGCGAGTTTGAAGCGCTCGCAAGCCTGGCGACGACCGGCGTAAATTCGCCTAGCAAGAGCGAGCCCCAAACGCTTGCGGGGAGCGGCGAGTGAATGTATTTTGTTTGGCGCCAAACCCGCACTCAAACGGCGCAGGGTTAAATTTCAAAAGAAACCTCCGTCCTGCGGCGTTTGTGTGTTTTACGAAGCGCGAGAATTTTAAAAATTTTGCGCCAAGCCAACGAACGTCAAATTTAACGGCAGAAGCGAGAGCTACAAATCGAGCAATCGGCGCAAGACCACAGGGCTTTGAGGTGCGCACAGCGACAAAGCGAGAAGCGATTTCTGCACGCCGTGCGGACTTTGCTTGCCGCGGTGCCGAGACGGCTGGCGTAGCGCCGATAGATACGACTGCAAGCGAAAATATTTTAAATTTTGCGGCGCGCGAACACTGCGCCGATAGGAAAAATTTTAAAATTTTCGCTAGCGATGAGATCAAATTTACAACGCACGGCGAGCTAAAATTTGCAACACGCGGTATGGCTAAATTTACGGCATGTCGCGGGTTAAAATTTGAGCCTTGCGGTACTGCTACGCGAGGTTTTACTACACGCGATAAAATTTTAAGCTCAAGCTCACGCAAAAACTGCGTGAGATTTAAAATTTCACCGCCGCGCGACGCGGAGAAAAGACAAAATGAGATTTGATCTACTCGTCGCAAATACGCTTAAAATCAGCAGAAATCAGGCCGCTTCGCTGATAAAACAGGATAAAATTTTGCTGCGAGGCACCGTGCAAAACAGGCCCTCCGCGCAGATCGCGCCCGAGCAGAGCGGCGAAATCAGCGCGGTTGATCAAATTTATGTAAGCAGAGGCGCGCTCAAGCTTGCGGGTTTTTTGGACGAACTTGCCGAAAACGGACTTTTGGCAAGCTGCGGTGCAAATTCGCCTAACTCGGCGGCAGAAATTTCAAAGCCATGCAGCGGCGCAAAGAGCGCAGATAATAAATCGACAGCGACGCAAAGAGCGGGTGAGGTAACGACGCAAATTTCAAATGTAGATTTTGCGGCTACGGATAAAATTTTAGGCGCGAACGAGACGACCGAAATTCCAAGCGCGACGGCGGCAAAGATCGCAAAAGCGACTACCGAAGCGATCCGTACCGCAAAAACTAGCGCCGAGACGGCGGAGCTCTTACAAACCAGTGCAGGCAAGCAAACAGTGGAATTTTTACAGATGAGCACAGGCGCCGAGACGGCAGGACTTTTGCAAACGGACGCAGACGCTGAAACGGCAGAGATTTTAAATGCGGCGAAAGCCTCCAAATCGGGCGGCAATGCGGGCGCGTGCCGCAACGAAGGCGGCGCGGAGCCGGTACAAATAAAGCCCTTGCAAAAAGATATTTTAAATTTAGCGGGAGCCGATGTTTTGGACGTGGGCAGCAGCACTGGCGGATTTGTGCAGATTTTATTGCAGCGCGGCGCAAAGAGCGTGACCGCGCTTGACGTCGGCAGCTCGCAGCTAAGCGAAATTTTGCGGCGCGATCCTCGCGTGATCGTGCGCGAAAACACCGACATTAGGGAGTTTATAAGCAAGAAAAAATTTGATCTCATCACCTGCGACGTGAGCTTCATCTCGCTAAATTTGATCTTAAAAAGCCTCACTAGCCTCGCAAAAAGCGCTATCATCGTGCTATTTAAGCCGCAATTTGAGGTGGGTGCAGAGGCGAAGCGAAATAAAAAAGGCGTGCTTAAGGACGAAAAAGTAGCGCGCGGCGCGCGGGCGAAATTTGAGCGGCTATGCGCCGAGCTAGGCCTTGCCGTGCTGCACTCTGGCGCCTGTAAGATCACGGGCAAAGAAGGAAATCAAGAATTTTTCTATCTTCTAAAAAGGATGAACGATGAAATTTAAAAATTTGATTATTTTGGTGCTAGGCGCCGTTTTTTTGAGCTCATGCGCCAAAAGCCTGAGCCCGAAAGCACCGCTGGTAAAAAATTTCGACATCTCTAAATTTAGCGGCGGCTGGTACGAAATCGCCCGTATGAAGGGCGGTAGCGAGCTGCAAAACACCGCGTACGAGTGCTTCATCGATAAAAACTCCACGATCAATCTTTTAAAAACCGCCAAAACAAGCTCGGGCAAAATCGAAAACGAGCAGCACGTATTGGAGTTTGCGGGCGATAAAAACGTAGGCCTGCTCTATCAAAAAGGCCTGATTTCTGACTCCCTCTACCGCGTGGCGCAGGTGGACGGCGACTATCGCTACGCCCTGATCTTCGGCGCCGATACGAGCGAGCTGTATATCCTCTCGCGCACCAAAACCCTGCCTGAGCCGATCCGCATCGTTTATCTAAAAAAGGCGAAGCACAGCGGCTATGACACCAAAAAAATCGTCTGGACGAAGCAGAAATAATGGCTAATCAAAAATTAGGTAAAGACCATACAGGGGCTTCGCTACGGAATTTTAAAGAGCGAAATTTCGTAGCGCAGAATTCCAACTTGCAAAATTTTACGGAACAGAATTTCACAAGCAATGGAGAAAATTCATCTCAAAATATCAAACGCCCAAGGCAAGAGCTCAATGAAAATAAAACCGGCGATGCGCACCGCGCAGATGAAGCAAATACCGACGCCGCTTGCAGTAACGAAACGGCTTATGGCGGCACTTGCGGCAATGGCGTAGACGCGCAAGTCCAGGGCACGCTTCCTGCTTGTGCGGAAGTGCTGCGTGCGCGCCTAAGCGAGCAGTTCATACGTGGCGAGATTTTCGCAACGCTGCAAGGCGCAAACCGCGATAATGTGCGCGCCGTAGCGATCGGTAACTTCGACGGCATGCACCTTGGACATCAAAAATTATTCGAGCATTTAGGCGAGCACGGCGCGATAATCGTGATCCTAGCGGGCGGCGACGCAAAGCTCACCCCCTTCGCGTCCCGCGGCGCCTACACGCAGAAAAAGCTCTTTTACTGCGAACTTAGCAAAATCAAAAATCTAAGCGGAGGCGAATTCATCGAGCTTTTAGAGCAAAATTTCATAAATTTACAAAAAATCGTCGTCGGCGAGGATTTTAGATTCGGGCGCGATCGAGCCTGCGGAGTGGAGTTTTTGCGGCGCGAATTTCGCGGGCAAACCTGCGTCTTAGGGGAGTTTTGCTTAAGCGGCGGCGGCGTGCATTCAAGTAAGATCAAGGAGCTTTTATCGCGCGGAAGGTGCGAAGAGGCGGCGGAGCTTTTAGGGCGAAATTACGAGATCTGCGGACGGATCGTACGCGGTCAAGGGCGCGGGGCACGGGAGTTCGTAGCGACGCTAAATCTTGATGCGAGCGGCTATTTTATGCCAAAAAGCGGCGTGTATGCGACCCTGGCGCGCGCTGGAAGCAAGGAATTTGCAAGCGTGAGCTTCTTGGGGCACAGGCTCAGCACCGACGGGGCTTTCGCGCTTGAAACTCACATTTTGGGGGACTTTGCAAGCTTTGAGGCTGGTTTAAATTCCGCACAAGATCGCGCGCCGTGCTGTGGGGGACAATCTGCACATTTTGCGCAAAATTTAGATGAAATTTCGGCGCGTAATTCGGCCGAAATTTCTACCCGAAATTTTGCGGCGAACGAGAGCTTGGACGCCGAAAATAAAATTTTAGAGGCTGCGGACAAAAACAGCGGCGCGAAATTCGTCTGCGTGAAATTTATAAAGTTCCTACGTGAAAATCGCAAATTTAGCGATTTAGCGCGGCTTAAAGAGCAGATTTTAAAAGACGCTTCAGAGGCGGAGGCGGTACTACGAAGCCGCAAATTTTAATCTACGGCTTGCAAGCTTAAAGATGAAATTTTCGGGCTGTGCGCTTGATTTGATGCGTCTGCCCGCGTTTTGCATCTACGACGCATTAAATGAGCCGTCTGCGTCGTCCCGTATAAAAGTCGTGTGCCTGCCTCCGAGGATGCTTGGTGCACCGTCTGCGTCTGCGATGCCATATGGGAAGTGTGCACAAAAGCGGCGCGTAAAATCGCAAAATAGGCGTGAAATTCTACTAATAAAGCTTTGACTATGCTTTTAGTTTAAGTTCGTAATTAAAGAATTTAAAGAAGCTGTTTTGGTAGCGTGAGATTTGGCGACGTAAAATTAATGCTGCGAAAATACGGAGTAAAATTTTAAGGATGTATTCGCGCGGCGCGGAATTTCAGGGTCTGTCAAGCAAGACGTGAAATTTAACCATGCATCGAGCGTATCTGGGCTAGAAGTTGGGCGCAAACTGGGATGCAGCTCGCTCGCATTAAAAGCGCTCATGCTGCGTTTAAAATTTAGGTATGCTTCGCGCGGGGCAAACTAAGCGCAAAAATTCCATGCGTAGCGGTCGCAAGTCGAGTGTCGCGTAAGTGCAGAAAACACGGCGTGAGAATTCTGCGTTTAGCATGCGTAGGAAGTATAAATCGAGTGCTGCGTAAATAGCAAAATTAAAAGGAAACGGATGAAAGACGAAATTTTTAAAGAGCCTATCAAAAAGCAGTTTGAGTTTGACGCTAGCGTCGCGTCGGTTTTTGATGATATGATCGGCCGCAGCGTGCCGTTTTACGAGGCCAGCACGCGGCTTAGTAGCGAGCTTTTGGCGCGGATACTGCCGCAAAAGGCGCGCGTGATCGATCTTGGCTGCTCGACTGCGACCGCGCTGCTGGCGCTGTTTGCGCTGCGCCCCGATCTGCGGCTGTGCGGCATCGACAGCTCGGAGGCGATGATACAAAACGCCCGCGCCAAGGCGACAGCGTTCGGCGCGAAGCTCGATCTTAGCGTATCGGACGTGCTGGATGCGAGCCTCGAAGACTGCGACGCCGTGATTTTAAACTACACCTTGCAGTTCATCAGGCCGCCGCGCCGCGCCGCGCTCGTGAGTAAAATTTACGACGGATTGCGCGAGGACGGGGTTTTGATCTTTAGCGAAAAGATTATCTACGAAGAGCCTGCGCTCGCGCGTCAGATGATCGAAATTTACGAGGATTACAAGCGCGCGCAGGGCTATTCGCGCTACGAGATCGCGCAAAAACGCGAGGCGCTTGAAAACGTCCTCGTGCCCTACACCGAGGCAGAAAACCGCGCCTTGGCGCTAAGCGCGGGCTTTAAGCGCGTCGAGAGTATCTTTAAATGGGCGAATTTTATGAGCTTCGCGGCGTTTAAATAGCGAGTAGATATAATGAGTATTATGCCCAAAAGATTTAAGTTTTAAATTGTAACAGCGAGCATTTTTGAAAATTTGCAAAGCAAACATCGCATTGCAATATAAAATTTTGCTGCACTAAAGCTATTTTCATCGATTAAATACGCCATAGCGAGCGCAGTGGCACATTTAAAAAGGATAAAATTCTTAATTTTGCGTTATTTATTCGGTTCTGTTTTAGTGATCAACCCGGTATTTTCATCGATCTTCTCACTTGCGACGCGTCTTTCAAAGCTTGCTATAAACTCATCGTATTCGATCTTTTTAGCTCTATCTGCTTCGTATTTTTTCATAGCTTTTTGGAAATCGCTACGTTCAAAAAAATCATTCCAAATCGCGAACAAAGCAAAAGCTAAAAGTCCCCATATATAGCCGCCGATAAAGAAATTTCCGGCGACACAAAATACGACGCAAGCTATTATATCGGTCACAATATAACCCACTCCGTGTCTCCCGGCCGGCAAAATGGGCTCAGGCAACGATAAGCGCCTAAGGTATCTACACCTTTTGAGACATTTTTTAAGCATTCTTTTTCTTTGCTATCATGGCTAGCGGGAGCATAGCCGGCGATTTCATCACCTTTAAAAATATAAAAACCATCGTCCGTTTTTATTTTAAAAACGTCCGCGCCCTGCCCTTTTAATCGAAATTGTCATACCGCTGCATAAGCTGCATCATTAGAAATACCCGCATCTGCGGGGCTGTCTGTGTGGGATCCGGACTCTTTTTTCACATCAATCGCGATACCGTGGAAATAACCCACAAAAATCCTTTAAAATTAAATTTACTCATCCGTACTGAATTTAGCCAACCTTCAAAAATTCCAAATAAATTTAAACATTTCGTAAGCGAGACGGAAGCCGAAATTTTGAGCACAAAAAAAGCGTCCGTCGTTTGACGGACGCCGTGTATAAATCGCAGTGACGAAATAAACGCCGCCGCGAGCAAAGAAGCTTATTTATCTCTTAAATTTAACTCGCTAACGAGCTTAGAGTAAACTGCGTAGTCTTTGTTTTTAAGATATTTCATCATTCTTTTGCGCTGACCTACTAGCTTTAGCAGTCCTAAGCGAGATGAAAAATCTTTCGGATTTGCTTGCAAATGAGTGGTAAGAAGCGTGATCCTCTCGGTAAGAAGCGCGATTTGCACCTCAGCAGAACCTGTATCTTTCTCTCTTCTAGCGAATTTCGCAACTATCTGTGCCTTTTGAGCCGTGTCTAAAGCCATGATGACCTCCTGATCGGTAAAATAGGAAGCGATTATACTTAATTAACCTAAATTTTTGCTTTCTTTGTGTAAAATGCACGCTTTCAGACCAAAGGAGAGAATAAATGCTTTTTACAAAAGCAAGCGAATACGCCCTGCTTTCAATGATCTGCATCGCGGGTAAGGAGGAATCGATGGATGTCGATTCGATCTCTAGCGAGCTTGGAATTTCACGCAGCTTTTTGGCTAAAATTTTACAAAATTTGGCTCGCGCGAGACTTTTGAATTCCTTCAAAGGCGCCAAAGGCGGCTTTGTACTCGCGCGCAATGCGGACGAGATCACGCTAAGCGAGATCATCAAAAGCGCCGAAAGACGCAAGGCGACGGTATTTGACTGCACCGCCGAGGGGATCGACGCCTGCCCGAACGGTCGCACGCTGTGCCGCGTCAATCTAATGTTTGGCGAGCTTCAAGAGAAAGTCGATGAGTATATGGATACAATCACGCTAGCAGATATCATCGGCAAAGAGCGCAAATGAAAATATATCACCTCAGCCACACCGATCTGGACGGCTACGGCGCGCAGTTCGTCGCGGCGCACTATTTGACAGACGTGGAATTTTTCAACGCCAACTACGGCAAGGAGATAAACGAAAAATTTGAGCTCATCCTCGCTCGCATCGACGAGCGGCTTGCCGCAGACGCAGACGAGAAAAGCCTGGTTTTGATCACCGATCTAAATTTACTACCCGCGCAGTGCGAGAAATTTAGCGGCGAACTGGCGCGCCGCAACGCCCGCGTGATCCTTTTGGATCATCATCAAAGCGGACTTGAGTGCGCGAAAAAATTCCCGTGGTATTTTTTGGATTCATCGCGCTGCGCCACGAAGATCACCTATGATTTTTTCAGCGCGATGTTCGGCGGCTCGCCGCGGCTGGATAAACTCGTGCGCATCGTAAACGCCGTGGACATCTGGCTGAAAGACGAGAGCGAGTTTGAGCTCGGCAAGGTCTGCCTCGGCATGGTCTCGGGCGCGAAAGAGATCAATAAGATCATGTTTGAGCGGGAGAGCAGGGATTATATCTTTTTCTTGCTAGAAAAAATTTTTAAATTTCAAAATGAGCCGAGCGCGCACATCGCGCTAGATAGTGCACTCCACGGCATAAAGAAAGAATTTTTTAAAAGCGAACGCGACGATACGCTAAGCAATCTCGTCTCGCATTTCGTAGTCGCCCGTCTAAGCGCGCAAAAGCAGCGCTTTGCGATCGACTACCTCGATAAAAAGGGCATTTTGACCTACAATATCGGCAACGTAAGCGTCATCGGCAACGACTTTTTGACGCAAAACCCCGATGTCGATTTTTTCATCGACGTAACGAGCAAAAAAACACTCAGCTTCCGCGCCGACGGCAAGATCGACGTAAGCGAAATGGCAAAGCTGCTCCTCGGCGGCGGCGGGCACGTAAACGCGAGCGGCGGGATGTTTGCAGGCTTTAAGGACGCGAGCTCGTACGAAGCCGTAAAGGCGCAAATCGTGGATCTGATCGAGAAAAAAACCCAAATTTCAAAGGAAGAAGATGAAAAATAATGACGAAAAAATCGCCGAGCAGGACCTCATCTACGAGATTAATATCCTGCTTGACGCGATGCTGCTTTATGCTGGCGTGAAGCGCGAGCGGCTCGCCGATGCGGCGCAGCTGTATATCGAAAACATCGACACGGTGCTTGCGAACTCGGACGCTAGCGGCGCGGACGAAGTGATCGCCGTGGTAGAGTTTTTGCGTAGCAAACACGCGGAGTTATTTGAAAATAAGGGCTAGCTCGCGAAATTTTAAGCGAAATTTTGCGAGCTAGAATTTTACGAAGCGCAAACTTGCGGAGCAAAATTTTACCAAACGCAGAAATTTATGGAGTGATAAATCCGCGAGATAAAATTTTGCGAAATAGAATTTCTAAAATACGGAATTTTGCGGGTTTAGATTTAAAATTTTAAAATTTAGCAAGTAGGCTTTGCGAATAAAATTTTAAGGCATGATGGCTGTAGAATTTTGTTTTAAAATTTTATGCTGTCAAACAAGAGCAAAATTTCAAGGCTTAGAATTTACGCTAAGAAATTCCGCGCAATAGCAAATTTAAAATTTTAAGTGCATTTTGCGGCACGGAATTTTGCAAAAAATTTTAGACAACGCGGGGTGGCTCTGCATAAAATTCTAATCTAGGCTTCGCGCGGAATTTGCATCAAAACTCCGCGCGGAATTTTGCGCTCAACTAAGGCGCAAAATTCAAATATAAAGGCTAAATCTTTGCTTGCCAGTGTGGCGCGAAGATTGTGCAGATTGCGGAATTTTAAATTTAAAAGCACGATTCTGCCGTCTAAGATCAAAAAATGGCATAGCGTCTAAGCTTGCCGATAATGACAAAGCTCGCTTTGAAAGAAAAGGAGAATTTTATCTGCAAAAGCGCAAAGATGGCATTTAAGATACTTTTGTTATTTCTAAGCAAAATAGATCTGAGCCGGAAGCTTTTAAATAAGCGCGCTTGATAAAATATTATCGCTAGATATGATGCAGGTGTAGGTAAGTACGCCCGAACGCGGCGAAATAAAACTAACATGGCGCTCTATCGTCGCAAAGTCAGGCATTGTAAAATAAAAAAGCTTGGGCAGGGCGCTAAGAAGTAAAATGTCGCGAAATAAGATGTCTACAAAGCAAAGTGCCTATAAGATGAAACGTCGTAAAATAGAATAGAAAGCAACGTATCGATAAAATAGGCACCGTGAAGCAGAATTTCGTAGCAGTGACGCAGGACGCGATTAAATTTTAAGCCGGCGGCGCGCTAAATTTTGAAATTTTATGAATTTAAAACTTTATGAAAGGATATAAATGAAAAAGATTTTTTTGTTTGCATGTCTCATGCTTTTGGGCTCGCAGCTTTTCGGCGACGATAAGGTTTATCGCCTAAGACTTGCTAGTACGTGGGAGGCGACTACGCCCGTTTTGGGCGCTGCTGCTGAGGATTTTAAAAACTATGCCGAAAGCCTTAGTGGTGGCAGGCTTCAGATCCGTATCGATACACCGAGCAAGCACAAGGCAAGCTTTGGCATATTCGACTTCGTCAAAAGCGGTCAATACGATCTAGGATATACTTCGCTTTATTATTATAAAGGCAAAGACGCCAAAACTATGCTCTGGACGGCAGTGCCTTTCGGTATGACTACCGATGAGCAGCACGCGTGGTATTATTATGGTGGTGGGCGAGAGCTTAATGATAAGATGTTCGCGCAATACGGCATGAAGACCTTTTTGATGGGATCTACCGGCATGCAAATGGGCGGCTGGTTTAAAAAAGAGATCAACTCGGTCGCGGATCTGCAAGGGCTTAAATTCCGCATACCGGGGCTAGGCGGAGAGGTGATGAGCAAGCTAGGTGCTACTATAAACACGGTGCCTACGGGCGAACTATTTATGGCGTTAGAGATGGGCACGATCGACGCAGTCGAGTGGGTAAGCCCCGTCTATGATATGCCGCTTGGATTTCACAAAGTGGCTAAATACTACTACACAGGCTGGCAAGAGCCTATGGGAGACTGCCAGCTGCTGGTAAATCAAAAGGCGCTAGAGAAGCTGCCTGCGGATCTTCAAGCGATCTTAGAGGCTGCAGCAAGACTTGCCGGCGAGAACTTCCAAAATAAGGGCTTTTACGAAAACGCTCGCATTTGGGCAGAGCTAAAAGCGCAGTTTCCGGACGTGCAGGTGCGCGACTTCCCTGCGGACGTGATAGCCGCGCTTAAAAAAGCAACGAATGAAATCTTAGACGAAGAAGCGGCGAAAGATCCGATGTTTAAAGAGATCCTAGACAGCCAGCGCGCATTTTTGAAAATCGGTAGAGAATGGAATAAAATAAGCACCGTAGCCTACATAAATAACGTAAGCGGCATCGCGGGCGAAAGCATAGCAAATCCAATCTCCGCAAGCCCTAGCGGTACGACAAGCTCAGATTCTGCAAGCAGCGAAAATCACGGCGCTGCAAGCGATTCTAACGCGACGGACGGCAAAAATTTAAGTGCGACAAAGTAAAGCGGGTGCTGCGAGCGATAAAAATTAAGGCGCGACGAACAGATCTGGCACAATAAGTAACTCAGGTGCGACAAGCGGCAGAAATTCTAACTACTTTTAAATAAAGTAGATGGAATTCTGCCGCAGCAGCTTTGGCACAATAACTTCAATATCAGAGCCCAGTTCATAAATCTGGTTCGCAAGCAGGCAGAAGCTTTGGCGCAATAGCTTTAACATCGCAAGCAGCGCTATCTAGTGCAGCAAAGGGCTCCCGCGTGAAAATAGAACGCCAAAAACACGCGATAAAATAAAATTATAAAAATTCCGAGCTCCAAGCACGGCGGAATTCGGAATTTTAAATCTAAAATTTTAAAATCAAAATTTATGGATTTCAGACGGAGCGCGAAACTACTCCGGTTATGCTAGAAACCGGCATTTGCGACCATTAAGACTAAAAGCCGCGTCTAGCATTTTAAAAAAGCCTATGAGCCTTTTGCATTCATCTATCAAAATTACAAAAATTGCATTTGCGTTATTAAAATTATGACATTTCTTGGCAATATAGGCTAATTCGCATAAAATCAGCCTGCACGCGTTAAAATTTAATCAATAATGTAATTTGGCAAGATTTGTCGCGATAAAATAGCCTTATTATCATGCTTATCTTTAAAATTTACTCCATTGCGCCGCTCTGATTAAGGCTAATTTATTAGGATTTGATAAATCACGAATGCCTGGTCTCTGCCGCCACATCTATTAAATGAAATAGCAGATAAATTTCTATGCCCTTTTATCGATAGTGCAACTACGCAAAAAAGCGTATTAATACCGCGAAATTTATTGAATTCTTGAAATTTTTGATCTTTAAAATATCGCAAGACGGCTAAATCGCCAAAATTTCATATTATTTGAATTGATTGTTAAAAAGTAGATTCGGGAGCATAGCTCCCGAATCTACGGATAAGATTAAATTCTTAGAATTTAATCGGATGGTGGTGGAAGTCGTCGTAAACGACCTTGTTGGTCTGAAACTTAATGCGCTTAAGCTCGCGAATACGCAAAAATTCCTCTTCGTCGATCTTTTTAATCTGAATCGCTGCCTTAAACGTAGGCGTTTTGGCGATGAGATCCCAGCCGCCGCTAGTTAGCTCGTTGCAGCAGCTCTCCCAGTAGTGATAAGACATCTGAATGATACCATCCATTATACACTCGGTGATGTCCGCCTTGATCGCGATATAGCCGTAGCGGCTCCACGCGACGATGAAATCGCCCTGTGAAATTCCGTATCGCTCGGCGAGTTTCGGATTCATTTCCGCAATCGGTCCTATCGCGTCGCCGCCTTGCTCGACAGTCTTAGAGCGCCTAGTCATCGCGCCTCCTGCGTACTCGTAAACCTTACGCGTAGTCAGAAGCTGGATTGGAAACTCTGCATCGGTCTTCTCATCGACCGAGCCCGCCATTACAGGATAATCTTTCGGCATATTCATACGCTTTGCGAATTCCTCTTTGGCGCTTTCGATCTTGCTCTTATCATCCACGAATAGAACTGGGACGAAATTTCCTTTACCGTCCGGAGTAAAGAATTTTTTATCAAGGTACAATGCAGGTCCGCCCATAGAATTCTCATCAGGGCACGGCCAGTGAAGTCCGTGGTATTTTTTGATGCGGTAATAGCTCATTCCGCCGTAATTGTGTGGAGCTACCCTGCGCACCTCTTCCCAAATCTGCTCTGGAGATTGGAATGTGAAATAATCCCCTAGTCCTAGGCGTCTGGCAAGCTCGCAGATGATAGCCCAGTCTTGTCTAGCTTGTCCCGGAGGGGCAACCACAATCTCGCTATGCTGTACGCGGCGCTCGGCGTTAGCATAAGTGCCCTCCTTCTCGCCGCTGCAAGCTCCAGGAAGCACGACATCTGCTTTGCGACTCGTCTCAGTTAAGAAAATATCTTGGATCACATACATCTCTACCTGCGAAATCGCGCGCAAGAAGTGGTTTGCGTTCGGATCGGTCATAACCGGGTTTTCGCCCATCGTCCAGAAAAATTTTACCCTACCATCAAGAATTGCGTCAGGCACTTCGGTTTTATGAATGCCGATCTTGCCGTTTAGGTGACCTTTTGGTAAATTCCACTGGCGTTCAAACCAATCACGGGCACTCTCGTCGGTTACGGCTTTATAGCCGGTAAATACGTTAGGAAGCATTCCCATATCGCAGCAGCCTTGAACGTTTTCTTGTCCACGGATCGGTAGATCGCCGCTTCCGAGCTCGCCCACATTGCCCGTTACGAGCATTAAATTTGAAATGTCGCAAACTGCGCCCACGCCGTGGTTGAAGTGAGTTACACCCATGCCGTGCGTGATAACCGCAGGTCGCGTAGTGGCGTAAATTCTAGCTGCTTTTCTAATATCTTCAGCGTTTAACCTTGTGTATTTAGCTACGGCCTCAGGCGAATAATCCTTAACCGCCTCTTTTACATATTCAAAACCCTTAGTGTATTTCTCAACGAATTCGTGATTTACCAAATCCTCGTCGATAATAGCATGGATTAGAGCATTGATGACTGGGATATTGTGCTCCGGCTCAAGCTGGAGGTGGATATCTGCGCGATTTGCGAATTCCGTCTTAACCGGGTCGATGACGATGAGTTTAGCGCCTCTATTTAACGCTCTTTGAACGTGCATAGCTACGATCGGGTGACCATTTTCAGGGTTTGAGCCGATCATCATAATGCAGTTGCTGTGAGTTCCGATCTCCGTGAAGCTATTTGTAGCCGCTCCGTTACCGATTGTTTTGGCAAGACCTGCCACAGTCGGAGCGTGTCAAATGCGCGCGCAGTGATCGATATTATTCGTACCTAAAATTCTAAGTAGCTTCTGCGCTACGTAGTTATCCTCATGCGTACAGCGTGCAGAATAGTTTCCGGCTATCGCGTCGGCGCCGTATTTTTCTTTTTAACTTCGAGCATCTTTTTAGCAACCAAATCAAGCGCTTCGTCCCAGCTAGCCTCGACCAAATCGCCGTCTTTACTAAATTTGCCATTCTTTTTACGAATTAGCGGAGTAGTAAGCCTATCTCTAGAGCCTACGTAATTCCATCCGTAATAACCTTTCAAACATAAACAACCTTGATTTACGGGGTTGTCGCTTACGCCGGTTGCGGATTTGATATAATTGTCTTCCGCAGTCAGCTCGATTTGACAGCCTGTGCCACAATAAGGGCATATGACCTTGCCTTTATTCGCCATATTTTCTCCTTTCGAAAATACTAAACATGCAAAATTACCATATATGCAATTTCGGCACAATTATATAAATTCTTACCTAAAATAAAATTGAAATTTTGCCTTAAGCTAAAAGAATTTTTTCAATTATAATTAGGAGTAAGTTGGGGTAATTTCAGTAGCAATTTAAATTTTAAAATATACTTTAATACTGATATACTAGACTTTTAAAGCAAATAATCAACGA
>NZ_CALKTL010000157.1 GCF_937997405.1 uncultured Campylobacter sp. | reverse complement strand
GCACGCTTTTGCCCGCAAAGCTCACCCCCCAGCCGCGCAGTATCTCAAACACCCGCTTGCCGAAACTGCCCAGCTCACCGCTAAATTTAGCGTAACTTTCGGACTTTTTATCCCAGCTATTTTCATGTGTTTTTTCGCCGATTTTCTCCACCGCTAGCCTTTAAATTTTTCGTAATAATAGCAAAATTTGGCAATTTTTCCGAATTTGGGCTATAATAAATGCTTTCAAAATCTAGGCGAAAGGGCGTTCATGGCGGACGTGACGATAAAAAATTTAAACTTTGCTTACGAAAAACGCGAAATTTTAAAAGATATAAACTTAAGCTACGAGCTGCGCGATTTTTTAGCTATTTTCGGGCCCAACGGCGGCGGCAAAAGCACCCTTTTGAAGCTGCTTTTGGGGCTGCTGCGACCAAGCTCGGGCACGATCGAAATTTTAGGCAGATCGCCCGCGCTTGCCAGAGCGCAAATGGGCTACGTGCCGCAGTTCATCGCGATAAACAAAAGCTTTCCCATAAGCGTGCTCGAAGTCGTTTTAATGGGGCTGATAGATAAGAAAATTTTCGGCTTTTACAGTAAATCCGAGCGCGAGCAAGCCATGCAAGCCTTGGAGCGCGTAGGCATGCAAGGCCTTGCAGGGTGCCGTATCAGCGAGCTTAGCGGCGGGCAGAGACAGCGCGTTTACATCGCGCGGGCGCTGTGCGCAAAGGCTAAAATTTTACTTCTTGATGAGCCGCTAGCGAGCATCGACACGATGGGGCAGGTTCAAATTTACGAGCTTCTGAAATCCCTAAATGAGAGCGGCTGCGGCATAATTCTAATCAGCCACGACGTGCAGCTCGCGCTAAACTACGCAAATCGCGCTCTTTACGTCGCAAACGGCTCGGCGCACACCCACGAGATCGATCCGGGAGGCAGAGCGGAATTTTTAGAGCACCTGCGACGCGAGCACGGCCACTTCTGCGCCGTCGATCTCGCGCTTAACGAATGCTGCTGCAAGGAGGGCGAAAATGGCTGAAATTCTATCCTACGATTTCATGCGAAACGCCCTACTCGGCGGGCTTTTAGTCAGCATAGTCTGCGGCGTCGTAGGCTCTTTGGTCGTGATAAATCGCATGAGCTTCATCGCAGGCGGCATCGCGCACGGCGCATACGGCGGTATCGGCATCGCGCTATTTTTAGGCATCTCGCCCGTGCTGGGAGCTAGCGTATTTGCGCTGTTTTTGGGGCTGCTAATCGCCTACGTCACGCTGCGAAACACCGAGCGCTTCGACGCTGTAATCGGCGCGATATGGGCGTTTGGAATGGCGCTGGGGATAATCTTCGCCGATCTCACGCCCGGGTACAAATCCGATCTGATGAGCTTTTTATTCGGCTCGATCCTAGCGATAAATCATGAAAATTTAATCTTCATCGGCATTTGCGGCGCGGCATTTGCGGCGCTTACGGCGTGCTTTTACAGACAGTTTTTAGCGATCAGCTTCGATAAGGAATTTGCCCTGCTGCGCGGAGTAAATACGAGCGTATTTTACTACGTCCTCGTAGTGATGGCGAGCCTCGCGGTGGTCGCGTCGATTCAGATCGTGGGGCTAATCTTAGTAATCTCGCTGATGACGATCCCGCCCTTTATCGCCGAAAAAATTTCAAAAAGCCTAGGCTCGATGATGGCGATAAGCTGCGCGCTATCGGCGCTTTTCTGCGCGGCGGGGCTTATTTTGAGCTTTAAGCTCAATCTAACCAGCGGTGCTTCGATAATCCTAGTCGCCTCGGTCTGCTTTTTCGCGAGCTCGATCTTTAGCAAACTTCGCGCCTAAAAGCCCACCCAGCTCGCTAAGCAGGATGCCCGCGAGTATCAGCGCCGCGCCTAAAATTTGAAGCGCGCTTAGCTTCTCGCCGAAAGCATACCCCATAATGCCCGCACTTACGGGCTCTAGTGCAAAAATCAGCACTGTCTTTATCTCGCTTACGCCGCGGTTTTGCGCCATTGTTTGGATCACAAACGCCGCGACGGTGGCAAAGATCGAGGTCAAAACCAGCGCGAAAACGAAATCGAAGCTCGGCGAAAAGATCAAATTTCCAACCACCTTTATCTCGCCTTCAAACTGCGCGTGAGGAGTGAAAACCGCCGCGATCAGCGCACAGGCGCAGACGCAGATAAACTGCACGATCACAAAGCCGTAGAGATTGCTTTTGCGCGCACAGACGCCCGTAAATACGATGTGAAGCGCGTATGCAAACGCCGAAATCAAGCTCAACCGCTCACCTATGCCAAATCCCACCGCGCCGCTTGCTCCGCTTAAAAAATACAGCCCCAAAAGCGCCACGACCGCGCCGCCAAAGGCGCTAGCACCGATCTTTTTGCTGAAAAACGCAAGCATCAAAAAGGGCACGATGACGACATTTAGCCCCAAAATAAACGCCACCGTCGATGATAGCGCATAATCAAGCGCTATGGTCTGGCAGGAAAAATCGCAAAACAGCATCAGCCCGCAAAACACGCCCCGCCCTATCGTGCCGCGGTCAAATTTGACGCCGAAGTGCAGGCAGGCGAGGTAAGTGAAAATGCTCGCCACCAAAAAGCGCCAAAACAAAAAGCTGAAAACGTCGCCGCTATGCAGCGCGCGCTGAACCGGCACGAAAGTGCATCCCCAAACGATCGCCACGAAAAGTAGCCCCAGGTCCCACAGCCTGCTAGGCGGAGCGGGGTTTTGCGCATGGCTTTGCACGGAATTAGAATTTTGCCCGAAACTCTGCGCGGAATTCGAGCTTTGCGTGCAGTTTTGCGTAGAGGCAGAATTTTGCGCGGCAGCGGGGCTCTGCGTAGAATCAGAGCTTTGCGCGAAATCGAAATTCTGCGCGAAATTTAAGCTTCGAGCGGAGCTAGAATTCTCTGCCGAATTAGATTTCTCTGCAAAATTCAGCACCTTTAAATTTTTAAATCCAAAGCTCTGCGGCGTATGAGCGGAGTCCGGATCGTTTGCAAGAACCCCAGTAAAATTTTTCTTTGAGCGTCGCGTATGAGCATCGGCAAGGTTTTTTGCGGGGCTTAAATTTGGCTCGTCTACGACGCTTGCACAATTTAGCGAACTCGCGCTATTTGCGCCGTTGCAAGTAAAATTTTCCGCACAATTTAATATAAAATTTCGTTTGAAATTCTTTGTGGAATTTCCATAAGGATTTATTGCGGAGGCATTTACGGAATTTAAAGCTTTGCTTTCGGCGCAGCTCGGAATTTGCACGGACTTTAAATTTGGCAAAAGAGTTGCGGAATTTAAAGCAGCTTTTTTTTCTATATTGTTGACGCGCGAAGCGGGATAGAACGCGACGAGACTGCGCACGGCAAAACCAGCCGAGGCACGATTGCGCACAGCGAAACCGGCCAAAGCGGGATAAAATTCTAAATTTCTTATGCTGATAAAATTTAACTCGGCAGCCGCATCTTTAAATTTAAAATTTCTTTTGAGGCAGGGGGCGGGAGCAAAATTTATCGCACCGCCGGACGCTGTGTTTTTAGTGCGCTCGCACGCCTGATTTGAGATAAAATTTAAAGCGGGTTTTAAATTAAAATTTTCCGCGAGCTCCGAGATAGAATTTTTCATAAATTTAAAGTAAAATTTCGCTGAGATCTTATCGCGGTCGCGCGCCTATCTGATCGTCTTTATGGCGTTTAAAATCGCGCCCGAGTTTTTGCGAAACTCCCTTTCGTTTTTGCTTAAAAAATCGAAGCTTTCGTTGATAAA
>NZ_CALKTL010000156.1 GCF_937997405.1 uncultured Campylobacter sp. | reverse complement strand
TGAATTCTAAAATTTTAGATGCGGAAGCTTTAGACGAGGAGCAAATTTTAAAAATGCAGGCAAGCGGGCTAGTTGAGTTCGGTGCGCATACGATGCACCACGTAAATTTAGACCTTACCTATGCGAGCGATCCGCAGCTCGCCGCAGATGAGATCATCGAATCCAAGGCTCGCGTAGCACGTATTTGCGCTCAGCCTTGCGAGGTGTTTGCCTACCCCTACGGTAAATTTAACGACGAAATTTTAAATATCGCCAGATCAAATTTCAAAGGCGCGGTGGTCGTCAAGCGCGGGCTTTACGAAGCGGGCGACGACAAATACGCCGTAAAGCGTATCGGCATTTTGGGTACGGAGGGGTTTTTTGATTTTTGGCTGAAATTTACGAGGATAAGGAACAAACTATGATTAAAGCATCCGTTTATGCGATAGTGATGAATGAGGAGCGCCATATCGAGCGTATGCTACGTAGCGTGGCGGATTTTGCCGAGATCATAATCGTCGATAGCGGCAGCACCGATGCCACGCTGCAAATCGCGCGTAAATTTACCGATAAAATTTACCACCACGACTGGCGGGGCGAGGGGGTGCAGAAAAACTACGCGTTTTCGCTCTGCAGCAACGAATGGGTTCTCAATCTCGACGGCGATGAGGAGGTAAGTCCTGAGCTAAAGGGCGAGATAGAGGAGTTTATGAGCCAGAGCGATTACTCGGCGCTGGATATTAAATTTCATGAATACTCGCTGGGGCGCAGATGCTCCAATCTCGTGCATAAAAACACCCACATCCGCTTCTTTCGCAAGGAGTGCGGCGAATATAAGAACATGGGCGTGCACGCGCAAATTTCGATCATAAAAGGCGCGGTGAAAAAGAGCAAATTTTGCATCAACCATTTTAGCGAAAAGCCGATCGCAGAGCTCGTTACGAAAAACAATAACTACTCCACGCTGCGCGCGCAGGGGGATTTTGAAAAGGGCAAGAGGCCGAGCCTTGTGAAGCTTTTGCTGATCTATCCGTTTGCATTTTTTAAATCGTATATTTTGCGTAGGTCGCTTTTTGACGGGCGCAAGGGATTTATCACGGCAAACATTAACGCATTTTACGCGTTTTTAAAAGAGGCGAAACTTTACGAGAAGTATCTTAAAAAGGGCGAAGATTAATCGAAATGATAGAAAATTTTAGCTATCATTGGGATCTAAATTTAACGGCGAAAAGGGCGAGAAAATGGACAAAAAAGTAGTAGCGGCACATAAAATTTCAGACGAAGAATATGAAAAAATTTTAAAAATTTTAGGTCGCGAGCCGAATCTGCTCGAGCTTGGGATTTTTAGCGCGATGTGGAGCGAGCACTGTAGCTACAAATCGAGTAAAAAATACTTAAGCGGCTTTCCGACCAAGGCGCCTTGGGTTATCCAAGGCCCCGGCGAAAATGCAGGCGTCATCGACATCGGCGGCGGCATGGCCGCGGTTTTTAAGATGGAAAGCCATAACCACCCAAGCTTCATCGAGCCTTTTCAGGGCGCTGCGACAGGCGTGGGCGGGATACTGCGCGATATCTTTACGATGGGCGCGCGCGTCGAGGCCAATATGAACTCGCTTCGTTTCGGCGAGGTGCGAGGAAGAAGCGAAAGTGCCAGGAAGCAGCGCTATCTGCTAAAAGGAGCAGTTGCGGGCATCGCGCACTACGGCAACTGCATGGGGATCCCTACGATAGGCGGCGAGACGAGCTTCGATAAGAGCTTTGACGGCAACATTTTGGTTAATGCCTTTGCTCTTGGTATCGTTAAAAAGGATGAAATTTTCTACGGTAGGGCCGAAGGCGTGGGCAACAGCGTGATCTACGTGGGCTCTAAGACCGGTCGCGACGGCCTCGGCGGAGCCGTGATGGCGAGCGATAGCTTTAGCGACGCGAACAAATCTCTGCGCCCGACGGTGCAGGTGGGCGATCCGTTCGCCGAAAAGCTACTGATGGAGGCGTGCTTGGAGCTTTTTAAAACCGACTACGTCGTGGGTATCCAGGATATGGGTGCCGCGGGGCTTACTTCAAGCAGCTTTGAGATGGCGGGGCGCAGCGGCAGCGGCATGAGGTTAAACTTAGACAAAGTACCGATGCGCGAAGCAGGGATGAGCCCGTATGAGCTGATGTTAAGCGAGAGCCAAGAGCGTATGCTGATCTGCGCCAAAAAGGGCTGCGAGGAGAAAATCAAAGAAATTTTTGCCAAATGGGATCTGGATGCCGCCGTCATCGGCGAGGTGACGGATAGCGGCAAGATGGAGCTTTTTTGGTACGGCGAGCTAGCGGGCGTCATTCCGATCGAGCCGCTTAGCGAGGCTGCGCCCGTGCTGGATCGCCCGATAAAAGAGCCTGCATATATGGCGCAGATCGCGCAGCAAAATTTATGCGGCTGCGGCGCAAGCGAGCGCGAGCTGGACGCGGCGTTTGATAAAATTTTTGAGGACCCAGAAGTACTAAATAAATCCTACATCTACGATCAATACGACGCTAACGTAGGGTTAAATTCCGCCAAGCGCCCCGGTATGCTGGGCGCTGCGGTGATGCGCGTTAAGCAAAACGGCGTAAAGCTCGCGATGGCTGCGGACTGCAACACGCGGATGAATTACGTCCATCCTCGCATAGGCGCGGCGCTCGCGGTAGCGTCGGCAGGGCGAAAGGTCGCTATGAGCGGCGCGACGCCCTTAGCTATCACCGACTGCCTAAACTACGGCAATCCGCAAAATCCCGAGGTTATGTGGCAGTTCGCGCAGGGCTGTGAGGGGATCAAGCAGGCTTGCGCCGCGCTAAATACCCCGGTCATCAGCGGCAACGTAAGTCTTTATAACGAAACGGGCGGCGTTAGCATCCAGCCCACTCCCGCGATCGTATGCGTGGGTACAAACGAGGGCGAGATCATCCCTAGCGACTTTTGCGCTAGCGGCGTGAGCGTCTATCTGGCGGGCGATACGAAGGGCGTCTTTGCGGGCTCGCTTTATATGAAAGCGGTGGAAAACCGCGTCGCAGGCAGCCTGCCTGAGTTAAATTTAAAAGCAGAGCGCGCGCTGTGGGACTTCGCGATCGAGGCTGGCAGGAGCGGAGTTTTGGAATTTGCAAACTCCGTAGGAATCGGCGGCGTGGCGATTACGCTAGCTAAGATGGCGTGCGTAGGCGGCATCGGCGGCGAGTTTGAGATGAGCTGCGACGATAGTAGAGATATTTTCGATGAGAGCTTTTCGCGCGCGATTTTCGGCGTGCGCGACGAGGCGAAATTTAAAGAGCTGGCCGCAAAATATGGGCTAAGCTTGATGCGCCTAGGCATCAGCGGCGGCGAAGAGTTTCGCATAAATTCCGTCCGTAAAAACATAAACGCGCTAAAAGAAATTTACTTCGGCGAGTTTGCCAAGATCGTAAAGAGCGAAGATTAGCGCGTGCTTAGCATCATATTCCTTTTAATCGCGCTGTATATTTTCGCGCAGATCGGCGGGGCTCTCGGTAACTCCGGCTATCGCGGCAAGGCGCTAATGCAGCTAGGAGAGGCTAAAATTTTAGTAGCGCTTCTAGCCAAGGTCGCCAAAAGCGACGGGCACGTAAGCGAGTCCGAAGCTGCGATGATAAGCGAAATTTTGGACGATTTGGTGCGCCAAATGGGCGCCGGCGAGCGCGAACGCGAGGCGCTGAAGCTCGTCTATAAGCTCGAAAAAGAAAGCCTCGCAAACGTGCGCGAGCTTGCCGAAAAATATAACCAAACCTACCGCCCGAGTCCGAGCCGCAAAACGGGGCTAATCTATTTCTTTTTAAATTTAGCCTACGTCGATCGCGGTTTTAGCGCGGCAGAGCGGCGGACGATCTCGCAGATTTGCGACGGATTGGGCTTGCCCGAGCATATCCAAAGTCAGATGTTTGCGACCTTTGAGCGCAGCTTTTACGGCACATATTACGAAAACGGCGGCACTCAAAGCGATACGGCTTACGACGAATACGACGGCTATAGCACAAGAAGCGGCGGGTATTGGGACAAATACGGCGGCAGAAGCACCGGCGGCTACGGAAGCAGCAGTTACGGCGGCGGTACGGGCTACGGATATGGCGGCTCGCAAAGCTCGAGCGGCTCATACGGCGGGTATTCGAGTGGATATGGCGGCTATTCGGGCGACTCGCAAGGCTCCGCCAAAAGCAAAAGAGATCCGTATGAAATTTTGGGGCTCTCCAAGGACGCTACGTTTAGCGAGATCAAGAAAAAATATCGCGAACTAGTTAAAAAATACCACCCCGACATCCTGATGGGCAAGGGCGCGGACGAGGAGATCATCCAGGAGGGCACGAAGAGGCTTCAGGAGATCAATGAGGCGTATAAAATTTTAAAGGAGCGCTTCGGCGAGAAGTAAGGCGAAATTTTAAAATTTGAGGGCGCAAAACGCCTTGAAATTTTAAGGTAGGGCTTGCGATACGGCGATAAGGTGCGGCAAAGGATTAGAATTTAAGGAGCGATAAATGAAAAATTTTATAGTTTTTGCCGTTTTGACGGCACTGCTTGGAGGATGCGGGGTATTGCGTCCGGCTAAGAGCGATAAGGAGTTTAAATTTTACGACGGCAACAAAACCGTGATCTATAAATTTGCGGGTGAGGATCTGTATGAAAACGGCAGAAGCTTGGGCGTGTATTCTATGGATAGGGGCGAGCTTAGAACGCTTGTGCTCGATGAGACGGGCAGAGCTTACGGCAATAACTACAAGTCTGCGCTGAATGCCAAGCGGATGAAATTCTATCTTTTTAACGACGAAAGGGCAATGGTATTTAGCGTTTGGCACAAAGATGGGATTTGCAGCGTCTATAATGCAGGCAGATACGTAAATTTCGACTATACTTCAAATATGTTTAAAGACGGCGATTGGCTTTATGCGGACGGTAGAATTTCAAAAAGCGAGAGCTCGGTGCAAAATATGAGCCCGAAAGGACTAAGCGCATATAAAAATATGAATTTTGAAAAAGCGGTCGATCGCAAAGATGCGAAATATATAGCGGAGGACTTGGCTGTGGCTGGTTTTTTCAAAAAGACGATCGAGGGTCTTAAAACCATGGTTTTGGACGATTTTTGCAGATAGACTTCGAGGGAGTTATGGATAAAATCAAAATTTTAGCGCTGCTTGCGGCGGTCGCGCTGTTTGCGGGTTGTATGAAGGTAAAGTATTCACAAGCCGAGCTGCATCCGGAAAATTCCGTGATGATGAGCTATGACGGGCAGACCGTCACCGAGTATAAAATTTCAGGCGGCATGCTTTTAAAAGATGACGCAATCTTAGGAAGATATGAAAAGGAGGGCTCCAATCTCTATCTATTTACGGACGAAAGAGGAGTCAGCACGGCTAAGGATCAAATTTCGCAAAGAGGTCTAAATAAATTTACGATCTACGTTTTTACGCCCAATAAAGAGCTGCGAATCGCCGAGTATTCCGCAAGCGGCGGCGTTTGCAAGGCCTTTACGGAGGGTAAATTCGTAAGCCTGAAAGAGCACTTTAGCGGCTACGCTTCCTCCGCGCCGCTTTATTCATACTCGTTTTCGGCTTCGGTGTCGCAAAGCGCCAGCGCAAACGTGATCTCACGTTACGAATACGTGGGCTCAAGTCTAAAAAATAGTAGGGCGTTTTTGCAAAGCCCGCATACAGCTCTAGGCAATACGGTTAAAGAGAGCATCGAGTGGCACCGGGATAGATTGCGCGATATTTGTAAGTTAAAATTTTAAAACCAAACCAACACGAAAGGAAAACCATGGGATTTTTATCCAAAGACGAAGAGCCGCAGAAGCAGGGCGCCAAAAAGGCGGCGAAGCAACCGCCGATCTTGATGAAGCAAACGCAAGAGGTGATCACCAATATCGAGAAATATCTGGGCGCGCCGCTGCTTACCTATTTTAATTCGGGCGCGGGCAGCGTCTGCGGTAACGACGCGATCAGTATCAACGACCATCTTAAAGGCAAGCATTTCGAAAAGCTCTACCTTTACATCAAATCTGACGGCGGCAGCGGTATCGCCTCGCTTAAGATCGTCTCGATCCTACGCAACCACTGCGACGAGCTGATCGCGCTGGTGCCTGCAAACTGCGCTTCGGCGGCTACGATGATGGCGCTTGGGGCGAATAAAATTTTAATGGGGCCGCTAGGATACCTCACATCGGTCGATACTTCGCTGCGACACGAGCTTTCGCCCGTTACGAACACCAACGACCAAGCCAACGTCTCGATGGACGAGCTAAGCCGCGTGGTGAAGCTTTGGAAAAACAATGAGCGCCCGAACGACGAGAATCCGTACAAGGAGCTTTACAAATATATCCATCCGCTCGTTTTCGGCGCCGTCGATCGCGCAAGCAGCCTGTCGCTTAAAATTTGCCGCGAAATTCTGCGCTATCACTTCGACGATGAGCAAAAGATCGCCTTTATCAGCGACAAGCTAAACAGCGGCTATCCGTCGCACGACTATCCGATCTTATTCAGAGAGGCTAACGAGCTTGGGCTTCAGGTCGAGAAGATGGATACGCGCCTAAGCGAGATGCTTCAAATTTTAAACGAGCTCTACGCCGAGATGGGGCAGCGCACATTCACCGACTTTGACGAGAACAACTACCATGATAATAATATCGCCAATATCATCGAAATTTCGGGATGTCAGATCTACTATCAGATCGACAAGGACTGGTTTTACCGCGAGGAGGAGAAGCGCTGGATCGTGCTAAACGACGAGAGCTCGTGGCGCAAAAACGAACTCGACGGCAAAAATATTAAAAACAGCATCTATTATATTTAGTGCTGTTTGGATTTCGCGTCGCTTTAAATTTGCGGCTTATAAAATTTAAATCGGCGCGTAAAATTTAAGTGAGCAGCGACAAACGGCGCTAATGGAGCTCGTGGGCGATGACGTGGCTGCGCTTATGGATGAGCTGGAAAATAGGATGTGCAAGTAAATTTAAAATTTTAAAAGCGGCAAAAGTAAGCGCCAACTAGCTTGGCGATAAAAGCTGCGCCGTGAAATTTTAAATTTAGCCGATTCGCGCCGATTTTTTCGGCTAAATTTACGCTGCGGTTTAAATTTACGTTTTGCGCGCGGCTTTTAAATTTAGCCTTTGCAAGCGGCGCAAAATTTTAAAATTTACGTCCGCGCGAGCAAAGCGGCGGCATTTGAAAAGTAAATTTAAAATTTGCGCGCGGTAAATGCGGTAAATTTAGCAAATTTCGCTTTGCCGATTTTCGCTTCATAAATTTGGCAAAATTTTAAAATTTAAAGGATTTTTCGCGATGAAATTTTTTATCTCGTCTCTGTTTTTGGCTCTGTCGCTGCTCGGCTGCGCGGGCAAAAACTCGCCTGCAAGCGATAAAACCTATGTTCTTTCAAGCGAGCTTGGGGATACGAAATACGCTTTTTACGGCGGAAATCTCTACGAAAACGGCGCGATTTTAGGCTCTTACGAAACGCGAGGCGATGCGAAGCTTGCGATTTTAGGCGGTAGCGGCGCAAATTTAGACAAAAACGCAAAGCTCATAAAACTATATTTTTTCGAGCGCAGATACGGCGCGATCTACGCCGTAAGCCACAAAAACGGGGTCTGCGCCGAGTACAATAAGGGAAATTTCGTAGATTTTCAAATTTTATTTAATATTTTTCAAAGCAAAGAGTGGTTTAATTATAGCGGCGGCATCTCTCGTGATAATGAGAGGCTAAAAGAGCTGAGTTCGGCGCGCATGGCGAAATTTAACGGCGCAAAGCTCGGCGCGGCGGATGAAAAGACGAGGCGCGAGTATCAAAAGGCTCGCCGCGAGGCGATTTTGTATTTTCAGCTTAACGCAAACGATATGCGCTCGTAAAGCGTCATTGTTTGAGTTTCTTCTCCTATCGGAATTACTAAACGTCCTCCTACCGCCAATTGTGCAAGCAACGCTTTCGGCACATATGGAGCACCTGCCGTTACCAAAATACGGTCAAAAGGCGCTTCGTTAGGAATCCCTTTATAACCGTCGCCAAAGTACATATGCACAGTACGATTCATTAGTTTGGGAAGTAGTTTTTGTGTTTGCTTAAAGAGTTTCTG
>NZ_CALKTL010000155.1 GCF_937997405.1 uncultured Campylobacter sp. | reverse complement strand
CGGCTACGGCCACGCCTAAGGTGCAGCACGACATCCAGAAGAACCTCGGCATGCTCTTTCGGCGCAGCGTCTTTATCTTTTGTTTCTTGTAGCGCAGAGTCTTTGCTCTTCGCTTCTTGCGACACGGCGCCTTTATCTCCCTCGCAATCCGCGCCGAAAAATTTCGCCTCAAAAGGCCAGATTGAGAGCAGATTGTCGCAAAACGCCTTCAGCTTCTCCGCTCTGTGCGGCTTCCACGCCCAAACCTGCGGCAGGATATAATATGAAATTTCCGCGCGCGCGCCGCTTTCTTTGATCGCGCGAGCTAGCGGCAGATTAAACGCGGGCGAGTCAATCAAAAGCACGCGATCGCACTCCGCCGCAAGCCGCGTCATCTGCGCTACCGCGCGCTTGGCTTTTAAAATTAGCGGCAGAATTTCTATAAAGCCCATCGCCGAAAACTCGCTGCTTTTGTATATCGGCGAGCCCAACTTTTCATCGAAAATTCCGCAAATCTCGCAAGCAGGATCAAGCTTTTTAAGATGCGCTAGAACCTCTTTGAAATGCAGGTTCGCCGAGGGTTCTAGGCAAGAGATTAGGTATTTCAAATTTAGCCTTTTAAATTTTTGTTAATTATAGCAAAATGTGCTAAAATTAAGCCGACAAAGGATTTAAGATGAGAAATTTTAAAATTTTAGCGTTATGCGGCGCGTTCGCGATGTTGCTGGGCGGTTGCGGTGCGGCTAAATACCAAAAGCGTCAAGTCACCGAGGATCCCGCAGTAACAGCACGTTTTGAGGCGCTTAGCAAGCTAGGCTCGCCCGCACTCGTCGCTAAAGCCGCAGCTAGCGAGATCGCAGCAGACGTAGGCGGCGCTAAGCCCCATGTCAAGGTCGCGCAGTTTGCCTTCCTCGAAGAAATTAGCGCACAAGGAAGCGATCTGATCTATGCCTACTCGCTAAGCCCCGGCTGGGCGAGCCTGAAAAGCTCCGATCGGCAAAAATATCTCAAATTGCTAACCAAGGATATTACCGAAAATGACTGCAATGCACCTAGTACGCGAGCTTTATTGCGAAGCGGAGTGCGTGAAGTGCACCGATTTTTCTACGATTATCCAAGCTCGCACCTACTTGATTCGCAGGTGAGCGAGGAGATATGCCGCAAAGCGGGGTTGTAGAAGACCTCGAATAATTTTATGCCGCGGATTTACATCGGCGCGAAAGCAAAATTTCGTGGTGTAAAATTTTACGATAATTTAAAAGATAAATTTTGCGGCGAGTTGCGGAGTGCGGTCGCAAAATTTAATTTAAGGAATTTCGAAAACGAAATTTAGGCGATGAAATTGCGTGGCAGGCTATAAAAATTTGTAGCGAAAAAAGATAAAATTTCGTAGCAAAAAGGCGGAATTTTTCTATGGATTTTGAGATCTAAGCTAACGTGAAATTTCACGGAAAAATTTGGCACGATGAAATTTTACGCCGCGCAAGCTAAGTAGCAATTTTTGCATAGTAAAGAATTAAGCGCTAGAATTTTTGCAGATAGAATTCCGCCCCGATAGGCCTGTCGTGAAATTTTAGCTAAAGAGAAAATATGAAAGAAATTTTAATCACT
Source organism: uncultured Campylobacter sp. (assembly GCF_937997405.1). Lineage (GTDB taxonomy): Bacteria > Campylobacterota > Campylobacteria > Campylobacterales > Campylobacteraceae > Campylobacter_B. The sequence goes on along the minus strand of NZ_CALKTL010000155.1, from coordinate 15,939 downwards.
AATGACGATGGATTCGAAGCGCGCGGGCTTTTGGAGCTCGCGAGCGCGCTAAGATCGATCGCAAACGTCACTATCGTAGCGCCAAGTTCGGAAAAATCGGCATGCTCGCACTCGCTCACGCTCACGCGCCCGCTTAGATTTGTAAAGCTCGACGACGGATTTTTTAAACTCGACGACGCTACGCCCGCAGACTGCGTGTATTTGGCGCTCCGCGCGCTGTATAACCGCAAGCCCGATCTTGTGATAAGCGGCATAAATCACGGCGCCAACGTCGCGGAGGACGTGACCTATTCTGGCACCTGCGGAGGCGCGATGGAGGGGGTTTTGCAAGGCATTCCCGCGCTTGCGGTGAGCCAGTTTTACGTCGCGGACTCGCTGCAGCGGTACGGATTTGACCTCGCGTGCGAACTCACGGTTGATCTAGTGGGAAAAATTTTCAAAAACGGCTTTCCGCTGCCGCCAAAGCAGTTTTTAAATTTAAACGTTCCTGCCGTCTCAAGGCAAGATTTTAAGGGACTAACGGTTGCGCCATGCGGCGAGAAGCTCTACGATACCGACGCGCAGCTAAACCGCAATCCGCGCGGGATGGAGTATTATTGGCTCGGCAAATCTACGCTCAGCTTTGATGCGAGCAAAAACGAAAACAGCGACATTTCGGTACTTTTTGAGGGGCGGGCGACGCTAAGTCCGATTAAGTTAAATTTGACCGCGCACGAGCAGATGAGCGCGCTAGAAAGGTGGATGAAAAACGATGAGTGAGGTCGTAGTAGACCGCTTTTCGCGCTCGCGCCTACTTTTCGGCGAGGATTTCGCGCGATTGCAAAGCGCTAAAATTTTAATCTGCGGCTGCGGTGGTGTGGGCGGAGCGGCGATAGAGGCGCTATACCGCAGCGGCGTGGTAAGCTTGAGCGTGATCGACTGCGATCGCTTCGAGATAACCAACCAAAACCGCCAGCTTGGAAGCGAACACGTAGGCGAGCTAAAATGCGAGGTTTTCGCGCGCAAATTTAAAGGCATAACGCCGATCGCCACTAGGATCGATCAGGAATTTTTATCTAAATTTGATCTGGCGCAATTTGATTTCGTAATCGATGCGATCGACGACGTGCCCGCCAAAATCGCTCTTGCGCTGCGCTGTAGCGAGGCGGGCGTAGGATTTGTAAGCTCGATGGGCGGCGCAAAGAGGCTCGATCCCGCTAAAATCGAAATCCGCTCAATTTGGCGGACGCAAGGCGATCCGCTCGCGCGCAAGATCAGATATGAGCTGCGAAAGCGCGGCTTTGCGGGCGATTTTGACGTCGTCTGCTCGAGCGAGCCGCCGCGCGTCAAGTCGATGGGCAGCTTCATGGGCGTGACCGCGAGCTTCGGGCTTTTCATCGCAAGCTACGTCGTGCGTAGGCTGATAAGCAAGCAGGCTTAACGCTTAAATTTCATAGCGTTTCGGCGTGCGGCTCTGCCGGATCGGGCTTGGCGGTTAAATTTAGATATTTTGAGCTTGTGATCCGAGCACGCTTTGCGTACGGTACGGCGCGGCCGATGCTTTGCGGCGTGCGTGCGGTTAAAATTCAAAAGCGGCAAAAGCGAAATTTTACCCATCGACGAAGATAAAATTTACTCGGCGCGAAGGTGAAATTTCGTTCTCCGTGAAGGATAAAATTTTATCCGTAAAGCTCGACGCAGGCACGCGTGCGAGATGAAATTTAAGGACCGCGCGAGCTATGCGTGTATATCAATGCATACGGTGTGCCGTTTTAACAAGCGCCAGATGGCGGTCTAGGATTAAAAATTTAAATAAGCGGGTCGTGAGCTTGCTCGTGAGCGAAATTTAAGCAAGCTGAGTTTGAGCGGATGTTCTTTGCGGCGGATTTTCGCAGCAGCGCGGTAAAATTTTATCGCAGTTTTGCGCGCTTTTTGATGCAAAAAGAGGTGCGCTCAGGCAAGCAAAACCAAATTAGCGCGCATTGGCCGCCGCGCAGCGCCTAAATAAGCGTAAAGCGTAAGCAAGGCTCAAGCAAACGCAGCGGCAAGCCTACTTCTAAATTCCATTTTTTACCGCTCGCAAAAAGCGGAATTTAGAAATTTAATTTAAAGGAGCAGCGATGAATGAAATTTTTACACGCACGAGCGTGCGGAATTTTACCGAAAAAATGCCGAGCGACGATCAGATCGAGCTCGTGCTAAAAGCCGCGATGCAAGCCCCTAGCGCGGGCAACCAGCGCTCATGGGAATTTTACGTAGTGCGCGATCGCACCGCGCTTACGCTACTTAGCAGCGTAGGCACCTACGGCGGCTGCACGAAGGATGCGCCGCTTGCGATCGTAGTTTGCACGCGCAAAAGCGGCTTAAAATTCCAGCCCTACGCTCGCTACGACTGCGCTTGTGCGGCAGAAAATCTTTGGCTGGCGGCGCACCATTTGGGGCTTGGCACCACGTGGCTGGGCGTAGCACCCGATATTTACGCGATGGAGCGCGTAAGAGAAATTTTGGATCTACCGGGACATTTGGAAGCTTTTTGCATTATGCCTTTGGGCTTTCCGTCTCGCGTCACAAAGGCGCACTCGCGCTTTGAGCCCGCTAAAATTCACTTCGTAGGCTAGAGATGTTTATTTCGCAGAGTAAAATCGACGATCTTATCGCTAGCGACGGTGCGTTTTTGGATCTTACGACCGAGCTTTTGTGCGGCTGCGTGGATTTGGGCGCGCCCGCGCGGCTTTCGATCGTAACGAGGCAGGATCTGATCTTTAGCGGCGGGCAGATTGCGCGCGAGGTGGCGGCGCGCTTTGGTTGCGAGATCCAGCGGCTAGCGCGCGAGGGAAGCGCATTTTGCGCGGGGGATGAAATTTTTAGCGCGCAGGGGAGCTTCGAGAGCCTGCATAAAGCTTGGAAGATCGTTCAGATCGTGTTTGAGTACTCCTGCAAAATTTCGACCTACGCGCACGAGATGGTTGCGCTGATGCGAGAGGCTAATCCGCGCTGCGTGCTGGGTGCGACGCGCAAGAGCTTTCCTTTTGCGAAGGAGCTTTGCGTAAATGCGCTGATTGCGGGCGGCGGGACGATGCACCGCCTGGGGCTGCACGATAGCGTCCTGTTTTTTTCAAACCACATCCGCGCGTTTGCAAGCTTTAGCGAGTTTTGCGCGCAGATCGCTAAATTTAAAGAGCGCGCGCCCGAGCGAAAGATCATGATCGAAGTGGCGAGCGAGCGCGAATTTAGCGAGCTCTTAAAATACGCGCCTGATGCGATAATGTGCGATAAGATGAGCCCTGGCGAGCTTAGAGCCTGCGTTTTGAAGCGAGATGAAACGGCGCCGCAGATTAAAATTTGCGCTGCGGGCGGCATAAATAAAAATAACTGCGCCGAGTTTGCAGCTACCGGCGCGGACGTGCTCGTAAGCTCCGCGGTTTGGAATCAGGGCGTGTGCGATCTAGGCGGAAAGATAGAGCTTATCTAAATATTAAATTTTAAATTTTAAGACGCAGAAGTCTAAAACAGGGCATAAAAACGCAATTTATTAATAAATAAGAGTATATTTTGTAAAATTCTTAAAATTTCAAAAAAGGATTTTCATGAAAAAAATTGCATTTATTTTAGCGCTTGCGGCAAGCGTTTCGTTCTGCGCGGATCAGCTGATACTCGCGGCCGGCGGCGGATACAAAAAGCCCGTCTCGGCCGTGATCGAAAATTTGAAAAAAGAGGGCATGGACGTGGCGGGATCGTTCGCAAATCTCGGCCAGCTCGTCATTCAATCGCGCGAGAATAAAATTTCATTCATCGTGGGCGACGAGGCGTTTTTGAAAAAAAGCGATCTAAATATCACTAAATTTGAACGCGTCGGGCGCGGCACGCTTGTTTTGGTGACGCCGAAAAATATCAAAATAAACGATGTCTCAGAGATTGCAAAATTCGATAAAATCGCGATGCCAGATCCTAAAAAGGCGATTTACGGTATCAAAACGAACGAGTTTTTACAAAACGCCAAGATGGATGGGGTAAAAGATAAAATTTTAGCCGTCGCGGGCGTGCCGCAGGTGGTCGCTTACGTCATCAACGGCGAGGTGCAGGCGGGCTTTATCAACAGCACCGAAGCGGTCGCCAAAAAAGATGAGTTCGGCTCGATCATCTACATCGACGAGAGCCTCTACAGCCCCGCATACATCGGCATCGCAAGGCTTAGCGCGTGCGGCGATGAGGCGCTTTGTGAAAAGGTGATGGAGGAGTTTAAATCGGACCGCTCAAAAGAGATTTTTTTAAAATTCGGTCTTAAATGAGCGACGTCGCTTGGATCGCGCATCCTCTGATACTAAGCGCGAAAGCCCTGTTTTGCAGCTTTTTGCTGCTGATTTCAATAGGGCTAGCAATTGCGTATTTTTTAGCTTTCAGCAAAGCTAAATTTAAAAAGATCGTCGAAATTTTAGTGATTTTTCCGCTCATCTTCCCGCCGATCGCGACGGGATTTTTGCTTCTTTACATCTTCGGGAAGAGCGGATTTATCGGCTCTGCGTTGAATTTAGACATCGTTTTTAACTTTTCTTCATTGGTAATCGCCGCATTTTTGGTGGGGCTGCCGCTGTTTGTAAAGCCGGTGTGTGCGAGCTTTGAGCTCTTTCCGAAAAGCCTAATCGAAGCCGCGCAAATTTTGGGCAAAAACAGAGCTCAAATTTTCCTCTTCGTAATCCTTCCAAGCTCGCTTAAAACGCTAGGCTCCGCGCTTATTTTAGCGCTTTCGCGCGGGCTTGGCGAAGTGGGCATCACGCTGATGCTGGGCGGAAATATCGTGGGTAAAACCGACACGTTAGGCCTTGCGATCTACAATGCCGTGTATGACGGAGAGAACGAGCGGGCGCTGATTTTAAGCCTTTTGCTCGTGATTTTCAGCTTGATTTTATTTTATGCGATAAATCTTTTGGATAAAAAGCGAAATTTCTCTAATTGAAAAAAATTATTTTTTAAGTATTTTTTTGATAGAATTGCAAACGCATTTTATTTTAAAGGATTTATCATGAAGAAATTTCTAATTTCATCAATTTTAGTCGCAAGCGCCTTAATCGCTCACGAGCACGGCGATATGCAAAATTTCGACCCTAAGACCGGCAAGCACCTCGTCATTGCGATGGAGCAACTAGGCGAGAAGGGCAACGTAACCGTCGGCGAGGTCGTAGCGGTCGAGACGAACTACGGCGTGGCGTTTTTCCCGAATTTAAAGGGTCTTACTAGCGGCGTGCACGGCTTTCACGTGCATCAAAACGCCGACTGCGGCGCGACCGAGAAGGGCTTAGGCATGAAAGCTGGCGGCCACTGGGATCCGAGCGATACCAAAAAGCATTCGTTTGCTTGGGACGATAGCGGTCACAAGGGCGATCTGCCTGCACTTTTCGTGGATGCCGAGGGCAATGCGGTCTATCCGGTGCTAGCTCCGAAAATCAAGAGCTTAGATGAGCTAAAGGGCCACTCGCTAATGGTTCACGTAGGCGGCGATAACCACAGCGACCATCCGAAGCCGCTCGGCGGCGGCGGCGCTAGAATGGTCTGCGGCGTTATAAAATAAGCTTCGTTGCGGATGAAATTTAATCATCCGCAATTTCTAAGTATGTCCGCTCTGCGGTTAAATTTACGCGACGAAATTTCGCCGTCCGCAGTGTCGAGATACGCCCGCTCTGCCGTTAAATTTACGCACGGCGGGCTTTTGATACAACTTATGCAGCGCGAAATTTTGTGTTAAATGTACGCGCCGCGCAGCATCCCCCTCCCGCTTAAAATTTTAAAATTTAACTCCATTTACGCGCATTACGCTCTGTTTTTGCCGCAGCGGCGCAAAATTTTCCAAATTTAAATCAAGGCTCTAAATTTACGACGCCGAGCTATTTTGACGGTACGGCTTTACTTAACTTTTTCTTCACGGCTTTTTCCTATAATTATGCCAACTTTCACAAAGGAGAGAGAATGAAAAATATTGTTTTAGCAAGTGTTTTAGTCGCGGGCGTGCTGTTCGCCGCAGATTTTCAAAATAGTACTCCCGAGCAGATCAATGCCGCAGTCGCTAGCGCGGACGCCAAGAGCTTAAGCGAAGCGGCGTTTGAGATCGATAAACGCGCGGGCGAGCTAAGAGCGCAGGCAAGGGATCTCAAGCGCGGATTTAAGACGGAGTTTAAAAAGAAGCTGGACGCTATGAGCGTCGAGGATCGCGAGAAATTCCTAGACGAGTTTAGAAAAAACTATAACGCTCAGGCGGGCAAGCTAAGCGTCGAGCAGGCGGATAGGCTGGATATCGAGCTTAAGGATCGCGGTAATTTCGGCAAATTTAAAAGGCCCGCTCACGGGTTTGGTCCGCATAGATCGCAGGCTGCTCCGGGAGAGTGCGGTCATATGCCGCATAAAGGAATGGGCGACGGCGCGGGTCCGGCAATGCCGCCAAGAGGCGAGATGCCGTGCAATCAAAACGCAGGCGCCGCTCCGTGTCCTATGACGCAGCAATAGCCGCCCGCGCGCAAGCTACGTAGTTCCGCGCAGCACTTGCGCGGAATTCGTTTTATCGAAACACGGCGCGAGAATTTGAACGCGGAATTTTAGCTTGAAATTTATGCGGCGCGAAAATTTTATATCGTAAAATTTTAGTTTCTTACGCCGTGCCGCGCGAATAATACTAGGCGAGCAATGGCGAGCAATCTTACAAGCCTAAATTTAGTAAGCATACTTTTAAGCTAAGACGCGTTGTTTCGCTGCGATAAAATTTGCCGTGAAATTTCGCAATTAAATTTTACGTGGAATTTCACAGGGTATAATTTCAAAAATTCTACGCAAGGAGGCGGGCTATGGCAAGGGTTTTGATCGTCGAGGACGAGGGGATGCTGCTAGATATGATGTGCACCTATATGCGCGGCGCGGGGCACGAGGTAAGCGGCAGTAAAAGCTACGACGAGGCGCTCTCTTTAGCGTACGAAAAGAGCTTTGATCTGTGGATCTTCGACGTCAAAATCATCGGCGGAAACGGCTTTGCGCTGCTTCGCGAGCTGCGCGAGGCCGGGCGCGGAGCACCGTGCATTTTCACGACGTCGCTAAACACTCTGCAAGACGTCGAAAGCGGCTTTGGAAGCGGCTGCGACGACTACCTCAAAAAGCCCTTTGAGCTAAAAGAGCTAGCCCTACGCGTGGATAATCTACTAAAGCGCACTTTCGTCCACAACGCCACCAGACGCGAAAATATCGGCGGAAGCTTTAGCTTCGATATGGCTCAGCACGCGCTTTATCGCGACGGAAGAGTCGTGCCGATGCCGCAGAAGCAGGCGCGGCTTCTTGCTCTGCTTCTGAAAAACCGCGATAAATTCCTTAGTAAGGATGAAATTTTCGCCGCGCTGTGGGATTACGACGAGAGTCCGAGCGAGCTTAGCCTGCGCGTTTATATTGCGGAGCTGCGAAAAATTTTAGGCAAGGATCGCATCATAAACGCTTCCAAGCTCGGCTACAAATATCTCTAGGAGCGCGCCGTGTCCAAAATGCGTCAAATTCTACCGATTTTTTTGCTCTATACGCTTACTAGCGTCTTGTTTTTGGCGTTGGTAAGCAGCATATTTTACGAGCGGGAGAAGTTTTTTATCGCGGATCGCGATGCCTTTGCGATCAGAGATTTCAAACACGGCTTAGAGACTAAGCTAGCGCGCGGCGGGCGCCTAAACGAGGGCGATTTCGACGCTATGCAGGCATACGCTGCGGATTTGAATAGTAGCGATGAGATCGCTCGGGATTTCGAGCCGAAGGATGACGCGCCGCGCGTGTATATGGAGGGAGCCAGCAGGATCGAGCAGTTTAATCTCACCGCCAAGGACGGCACGGAGTACTACGTAGCGATCAAAACTGAGGCGCTTGAGGGCAAGCTGGCGGCGCTGAAGCTTAAAATTTTAGCTGCGAGCGCACTTGTTTTGGCGCTTATTTTGCTGATCGCGTATTTTATCATCCGCCTTTCGCTGCGCCCGCTTTATGAAAAGATCGAGTTTCTTGACGGCTTCATCCGCGACACGACGCACGAGATAAAGACGCCTCTTAGCGTGATTTTGATGAGTATCGAGCTTTTTGAAACCGAACCGAAAAAATATCTAGGCAATATCAAGGCGGGCGCAAATACGATAAACGCGCTCTTTGAGGACTTAACCGCGCTAAGCTTAAACAAAAGCGGCGGCGGGCGAGAGGTAAATTTAGGCGAGCTGCTGCAAAGTCGTATCGAGTATTTCTGCGTCTCTGCGGAGCAAAAGTGCATAAGCTTAAGCGCCGATCTGCGCCCGGTAGCCTTTTGCGCGGATGAGTTTAAGCTGCGAAAAATCATCGACAATCTGCTTGGCAATGCGATAAAATATTGTGATGAGCTCGGCTGCGTCGAGGTGAGCCTGCGCGAGCGTTCGCTTCGCATCAAAAACAGCGGCGCGGGCATCGCGCGGCAAAATCTGCCGCATATTTTCGAGCTTTACACCCGCTTTGACGAACGCAACGGCGGCTTTGGCATCGGGCTTTTTATCGCCAAAAAATACTGCGACGAGCTCGGGCTTAAAATTTCGTGCGATAGCAATGAGGACTGGACGGAATTTGAGGTGAAATTTTAACTTTACCCAAATGAAATTCTGCGCGAACGAAATTTTAGCGGGCGGGCTTATTAGGCTTAACCGCGCGGGTTTAAATTTAGCTAGCGATTCCATCCACGAAATTTGCGCTAGGTTATAATTTGACGGCAGAATTTACGCATGCAATTCGGTCGCGTCCGCAAAATTTCGCCGATCGGTTTGCAAAATACGCAGCTAAAATTCTATAAAATTCCGTGGAATTCTATGTGAACTCAGGCAAGATTGCGGCGGCTACGGATAGAATTTAACGGCAGCTCAGATAAAACCGCGCGCGACAATCGACTAAATTTCGCGAATTTTCGCCGAGCGCCGGTTGGGTTCGCCCTTGCTCTGTTGCTTCATACACACCGTATTCATAGCTAGTGCAAAAGGCGGTATCGTTTTGGGTTTTGATACTCGAACGGAAGCTATCCCTCCTCCCATTCTTACCGTTCGGCGCGTCGGCGTGGACTACACGCGGATAAATTTTGAAATTTAGGCAAGCTCCGCCCCGTCGAAGCAGAGTAGAGCTTGTCTAAAACGGGCGACGCAGCTATTTTAAGCGCATAGCCGCCCTTTAAAACGCGCACTGGCTCTTTTTAAAACGCGTGGCAAATTTTAAAATTTGCGCGTAGGCAAAAGGGCAAAATTTAAGCGGTGAAGCTAGGTTTTATCGCTTTTAAATTTGACTTCGTCTTTCATATAAAATCAAATTCTGGGATTTTTGAATAAGCTATTAAATTTAACCAAATTCGCCCCCGCCCGCGTCAAAATAGGCGGGAGCGAATTTGATCGTTTCTCGTCGAGCGCTTTGCCTATCCCTGTATTATGCGAGCGCCTTTGCAAGATATTGCGGCAGGCTACGCTTAAATCAATGCTGCGGCTGTCCGTGTTTAGCCCGGATCACGAATATCTTGCCGCAATCTCCTTTTGCCCTAAAATTTGCACGATCTCATCTAAGCTTAAAATTTTGCCGTGCGAGTCAAAGCCTACGTTTAGTATGCGACCCTCTAGGCTGGAAGCGCGGTCGTGTAAGTGTCCGTGAAGCATAAAAGAGCCTTTCTGGGCGCGGTTGTGCTCCTCTACGGGATAGTGAAACATACAGATGCTCATACCCGCCTTGCCGTCCTTTATCGCACCCGCGCCGCCGTCAAAATTTAGCTCCTTGTAGTGCAGGATATCGCTAAAGATAGGATTTCCGTCGTCTTTTAGCTCGCGTAGCAGCGCTTCTTTGTTTTGGCTAATGAGCGTATCGTGGTTGCCTAAAATCAGCACATGCGAGCCGTTTAGCCTGCGCGCTACGCTTTTTAGATCCTTTAATTTATTACAAAATGCAAAATCGCCCAGATCATAAACCGTATCCTCGGGCCCCACTACGGCATTCCAGAGTTCTATTAGCTTTTCGTTCATCTCGCTTACGTCGTTAAAAGCCCTAAATTTAGGGCAGTATTTCATAATATTGCCGTGATAAAAATGCAAATCGGAGGTAAAAAATATCATCATTTTCCTTTAAGCTTTAATCGCCGCATCGAATTTACGCTTTACGTAAATTTGCACGGCGTCAAATATTCGCGCTAATCGTTAAATTCTTTCTAAAAATTCTTTTATAAAGCCTAGCTTGCCCTGCTCGTCAAGGGATTTGAATTCTCGCTCGTTTGCTTTGATGTGATCGACCAAAGGGTGGAATTCCTCATCGAGCTTGGTTTTATCCAGTTTGCCGGAAAGCGCCTCGTTTTTACTGCGAGCGAAAAATTTATTCACGAGATAATAAGGCGTTTTCATCTTAAAGCAAAAATCATTTTGGCTTGGGATATACACCATAAAGCCCTCGAATTTCGCCTCTTTGACTATATTTTTAAGCTCCGCAAAGCTCGTTTTTAGATACTGCTCGCCATCCTTATAAAAAGGTCTTTTTAGCGCTCCGGCAGTGCTTGCGGCGATTTTATCCAGCTCAAATTCGCTCTCTTGCGCGCCGGTTTTAGCGTCGATAAGCCCGATAAAGGTCTCGCCTAGTTCCTCTTCTACGATGTGCGGATCGCTCTCGTCGGTGATCTCAAATAAAAAAGTTTTATTTGGATAGCGTTTGAAAATCTCTTCAAATTTGCAGCAGTGCTCGCGCGCCATCTGCGCAAATCTACTATCGGTCGATCCCGTCGTGGAGTAGATGACGCGGCGGTTAAAGCTCGCGCCGCTTTCGCCGATATCTACGTAGGTGCAACACCCCAAAAAGCCGTTTACCTTTCGTACGGCAAGTACGGGCGTATCGTCCGTGATATCGATAGGATAAAGGCTTTTGCGTGAGGTAAATTCCGAGTAATTATAGACCTTTTTGAACGGACGCACGATGATATTTAGATTATCGTCCATTATGAGCCCGCGCATCTCAAGTAGCGCCTTATCCCAATCGGCTTTGAAAAAGACACGTTTTGAGTATTTGTAGGTGCGAAGCTCTGGATAAAGCTCGCTTTGACGCGCACTCCAGAGCCTTTTATCCTGCGTAGCGGTGATATATTTTTTCGTTACGTAGGTATTTTGCACCGCATCAAAGGGCAGATCGCGCCTGTTTAGAGCCGCCGCGTCTTTAATCTTTTGCGCTACGCTTTGACTCATAGGATTAACGGGCGGGATCAAAATTTCGCCATCTATTTTGTTGTTTGCAACCTTGACAAACATCGCTATTACCGTATTTTCGTCGACGCCGTGCTCGGAGGCGAAGAAATTTTGCATTCTAAAGCATTCGAAAATAAATCCATTTTGGACGGCTTGCTCTTTTAGGCTTAGCAGCTCCTTGGTGCGCGCGCTCACGTTGCTAAGCACTATAAGAACGTCTTTAGCTTTGTTTTCCAGAGCAAATTTATACGCCTGCTTTATCTCGCGGGCAACCTTGCGCTTCGCGTCCTCCAAAAGCTTCGGCGACCAAGTATAAATCCCCGCCTCATCGGTTAAAAACATATCGTTTTCCAGATGATAAATTTGCGCCTGCGGATATTCGTTTTTAAATTCTTTAATTTTCTCTTTTGCGAAAGTCGTTTTACCCGAGCCCGCGTGTCCGCGAACGACTATAAATTTTCTCATTTTACCGCCTTGATTTTATGTGGCGATATTCTACCTGAAATTTTAGCGCCTTGGTATCAAGAAATATGGATTTTGGTAAAATTTAAGGCTCGGTGGAACTTAATATTTCTTGATTTGAGCCTAAGTTAAAGAGAGTCGATTTTAAATAGAAAATTTGCGCTTTGCCGAGGTGTTGAAATTAAAATTTGATCGAATTTATCCTAGTCGAAGCGCTTGATCGATGAAAGCGCCAGATTTAATAGACATGTAAAAGCGTATTTATCCTTGCTATTTGATTTAAATTTAGCCCCGTAAAGGGGCTAAATTTGCGCTTATTTCTCGCCAAGCGGCCAGTAAACGATCGGTTTGGCTCCGAGCCTTGCTTCACCGTGATACATACCGAGCTTGTCTTTCGTCCACGCAAAGCCCGTGTGTCCGTGCTTGTCGATCGAGATGATGCCGCCGCTACCGCCGAGCGCTTTGACCTCTTTTACCGCTTCTTCGGCGGCCTTTTGCACGTCGGAGGTTTTGTATTTATATAGAGCTGAGACCTCGTGCGCGGCGTTTACGCGCATGTAGATGTCGCCCGTGCCGGTGCAAGAAACCGCCACCGAGTCGTTGTCGGCGTAGGTTCCCGAGCCGATTATCGGGCTATCGCCGATGCGGCCGGTCATTTTATTGGTCATGCCGCCGGTGCTGGTCGCTGCAGCTAGGTTGCCGTTTTTATCCAGCGCGATCGCGCCCACGGTGCCGAGATACGGGCGCTCGTGTAAATTTAGCGACGTCTTTTTCGCCTTTTCGCTATCAAGTAGCAGCTTTTGTTTTTCTTTAGCTTTTTGCAGCGCGTCGTATCTAAACTGCGTGAAAAAATACTTCTGATCGACCATCTCTAGGCCGTTTTCTTTAGCGAGCTTGTCGGCTCCCTCGCCCGCGACTAGCGTATGCCACGTCTTATCCATCACGAGCCTGGCGCCTAGGATAGGGTTTTTGATATGCCGCGCCATCGCGACCGCGCCCGCTTTTTTGGTCGAGCCGTCCATGATCGAGGCATCGAGTTCGTTAAATCCGTCGGCTGTAAATACCGCGCCCTTGCCCGCGTTAAAATTCGGATCGTCCTCAAGCACCATTATCGCCGCCGTAACGGCATCCATCGCGCTACCGCCTTTTTCAAGGACGGCTTGACCCGCTAAAAGCGCTTTTTTCATCGGTTCCTCGCGAATTTTAAATTCCTCTTTAGTTAGATCAAGCCCGCTGGTGCCGCCGTGAATGACGATAACTGGGGAAAATTTCTCCTGCGCATTCGCAGCCGTTAGCCCGAGCAGGGCCAGACTCGCCGCCATAAAAACGGTCTTTGAGAGTGAAAAGTGCTTCATATCTCATCCTTTCGAAAAAATTGCAGAATCTCTAAGGAATGATATAACTTTGCGCTTTTCGTTTCGCTTAATCAAATGCGAATTTGGCTGGATCTAAATCTAATGCTTTGAGCTTAAAATTAAGCTTCCGTTGCCAAATTTAACGTGGTTTAATTTGTGGCACAATCTGATGGATCGATTTAAATTTTATAAATTTGAGTTTGAGCGTCAGTAAAATTTAATTACCGCAGCTCGATAAATTTCAACCGCGCGTCATAAAATTTTAGCGCGGCCGTATTTTAAAGGGTGCTATGCAAGCAAACTCAAGCACGCAACCGCTAGCAAAGCAGGCTTTAAATCAAAACGCCTCAAGCTCGCCGTGCGCGATCATTTAGTGTTGCGTCGGAACCGACGCCAGTATGTTTTGACGGCTCAATCGCAGCTTTTTTCTCCGCGGCAAAGGCGCGTCAGGTCGTATTTTAGCAGTACCAAGCCAAGGCCTAGCAAGAAAAGGTCTTTAAAGATAAAGCCGTCGATCTTACCTAGCTGCGGCAGTAGGCTGAGCGTGCTCAGCGCCATGACGATCACGATAAGATCGCCCACGATGCCCGCCTTCGGCTTGAAAAAGCCCGCGATGAGCGAGAGATAGCCCACGGTCTCCACCACGCCCAAAAAGTAGCTCGCGCCGGCGTCCCCGAGCGCTGAGGGCAAAAACGAAAGCCACGTCTGCGAAAAGAGCGGCTTTAAAGCCTCTACCTCAAACTCAAACCACTTGTAGTTGCCCATCACGGCAAGCACGATGATAACGGAAAGCCTAGCGAATATAATATCCGCGTCGCCTGCGACAAATTTTTTTACGATCTCCCTCATACGGCTCCTTTGTAAATTGTGTAGCGGTATGATAGCGAGCTTGCGTGTAGGCTACGTGAATGGGCAAAATTTCAAATTCCAAATTCCTCGGCTTCACAAAATTCTGTCCCTCCACAAAATTCAGTGGCTCCGCGAAATTTCAAATTCCATGCCGCGCACCTTAAAATTTAAAGCGAGCTCGGTAAAATTTCAAGGCGCGAAGTGGTGCGAGCTGCCGCGAAATTCCATAGAGCTTTGCGGAGTGCGCGGGCAAACCTCGGCGATGATATTAATCGAAACGCCCGCCTTAGCGGCAATTGCGTAGATTTTAGGCAAAAACTTCGGCGCGAAGCTGAACAAAATCTCGTACTCCTCGCCGCTTTGCAACGCAGCCTCGCTAGGGCGGGCGATCCAGCGCGCACCCACGCCGCTAGCCTCCAGCAGGCGGGGCAAGTCCTGCGCAAGCCCGTCGCTAATGTCCATCGCTGCGCTGATGAGCTTCGCCGCCTTGTAAAAAAACTTATCGCGCAAAACGGGCCTAACGAAGCGCGAATTTTTTGAAATTTTTGCGCGCAGATCCTCGCGCAAGCGATATGAGCCACTACCCGGCACAGGATTTTCGCCTGCAGAGCTTTGCGATATAGAATTTTCACATGCGAGGCTTTGCGACGTAGAATTCTTGTGATCCTCTCCGCTTCGTGACACGGAATTTTGCGCCGAATTTTCGGCATCCAAGCTCTGTGGCTCGGCGCGCGCAGGTGAAATTTTATCGTCCAGACTTTGCGGCTCAAGATCCAAAATTTGTATTGCCGAAGTTTCAGCACCCAGGTTCTGTAACTTAGCATGCGCAGGTAAAATTTTATCGCCCGAGCTTCGCACCTCATCGCCAAGATTTTGTGTCGTCAAAGTCTCGGCGTTGAGACCCTGCGGCGCAGTGATTGAGCTTTGCATCGACGAAATTTTATCGTCCCAGTTTTGCGTCTGCGAGCTAGCGGGCGAAATTTCATCTCTTAAAAGCACCGCCAGATCGCGCCCGACGCTGCCTAGCTCGCCCGTATGCGCGATGAGATCGCCCACGCGCGCGCCGCTGCGAAACACGGGGCGCTTGCACTTGCCGATCAGGCTCACGCTAAGCGCGATGCGATCCGAGCCGATCGTATCACCGCCGATGATCCGTATGCCCCACTCCCGCGCCGTCTCGCTCACGCCCGCGCACAGCTCGTCGATCTCGCGCGTGCCGATCTCGCGCGGCAGCGCAAGCCCCAGTAGGGCGTATTTAGCGCGCGCATTCGTCGCGATCATGTCCGAGATGTTTACGAGTATCGCCTTTGCGCCGATCTCGCGCAGGCTCAGCCAACCGCGCCGAAAGTGCACGCCCTCGACGAAAAGGTCCTTGCAATACGCTCGCTCGCCGATCACGGCGCAATCATCGCCGTTAAGCTTCGATCTAAATTTCTCAAAAATATACTGCTCCTTATCCATACGCCCTCCGTTAAATTTAGCGTTATGCCACAGCCGCGCGAAAGCTAAGAAGCCCGAATTTGCGGGCCTTTGTTTAAATTTCGTCGCGCACGCGCAGCAGGAGTTTTACGCTCCGCTTTGCAAGATTATAGCGTAAATTTAGATTTTCGCCGCGCGAGTTTGGCTGCGGTTCGGTGCGGCTCGGTAGCGAAATTAGAAATCGCGTGAGTTTTGGGGCTTTGGCGCAGCCCGGTATAACTTGATGCGGACGGAAGCCTGCGATAAAACAGCGCCCGAGGCTGTTTCTTGCTTGCGCCCGCCTGAGCGCACTCGCGCAGATAATGGGTCTTTAAAATGGCAAGCTTGAAATTTTAAAATTTAGCGTAGCTACAGCGAGATTAAATTTAAACGCTGCGTAAGCGCAGTAAAGTTAAAATTCGCCTGAATATTTTATATAAACGGAGGGCAAATGGGTATTTGTTATGACTTAGCTAGAGGCTGGTTTATATTTCTGCTAATTGGTGTGATTCTGCTCAATAGCGTTTATGTAAAGGGTAATTATATAAAGCATTTTTTGATTTTAATGTATTGATTGAATCTATGAAAGAAACCAAAGAAAATTTAGGTTTTGCACACAA
>NZ_CALKTL010000154.1 GCF_937997405.1 uncultured Campylobacter sp. | reverse complement strand
AAGGAAGCGTTAGAGCAGCGCATCGCCGAATTATCCTGACGAAACCGCTAGCGTCGCCAGCAGCATCGCCACGCTGCCGCGGATCGGGATGCCTAAAAGAACCTGCCCGTAAACGAGCGTCATCGCGCCGCCTAAAAGCGCCAGGAAATAATACGCGCCGACCTTGGCAGTGACGATCTCAAGCGCGCTTGCATTGGAGTTGTAAAGCGAGGCGATCGTGCCGCGATCCCATTCGCGCGAGATCACGACTGCGACCATAAATAGGCAGATGAGCCCCAAAATCCCCACGTACTCGGCAGATACGAGATACCACGTCGATTCGTTGGCTTCGTTGAACCAGCTGCGATAGTTCACGCTGACGGGCTTTGCTGCGGCGTTTAAATTTGCGTTTAAAAAGCCGTAATCTTGCGCCAAAACCTGCTCGATCACGCCTGCGACGTAAACGTAACTAAGAAGCGCAAGCTGCGACTGGGTGGCATTTTGGATAAGAAAAATTTCAGCGCCGTCTTTATTCGAGCCGCTCGCGCCGCCTCCTGCACCATTTGAGCCGCCTACATTACTTGAGCTGCCGTCGTTATTTACAGCGCCGCCCGCGCTGCGAGCGCTGTTAGCGGAAGGGCTTGCATTGACGCCGCCGTTCGTATTTTGGAGATCGTCTGCTCCGCCCATGAGGCCCGTATTCGTATCGCCTGCGCCGCCGATTAAATTTGCGCTGCCTTGATCTGCGCCTATGTCGCTTGCGCCGCTACTAGAATTTGCAGTCGCGCTGCTTGAATTTACTCCGCTGCCGCCCGCTTCTGAGCCATTGCCGTATGAGCCCTCCCCTCTTGCGCCGGTACCGCCTGCAGAGGTGTTTATGCCGCTCTCCGTGCTAGTGCCAGCGCCGCCGTCCTCAAGCGGACGGACATTGGCTCCGCCGTTCATATTCTGAATATCGCTTGTGCCGCGCGTGGAGGAGCTTTCATCGCCAGAGAGGTTCAAATTTACGCCGCCGCCCGCGCCGCCGAGTCCGCCCAAAGTGTTTTGAAATTTCGCCGCAAATCGCGGATCAAAATACAAAATGCTCTCGATCTCGTGCGCCTTAAAATCTCTCCTCGCGCTCTCTAAATCCGTATAGACGCGGGTTTGCAGGTATTTTGAGCCCAAAAATCCGCCGAGTAGATCCCGCTCGATTTTGGAGCCCAGATCGCTTACGAAGCCCACTTTGACGGGCTTTATGTCCATCCGCATCGCGTATCCGTAGATCATGACCAAAATTAGCGGCATCAAAAACGCGATCACAAGCGCCGATCGATCCTTTGCAATCTGCGCGAACTCCTTTTTTACAAGGATTTTTAAAAAGGTAAAGTTCATCCGCCCTGCCCCTGTGCTCGGATTTTGCGGCACTGCGCCGCGCGCGACGAGCCTTTAAATTTTGATCTCACAAATGCGGACCGCCGTCGCTCTGCATCGGAAAGGGCAGTCCCATCGCGGCCATCACGAGCGCTGGCCACACGCTTCTCAGCGCGACG
>NZ_CALKTL010000153.1 GCF_937997405.1 uncultured Campylobacter sp. | reverse complement strand
AGGAGCGCCAACGCATCACGTCGCTCATGCGTCGGAACGGATATTTTGCCTTTCACCGCGATTACATCTACTTCTCGGCCGACAGCTCCGTCCATATCCTTGATAGTTCTAAGCTCTGCCGCGCTCGCAAAAAGCGCGCCCGCTAAAAGCAGTAGTAAAAATTTTTTCATTTTTTCTCCTAAAAGGTATTGAAATATACGCTGCGATATTACATAAAATCTCATTAAAATTGCGTAAATTTTAACCGCTGTCGCCGCGATTATTTATTATTTTTCAAAGTAAATTTTTATATAATCCATTTTAAATTTAGCATTTTTAAAGGAGAGAAAATGGGTGAAATTTTATATTTAATAGGCGCCGCCGTCGGGGTTTTAATCGCGCTTTTTATCATCGTACCGCTGTTTTTCAGGCGTATAGTGGAGACGAACGAAGTGCATATCGTCCAAAGCGCGCGCAAGACGACGAGCTACGGCAAAGATACCGGCAACGGCAACAGCTACTATGAATTCCCGAGCTGGGTGCCGGCGCTGGGCGTTACGAAGATCGTTTTGCCGGTCTCGGTCTTTAGCATCAAGATCGAGGATTATGAGGCGTATGATCTGGGCAGGCTTCCTTTCGTAGTCGATATTACAGCGTTTTTTAGGATCGTGGATTCAAATTTAGCCGCACAACGCGTCAATAATTTTCAAGATTTGAATAACCAGCTTACCAATATCATCCAAGGCTCGATTCGTTCGATCCTTTCGAGCCGCGTGCTTGAGGACATCTTGCAGATCCGCTCCGAGCTCGGAGATGATTTTACCAAGGCGGTAAAGACGCAGCTGCAAAACTGGGGTATCGAGCCCGTCAAAAACATCGAGCTGATGGATATCCGAGATAGCAGCGGCAGCAAGGTTATCTTTAACATCATGGAGAAGAAAAAATCCCAGATCGAAAAGGAAAGCCGCGTCGAGGTTGCAAACAACACCAAGCTCGCCCAGATCGCCGAGATTGAAGCTGCGCAGGCAACTGAAGTGCGCCAGCAGGAGGCCAACAAGATGGTGGGCCTTAAGACCGTCGAAAACGAGCGCGAAGTCGCGATCTCAAAGGAGCAGGCCGAGCAGCTCATCAAGGATCAGCAAAAGATCACGCAGGAAAAGGCGATGGAGGTTGTGCGGGTAAACGACGTCAAGCAGGCCGAGATCAAAAAGCAAGTGGAGATCGTAAAAGCCGAGCAGGAGCAGCGCAAGATCGAGATCGACGCCGAAGCGCGCAAAAACGCCAAGATCCGCGACGCCGAAGCGATCAAAGAAAATCAAATTTTAGTAGCGCAGGGCGATAAAGAGAAGCAGTTTCTCGCCGCCGCGGCGCTTTTGGAGATGAAGGACAAAGAGGCGCAGGGTACGCTAAAGATAGGCTCTGCAGAGGCCGAGGCGCTTAGGCTAAAAGAGCTCGCGCCCGTAAACGCACAGATCGAGCTTGCACGCGAGATCGGCGAAAATCAGGGATACCAGACCTATCTCATTTCGATCAAACAGATCGAAGCGAACCGCGACATCGGCCTAGAGCAGGCCAAGGCGCTAAGCGCGGCGGATCTTAAGATCATCGCAAACGAAGGCAGCGTGGGCGAGGGGATGAGTAAATTCGGCGAAATTTTAAGCGCCAAGGGCGGAATGCCTTGAGTAGACATACGGATAAAGGCCGTGACTGTAGCCA
>NZ_CALKTL010000152.1 GCF_937997405.1 uncultured Campylobacter sp. | reverse complement strand
ACGGGCACCAGAAACGGGGGTGGGGGGCTGGGGGGTTAGCTGCTTTTTTAGTTGGTTGCGGCGATGATACCGAGGTAAAGACCAAGGAGTATTACGACGCTCATCTGGACGAAGCCAAAGAGGTTTTAGCAAAGTGCGATTTCAATACCCTTAAAGATGGAAGCAACTCATATAAAAATTGCGTGAACGCGAAAGAATCGGTCAATGACATAAAAGTTATGACGGTAGAATACTATGAAAAGCATATAGAGGAAGCTAAAGAAGTAGAAAAGAATTGTGATTGGGATAAGATAGAAGAAGGAAGCAAAATGCACAAAAATTGTGAAAATGCAAGTAAGGGGTTAGAAGAATATAGATTTAATGAGCGTAAAAAATATTTTACTGGAGGGCATAAGTAAAAAAACCATAGACTTGTGATAAACACGTTAATTTTATATTAAAATTATTCTTACGCCTTATGCTTAAGTTCATTTTAATTTACTCTGCGCCTTAGGTGCAGGGTAAATTTGCCCTCCACGGCGCTGAATTTTGTGGTAAAAATCTCGCCCGCGAAACGATACGGCGCGAAATTTTGCTTTACGAATTTTAGAATTTCAAATTTTAGAATTCCAAAGCCTGCGAGCTTTTGGCTAGCACAGAAAAGAGTTGCAGGCTTCGCGGCATCTTGAAATTTAATCATTTTAAAATTTACGCCACGCGGCTAGTCTAAATTTCACTCGGCGGCGGTTTGCGCGGCGCACTAAATTTAACCTCGCTCGCACTTCTTATCTGTGCCCTAGTCTAAATTTAAAATTTCAAATTTGCGGCGACAGTTCGTGCGGCGTGAGGCAACTCCCCATATACAACGTCTCGGCTTACGTTATTAAATTTAAAGAAGCGACAGCGTCTTTCTCGCGCTATATTGTTTCAAGTCGTACGGCGGCGTTGTGCGTTAAATCTTAAATTTACGTGCTGGGCGGCGGGAAGGCAGCATTTGCCCCGTAAAATTTTAACTTTCGCGCACCGGGCGACGGCTAGGTGCCATTGCTCACATGCTGTTGCGAAGCTGCTTCTAAATCGCCGAGTTAAATTTTAGCGCGCCAAAATTTTAGTCTATGCGGCGCGATTTACGAAACGACGAAATTTTGAGTCTGCGCTGCGATTTATAGTGCATCAAAATTTTAACTTGCGCAGAGCAATCCACCACGTATCTAAATTTTAAGTCGCGTAGTGCGATCCGCGATGAACAGGAATTTTAATTTGACGTGATTTATGACGCACTGGAATCCCAACCTGTGCTACGGATCTACGACGCACGGGCGCGTAGCCTAGTCGATTGCTCGCATCGCATCAAGCCGCTTTAAAAACAGTTCTACTTTGCGCAGCTGCGCCGCATCTAGCGCCCTGCCCGAGTAAAAATACTCCACGCTGTTGCCGTTTGGATAGTAAATTTTACCGCCGTCCTCGCCGCACCCTCCTGCGTCCTGCTCGCTGCGAGCGCTTTTATCGACCCCCTCGTCTTGCTTGCTCTTACCCTTTATGCTCTGTCCGCCGCCCTCACCTCGCCCTTCCGCTTTAAATTTACCGACTTGCGTAGATGAATTCGTATCAAATTTTACGCCGCTGTCCGCGTTAAATTTAGCCGCACGCGAGGGCAAATCCTCGATGCTAGCAAGCTTTAGCCCTCCGCCTAGCTCGCTTGCAAGGCGGTTTAGCGTGCCGTCTATGCCGTCGATGATGCGCACGTGCGGAGGCAAAATTTCGCGCAAAACGTCCTTGAAATAGTTAAAATGCGTGCAACCAAGCACGAGCGAACCGAGACGCTCAAGCTCAAATTTGCCCAGCTCCTCCCGCAGATACGCCCGAACTGCGGGCGAGTCAAACTCCAAATCCTGCGCAAACTCCACGAGGCGAGGTAGCGGCAGGCTCCACGTCTCACACTCCAGCCGCCCCACTAGGCGCGCGAGCTTTTCGCCGGCGATCGTTAGCGGCGTGGCGATGAGCAGCGTCGGGCGCGCGCCGAAGCTGTCCGCAGCGAGCTTGACGGCAGGCTCCATGCCGATAACCGGCACGCTAAATGCGCCGCGAAGCTCCGAGATAGCCGCGCTCGTGGCGGTGTTGCAAGCAACGACGACCGCGTCCGCGCCGCGCGAGACCAAAAATCCCACCGCATCGAGGCTCAGCCGCACGATCTGGACCCTGCTTTTCGTGCCGTAGGGGACGTGATCCTCGTCGGCAAAATACAAAAACTCCGCCCCGCTAAACCGCCGCAGAGCCTCAGCTAGCACGCTCAGCCCGCCGATGCCCGAGTCAAAAAACGCTATTTTCAAATCTTTATCCAAGGTTAAATTTAATGCGCGATTATAGCTCAATCCAGGTAAAATTTAAATTTTGAGCGGGCTTGGCGGATCCGCGGCCGTTAAATTCTCGCCGCCTTGTTAAAATTCGCGATAAATTTAATCAATTTCTTAG
>NZ_CALKTL010000151.1 GCF_937997405.1 uncultured Campylobacter sp. | reverse complement strand
TGCCCGGGGCCGCGCAGGCGCAGATCCTCCTCGGCAAGTCGAAAACCGTCACTTGTCTGCTCAATGACCTTGAGCCGCTGCTCGTTCCTGGCATTTTTTCCGCCGGCGATGAGAATACAATAGGCGTCATAGCCTCCGCGTCCCACGCGTCCGCGCAGCTGATGAAGCGACGCAAGCCCCATCCGCTCGGCACCCACGATTAAAATGACGCTAAGCCGCGGCAGCGAGATACCCACTTCGACGATCGTCGTTGTTATCAGCAGTCGCCCCTCGTCTCGGAAGCGGCGCAGGATCTCCTCCTTATCCTTGTCGCTGCCGTGGGTAATCATCACGTCCGCAAACTGGGCCTTCCAAAACGGCGCCGCCTCCTCAAGGCTTTGATAGACCGAGCTCTCGCTTTGTTGCACTAGCGGATAGACGATGATTGCTTGATTGCCCGCATCGAGCTCGCGGCGCAGATCCTGCATAAAGCCCGTAAATCCGTCGTTTTGCAGGATTTTGGTTTCGATACGCTTTTCAAACGGCAGCTGTTTTAAAAAGCTAAAGCTCACGAGCTCGGACTGGATCATGCTTAGCGTGCGCGGTATCGGCGTGGCGCTAAACTGAATAAAATGCGCGCGAAACTCGCCGCTCCCTGTGAGGCGCGCGATCTTTTCGCGCTGGTTGGAGCCGAAGCGGTGCTGCTCATCAACCATTATGAGATTTGACGGCGCGAGCTCGTGGTAGAGCAGGGCGTGAGTGCCGATGATAAGGTGCGCGCCTGCGAAATCGGGCTCGCGATCGCCGCTTTTTACGAGCAGGACCTTAATCTGCGGCGGCAGCAGACGGCACGCCTCGGCGTAAATCTGCTCGGCCAAGATGCTCGTAGGCGCCATCAGATAGCTGATGCGTGGGTAATTCATCGCTGCCGCGGCGAGGATTACGAGCGTCTTGCCGCTGCCTACGTCGCCCATGACGACGCGGCGGCGCGCCAGAGGGCTTTGCAGATCGCTAGCGATGTCCTTTATCGCGCTTAACTGATCGCGCGTAGGCTCAAAAGGAAGCGAAGCGAGCCAATCCGAAATGTCGCTCAGCGGGTAAATTTGCGCAGGGAAGCTCGTTTTTTTCGCGCTTAGCTTTTGCAAGTAGTTTAGAATTTCGACAAATTTCAGCGTACGCAAAATCGCAGCACCGCTCATAGATGCGGCGGCTGCAGCCTGTACAGCCTCGACAGCATGGACAGTTCCAGCGTCGCTTGCAATTTGAGCGATTGTAGGTATGGCGGTCGTAGCTTGGGCGGCTGCGGTCTGGATAGTTTCAGTTTGATAATGCATAGGTTGCACGGCACAATCGCGCGAAGCGCTCATCGGTGCGGCGAGCGCGTCTTGAACAGCCTCGGCGCTGCTTGCGGTCTGAGCGATCGTAGGCTCTGCGGTCTGCACAGCTACTACCGTCTGAACATTTTTGGTTTGATCGCAGGAAGGCTGTGCGCCCGCAGCTTGTGCGTTCAAAGTTTGGATAGTCGCGGCTTGCGCGCTCGCTACTTGGCTTGAAGTTTGGATTGCTGCGGGTTGCGCACCTACGTCTTGAGTTTGGGCGATTGCGGATTGCAAATCTGTGATTCGAACGTCTGAAGTTTGAATCTCTGTGGGGTGTGTATCTACGTCTTGGGTGCTTGAATTTTGTTGTGAGACTGCGGCTTGCTCGGCTACGGACTGCTTGGTCGCGGCATGCTCTAGCGTGGGCTGCACGGCCGCAGCTCGAGCGTCTGCTGACCGCGCCATTGCTCGGGTGTCGTATACTAGGTTTTTTGAAATTTTATCGCCGCTCGCCGCCACGTCATTGTCGCTTTTGAGATCGTCTGAAATTTCATCCTTGCGCGCTTCGGCGCCGTATGTGGCAAGAAAATTATCGTCGCTTTGAACGCTAAAATTTTCGTCGTTATAAATTTCAGTGCAGCGTGCCCAAGGCTGACCGCCGTCTAAGATTTCATCGCTCGCAATCTCGTCGTTACGGAGGCTTGGGAGGAGTGAAGTATCCGCGTCCTTTGTAATTCCGCCGCTTAAAATTTCATTCGCCGTGCCGCGCATTGCTTCGCAGGCAAGAGCTCCGCTACTTTGAGGATAGTTTGAAATTTTACCCCTAAAAATTTCATCATTTTGCGATCTGCCCTTTAAAATTTCGGCGGCTACCGAGCTTTGCGAGCTTGGAATTTCTCCGTTACCTAAAATTCTGTCGTCATTTAAAATTTTGTCGCTGTTTGAAATTCCGCCATTTAAAATTTCACTGCCGCTCGGAATTTTGCCGCTGTTTGAAACGTCGTCGCGATCGCCGAAATTTTCCGCGCCGCCCTCCTTGAGCTGCCTATTTAGCGCGGCTAGCATTCGCACGCTGTGCGGCGAGCTCTCGTGTAGCGCGAGCAGTACCGCCGCCTCGTCCGCGCGCAGTCCGCAGCCTAAAAGCGCGCTCGCGCTTAGATATTTTTTGATCAGCTTTTGCGCCGCGGCGTCGCTCAGCGCGGCTTTGTATTTGGGCGCGATCCTGCCCGGCTCGCTTACGATTTTTGGATTTATGAACTGCCACGAGCCGAAGCTCTCGTCGCATTTGCCGTGGATGAAGAATTTTTTGCCGCGCTTGAAGGCGCCGAAGTGCCAGCTTTTGGCGTTGAAGATCACGATTTTGATCTCGCGCCCCCAGCTGAGGCAGTGCGCCGTGACGATGAGCATCGAGCCGCGCCTGTGCTGGAAGAGGCACTCGACCTCTGCCGTGCTCTCGCCCGCACAGGGCGCGTCTCTGACGCTTAGATCGTCGAAGCTTTTGGGCAGAAGCAGCGCCAGATCCAAAAGCGTCGTAATGCCCGCCTTTTGGAGCGTCGCCGCGTCTTTTGCTTCAAAAATCAATTTTCATCCTTTAAAATTTGATAGGCATTTAAGCCCTTGCGCTGTGAAATTTTATACGCCGCAGTGAAATCATCCGCCTAAATTTGATCGAAATTCTATGCGCCGCATCGAACGCTTGCCTAAATTTGATCGAAATTTCGCCCATTGCGGCAAATTTATTCGCTATATTCTTCCATAAATTTTGCCCGCTCTGCGGCGTGTTTTATTTGGCGGCCGTACTTTGCGGCGCGAACCGGGTTTTAAAAACAGAGCGCGGTCGCTTTAAATTTCACGGCGCCGCTCGTGAAAGCCCAAGTCGCGACTTTAATTTTCGCAGCGCGATTTGCAAACCGCAAAAATTCAATTACGGCAGCCGCCACTGCGCGCCTTTTTAAATTTCACGGCGCGGCTTACAGACGGCGTGCTAAATCGGGCTTTGATTTTACGCGCTGAAATTTTCCGAGCCGTGCACGGCGCCTTTAAATTTAGCCGCCCTTATAAGGCTCGCAGATTTAGCGGCTTTTGCAAAGCCTCGCAAGTTTTAGCGCAACGGCAGGCGAGGTTTTAAATTTTAAACGCACAAGCCGTCCGCAAACGGAGCGCAAAAGTAAAATTTAGCGCCGTTCGCGCCTTAATATTATCCGCGCCGCTTTACAAATTTTAAAATTTATCCAAATTTTAGGCCGGTCGCAGGTATGCACTCGCTGTGTCGCGACGGGCTAAATTTTAAGCCCCTTTTTTGCGGTGGCCTCGTCGCAAATGACGGAAAAGCTTAGGTTCATGATCTCGTCGTGTGACTTGATGAAATCGTTGAGCGCCCCGAGCTTTAGCGTCTCGATGCGCTTTAAATTTCGCTCGAACTCGCCGAATGCGTAGCCCTTGTAATACTCGCTCTGCGCGATCGCCGCGCGCTTAAACATCGTCTCTTTTTGCAGCACGGCGCTTCCGATTAGGAATTTTTTTGCGCTTTTTAGCTCCGCTTCGCTCACGCCCGAGGCGATAAACTTCGCGATCTCTGCCTTTACGAGCGCGGCGGCGTTTTGTAAATTTTCGTTTTTCGTCTGCAGATAGCCCCAAAACTCGCGGCGGCTAAGCTCAAAATCGCCGCGCGCATAGACCGAGTACGCAAGCCCGTGCTTAACGCGGATGCGCTCCATCAGCCTGCTGCCGAAACCGCTGCTTCCGAGCACGAAAAGCGCGGTGTTTGCGATGAACTCCTGCTCCTTTGGCAGCGTAAATGGCGCGCCGAAGTAGATGTATGCCTGCTGCGTCTGCTCCTTTTGGATCTTTATTTTTTTCGCATCGCTCGGCGTGAAAAACGGCAGCTCGCGCTTTTCGCCGCTCGAAAAGAGGCTCAAAATTTCCGCGATTTTTGGGTTTTTATCGCTCACGTCGCCGCATAAAACGACGTATAAATTCTCTAAACTAAGCGAGGCGAAAAACTCCCGCACGTCCTTCATCGTGATCCGCTCTATGCTCGCCTCGTCGCCTATGAGCGGCTGAGCGAGCCTCGTGCGCGGATACAGAAGCGCTTTTAGGTTGCACGTCGCGATGTAATCAAACTCGCTTTTTAGCACGGCGATCTCGCCTATGGTTTGCATTTTTAGCTTTTCGAGCACCGAGGGCGTTAAATTGGGCTCTTTAAGCAGCTCTCGCAGCATATCTAGACCGAAATCGAAGTGCTCTTTTAGGCAGTTTAGCTGGATGCCGAAGGTTTCAAAATTGCTCGCGGCGCTGATCTCGACCGCGCGGATATCGAGCTTGCGGTGGAATTCGCTCACTCCCAGCGTCTTTGAGCCCTCGCCCAAAACGCCCGCGCAGATGCGCGCAAGCCCCGCTATCTTCTCGCTCACCGCGCCGCTTGCTTTAAAAATTAACTTGAAGCTCGCCACCGGCAGCGAATCGTCGAACTGATACAAAAAGTCGATTTTAGCGCTCTTGCCGCCTTTGGTTTTAAGTGAAATCTCTTTTTTTTTCATCGTTTTCCTTTATAAAATTTTTAAATTTCATCGCTCTTACAGGCGCGGTTTTAAAATTTTGACGCAGCCAAGTCGTTTTTGAAATTTGCGCCGGGCCTGCTTTTAAAATTTCGCTAAAACGAGTTTTCAAAATTTTCTTCAAACTCGCTTCTAAAATTTCGCGCTAGGGCAGTTTTTCCCGTCCTGCTTTAAAATTTTAAATTTAATCGCGCCGTACGTTTTGTAAAATTTCAGCGCCCCAAACGGCTCCCCGCCGCAACGCATTCTAGCTACGAGGCGAAATTGTCACAGCGCATTTGCGGCACAAAACGAAATATCCGCGCCTAAACGGGGGCGCATGCTGCTGCTACCAAACACACAGCTCTGCGGCGTATCGAAACTGTAATATGTTTTGTCGCCGCAAATACGGCAAGCGCCTTCACAAAATCGTCTCGGGCGCCGTCTCCGCCGCGTTAATCTTGCAGCGTAGAATTTCGCATTCATAAAATTCTAAGGCGAAATTTCGCAGCAAAATAAAATTTTACCGAGCGAATTCCGCTCGCGCCAGTAAATTTAAACCCGTACCGATACTAAAATTTTAAATCCTACGGCAAAATTCCACGCTCGCGATCGCAAAAATTCGCTATCTGTTTTAAGATAAATTTTGCCGCTAAATTCGCGCCGTAAGCGCATAAATTTCTGCCGCAAACACGCAAAAGTCCGCGCCTAAGCGTACGTCTCCAAAATATCGTAGTTGGTGTTGCGCTTGGCGGGTATTTCGCCTATGTCGCGGATCAGCGCTATCATCTCGTCCTTGCTCATCCGAAAGCTCGCGCCCGCGGCCTTTACGACGTTTTCCTCCATCATCGTGCTTCCCAGATCGTTCGCGCCGAATTTCAGCGCCAGCTGCCCGATGTAGCTGCCCT
This sequence comes from uncultured Campylobacter sp., assembly GCF_937997405.1. Taxonomy (GTDB): domain Bacteria; phylum Campylobacterota; class Campylobacteria; order Campylobacterales; family Campylobacteraceae; genus Campylobacter_B. Next base: position 928 of record NZ_CALKTL010000151.1, on the reverse strand, counting down.
GCGTGACCCAGCTGCTTTGGATGTTTTTAAAATTATCCAAAAATAGCCGCGAAACGGCGAGCAGGCGCAGGTAGCGGTTCGGGCTTTGCTTTTTGATCTTGGGATGCTCGCGCAAAAGGCGGGTGTTCTGCCCCTGAAAGCTCCATAAAATGAACGCTCGAAAGCCGCCCGTGCGGTCTTGCAGCTCGCGGATTTTATCCCAGTGCTCTACGATCTCGCGCGTGCTCTCAAGCGTGCCGAACATCATCGTGGCGGTCGTTTTCATACCGATGCCGTGCGCCTCCTCGTGCACTCTAAGCCACGTGGCGCTGTCGCTTTTACGCGGCGCTACTAGCTCTCGCACGCGGTCGCTTAAAATTTCGGCTCCGGCTCCGGGCATCGAGTAGAGCCCCTTGGCTTGCAGTCTGCGAAGTACTTCGAGCGTGCTGATGCCGCTAAGGCGCGCGATATAATCGATCTCGATCGCCGAGAAGCCGTGGATCGTGATGCTCGGATAATTTTTGCGGATGAATTCCACGAGATCCTCGTACCATTCGATTTTTAGCTTCGGATGAACGCCGCCTTGAAATAAAATTTGCGTACCGCCCACGGCGATGAGCTCCTCGATCTTTTCGCTAATCTGCTCAAAGCTTAGCACGTAGGCGTCCGCGTCGCTTGCGTGGCGATAAAATGCGCAAAATTTGCAATCTATCATGCACGCATTGGTGTAGTTTATGTTTCGATCGATGATGAAGGTCGTGACGCGATCCGGGTGTAGCTCGCGCTTGCGCGCAAACGCCGCGCGCCCAAGCTCGTTCAGATCGGCATGCTCGATCAGCTCTAGCGCCTCATCGGCGCTCATTCTAGCCATTGGCTCCCTTTAAATTTGCGCAGCTGACTAAGGGCTAATTTATTGTAATCTTCGTTTGTATTGAATTGAATGTCCATT
>NZ_CALKTL010000150.1 GCF_937997405.1 uncultured Campylobacter sp. | reverse complement strand
AAATTTGGGCGAGCTAAATCGCGAGAAGATTTATAAAATTTACCACCTCGCTTTTTGCGATACGGCGCTAAAAAACACCAAGCGGCTGATTCTGCGGATCCGCAACGGCAGCGAGGTGCTCGTTTATCCGACCGAATACATCGTGGGCGATAATTTCACCGAAAAGGTGCGCGAAATCATCGCGGCGTAGGTGCGACTCTTTCGTCGCGCCAGGTCGGTTAAAATTTTATTCTTGCTTGTTGCACTGCATACAAGCGGTATTTGAGCGCGCAGAAAGCCTAGACTTTGACGCGGTTGCGATAAGAGACGACAATATTTTCGGCTCAAAACTTGCTGCATGTAAAATTTACTGTGCTGCACGCAAAAACTAAAATCACGCAGATCGTCCGTGATATCTAAATTTATTGTGTTTATCGCGGTGGAATTTTATCTGTCAAAATTTACAAAAACGCAGACCGCTTCTGCTTCATTGCGTTGGCAAGGCTTGTAGCGCGCTGTTTGAGTTGCCGCAATAACAGCTCGCCATACCTTGACAGAGTTGAATTATATTGTCGCACTTAGCCTACCTTCGGTACAATAAATGGCGCGGACACTTTTAAATTTCTAGCTAAATTTTTGCAAAGTTTTACTTTGGCGGATCTCTACGCAGCTTTAAAATTTTAAACTTTAGCGGATTTGAAATTTTAGGTATAGCTTTACTACGTAAAATTTTATCGCGGTAAAATTTCGCCGAGCAAATTTAGTAAAGCACGCAAAAACGGACTCAAGACGTGCAGAAAAAATCCGAAACAAAGCTGACCCAAGCAAACGGTGCCCTAAAATCGAGCTAGCGCGCACTAGGCTCGAGCCGAGCCGCGCGCCGGGATGCAACCTGTCTTAAATCCAAAATTTATCAAAATTATTAAACGGCTGTATTTGAAATTTTTCGCACTGTATATATTGACTGCGCTAAACGTGTTTGTCCTTCCTAAAAATATAGGCAGTAATGCCGTTTACGCGGGCTTTGTAAGTCTTATAAAGCAGTTTTTCAAATATCGCCGTAGCAGGGATTGATCCGTACGCGCGGCTAGCATCTTTGATTTTGGCGCAGGCTACTTTCTATACTTAAAGAATGGCGCTAATTCAATTTCGCGCGATTTTTAGTGGCGAAATTTAGCGAGTTGAAATTCAGAAATTCTGCCGTTTCCAAGCCGCTGGAATTTGAGCTCAAATTTAGAGTTCGCGAGAATTTTAAATTTTACGACGTGAAATTGTGAAGCGGGATTTTAGAATTTTGAAATTCTGCGCCGTGGAGTTTTGTATTTTGAAATTTCGCGAGCTGTAAATTTAGGCTAAATTTTAAAATTTGTAACGATAAATTTTAAAATTTTAGGCTGCGCGGCTCGGCAAAGCGCATCCGCCTCTTGATAAATCAAATTTCTAATCTGGTTTAAATTTAAGAAGCACGGTTGCTGCCGTAAAATTCTATACGCAGCAGCGGTTTTTTAAACGACAGCGCGCCAAAGTGGTGATGATTCTCACGCAAAATATGCCGCGCCTGCCGCAAGCACTGCGTGGCAGGGCAAGCGAGCATTTACGCGATCGTGCGGGCTAGTTTATCTCTTAAATTTAAAATTTCATCGCGCTTTAGCACGAAGCTGTTTTTGTTGGCGATGAGGTGCGCCGAGCTTTGCATTATGGTTTCTGCGGGTTGCAGCCCGTTTTGCTTCATCGTAGCGCCGGTCTCCACGACATCGACGATAGCGTCGGCAAGCCCTATGAGCGGGGCTAGCTCGATCGAGCCGTAGAGTTTGATGATATTTACGGCGACGGCCTTGGAGGCGAAGTATTCGCGAGTGATGTTGGGCATTTTCGTAGCGATCTTAAGGCTCGGAGCGCCGTAGTTTAGCTGAGTGCCCGCATGTACGCCCACACAGACGCGGCATTTTCCGATTTTAAGATCGAGCAGCGTAAGTACGTCGGGGCGATGCTCCTCAAGCACGTCAAGCCCCACTACGCCGATATCCGCCGCACCGCCCATAACGTAAGTAGGGATATCTTGGTTGCGGACGTAGAGGAATTTAAAATCGCCCTCTTGCATTATGAGTTTGCGATCCTCGAAAGCAAAATCAAGCCCGAAGATGGTTTTGAAAATTTTAAGCGTATCGTCGGCTATACGGCCTTTTGGTAGGGCTATGGTTATCATGCGAGCTCCTTTTTTGCGATCAAGCTCACCATCGATTTAAAGATCAGATCCTTTTCATAGATCGAGTTGCGGAAATACCGCATCAGATAGGCTCCGTCGCCGCCAGTGAAGTAAATTTTATTATTGCCCGCGATGTTTTCGATAGTAAGCACGATAGGCTTTAAAATCCCGTAGTTTACGGCATTTATGGTCTTTTGCGGTAGCGGGTCCAGATCGATATTGGTTGAAAGCGTAACATCCAGCACGGGCGCGATGCTCGCGAACGACTTTAAAAGCGTGCCGATACCAGGCATTATGAATCCACCTAGGTGTGAGCTTTTAAACATCAAATCCACGGTGATTGCGCTGCCAGCATCGACGACGACGCCGGTGTTTACGGCCGAACACGCCGCTATGCGGTCGATCCCAAGCCCGCGGTAGGCGGTTTTTAGCTCAAAGTGCGGCGCGAGATCGACAAATAGAGGGTTTTTCAGTTTTTTTTTCACGCTTTCGTTTACGCTAATGAAAAAAATTCGCTCCTTCGGCTCATACCGCATAAACTCCGCTACGGGCATACTTTGCGTTACGCCGCCTTTATAAAATTTAACCCTGGAATTTCCTATGTCACACAAAAGCATAGAGGCTAAATCCGTTTTCTTTTAAAAATTTCGCGCTTTTAGAGCACATTTGCGAGTTGTAAAACAGCACGCGCTTTTTCACGACCTTGCCTAGGCTTGCGCTAATATCGCTTGCGAGCGAGAGCAGAAATTCCGCGTCGCGCATTACAAAGCGAGATTTTGCGTCGCGCATAAACAAAAGGACGTTGTAGCTTTTCAGATCTACGCCGAAATACGCGCCGTATGATCGCGAGCGCGTAAAGCTAGCGATATCTAGCGTTTGGAATTTTTGAAGCAGAAGCCCTTCGCGAACGCAAAGTTTTGAAATTTTATCTAGCATCAAAATTTAAAATTTTATCGTCGTAGTAAAAGGACGCGCCCGCGATAAAGGACTTATCATCGAACTCGCCATTTAGCTCGTAGATCGCTTGTCCCTCTAAATTTTCATTTAGACGGATGACGTAGCCGTTGCGCTCGATGATATACAAATAGCCGCCGCTAAGTAGTGCGCCACTAAACTGCGCGAAGGTAAATTTACGCGATTTGATCAAATTTAGCCCGCGATCTAGTAGCTCGACTCTGCCGTCTTTTAAGAAAAGATAAATTCTATCGCCGCTAAAAATCACGTCTTTGATGTCTACGTTATGATTTTTATTGCCCGCAGGACTTACCAGCATTAGCCTAGTGGCAGTTACGGCATAAAGGTTATCGCCCTTGTTTTCTAAGGCGATAATGTTGTTAAAAAACGGCTGGTTGCTCACGACGAAATCGCGTGCCGAGCGCCCGCCTACGTTTTCTGCGATGCTGACTAGTCCGTCTAACGCAGGATAAGCGATAAGTTGGTTGATAAATATTGGTGACGCTACGCGCGAATCGATTGCGAATGCATCGCCTACTTTATGATCGAGTACCACTGCGCCCGAACTTAGCTTGATAAGCATGATCGAATCATCGCTCATCACTAAAGCCAAATCATCGCCGCGTATATTTGCGCTGAGCGCTTGTCTGCCTAGGGCTTTTTCAAATTTTACGGCGCCTGTGCCACTAACTACTTTAAGCGTGCCATTGATATCGGCTACGACGAAATTTCCGTCATATTCGCCTAAAAATTTTTCACTTTTTAGGACTTTGAAATTTTTTACCAATCCGTTTTTAGAGATGACTTCGCCGTCTTTTAGCGTCGCGCCATCTTTACTAACCGCTACGATTTCCGATGGCAGTGAGCCGTTAAATTTCATATCACCTGTGATGTTTTCGTCGCTGGGTTCAAAATACTGGCGCTTCGTCGAGCAGCCTAAAAATAAAAACGATAGTAAAAGCGTAAATATCAGCGTTTTTTTCATTATTTATTGCCTCCATAGTGTTTCAAAGCAAGTGCGATTTGACGAACTGGCGAGTTGAGCGGAATTTTATCTAGCTCTGCGTGAGCTTGCTCGATTTTGCCCTCTTTTAGTAGGTCGTAGCCTTTGAGCAAAGAATCGTAATCGGCGAGTAGCACTCCGCCTTGTTTGCCGTTTTGTAGATTTATTATCTCTTTTAGCATAACATCGATGCCTTGGGTATTTTCTAGCGCCGCTCGCTCGTCTGCAGAGCCGTTTTGCAAAATATAAAGAGCGTATAGATTTATATCTTTTTGCTTAAGCTCGGCTAGCTTAGTGTCGTCGCGCTTGTTAAGCAGCTCGTCATAGATCGCATTGGCACTTGCTATACGGCGATCACTTAGAAATTCATTTGCGTAATATCCGATAAATGCTACGATCAAAACCGCAGCCAAAAATATCAGCGGCTTTTTGTATTTTTTTACGAAAATTTCACTTTTTATGACGCTTTCTAGAAACTGCTCTTCTGTGCCAATCTCTTTTTTCACGCCTTCGATGTCGTCTTTTAAAGCCAAAATTTAGTCCTTTATTTGAGAAAATCGGCGTAATTGTAGCATAAAAAATTTTAAATACCGCCTAAGATAAAGAATTTTTATGATATAATGTCGCATTTATCAGAAAAAGGAAAGTTATGATAATAGACGATGCCTTGCTAAGTAAGCTGGAAAGGCTATCTGCTCTTAAAATTCCAGATGAAAAACGGGAGGAATTCAAGGGGCAATTGAATAATATCGTAGATTTTGTAGAAATTTTAAATGAGCTAGATTTACAAAGCGGCGAGGTGGCTATCACTACGCTAAAAGGCGGTACTCCGTTTCGCAAAGATATCCCGCGCAAAAGCGATGTCGCAGAAAGCGTCTTAAAGCATGCTCCACAGTCCGAAGGCGGCTACTTCGTAGTACCGAAAATCATAGATTGAAAGGAATTTTATGGAAGAAGTTCAAAGAAATTTAGTAGATATCGAAACCCTACTAAAAACTGTCGTTTTTAACAAAGCGAGCGACCTTCACTTAGTTTCGCGCTCGGCGCCTCAAATACGTATTGACGGAACATTGCGCCCGCTTGCCATGGATCCGCTTAAGGGCACGGATATCGAGTATATCTGCTACGCGCTCATTACCGATGCTCAAAAAAGTGCGCTCGAGGAAAATAAAGAGCTCGACTTTGCGATCGAGCTTCCTAATATCGGACGCTTCCGTGGTAACTACTACTACACTATGAACGGCGATTTGGCTGCTGCATTTCGTATTATTCCTATCGATATTCCTAGCCTGGACGATTTAAAAGCCCCTACGATTTTTAAAGAGGTAGTTAAGCACGAAAAAGGCATGATTTTGGTTACCGGACCTACTGGTAGTGGTAAATCAACTACTCTTGCCGCGATGCTAAACGAGATTAACGAAAAAGAGCGCAAGCACATCATCACCGTTGAAGATCCGGTTGAGTTCGTCCATACCAATAAAAAAGCGCTTTTTTCTCACAGAAATATCGGCACCGATACCCATTCCTACGCTAATGCGTTAAAATTTGCCTTACGTGAGGACCCGGACATTATCCTAGTTGGTGAGATGCGCGATAGAGAGACTATCTCGATCGCCATTACCGCGGCTGAGACCGGTCACTTGGTATTTGGTACGCTACACACCAACTCCGCGATGCAAACGATCAACCGTATTATCGATAGCTTTGATGGCGGCGAGCAGCTCCAAGTGCGAAATATGCTCTCCGTATCACTTACCGCGGTCATTTCGCAATCGCTTTTGCCAAAGCTTGGCGGCGGACGTATCGCGATCCATGAAATTTTGCTAAATAACAATGCTGTAGCGAATCTAATCCGCGAAAACAAGGTACATCAGATTTACTCTCAAATGCAGCTAAATCAGCAATCTACCGGTATGATAACTCAAACTCAAGCGATGGTTAAAGCGATCCGTGCAAATCAAATTTCAAAAGACACGGCGTTTAGGTACTCGACTAACCTACAAGAGCTAATAGGCGTGGTGGGTGCTTGATGGAAGGTATTAATTGGTTCGACGTCGGCTGTTTGGTACTCGTAGTGCTCTTCGGACTGCGCGGCATCACCAACGGCATCGTTAAAGAAATTTTTGGAATTTTGGGTCTCATCGGCGGTCTTTTTGCCGCAATGCGCTATAAAACTATGGCGGGCGTGTGGATTGCAGCAAAAATTCCAGCTTTACAGAATGCAAACGGCGTGCTTTCGGGCGATACGACGCAGGTTCTCATCGGCTTTATCGCTGTGCTTTTTGGGGTATGGATCTCGTGTCTGATTATAGGCGAAATTATTTCAAAATTCTTTAAATGGAGTGGACTCGGATTTGTCGATAAGATCGGCGGTTTCGTGTTTAGCGTAAGTAAAATTTTCTTGATTTTTGCCGTTATTGTTACACTTGCAAGCGGCCCTATGTCGATGAATGAACAGACCAAAAAGTATTTTGAAAGCAGCAAAACTGCGCCGATTTTTTTAAAAATAGGAAATTGGATTTTAAATCTCAAAGACGATCCGAAGATCAAACAAAGCTTGGATTCTATTGGTTCTAAGATGGATGATAAGCTCTTAAAAGATCAGAATTCTACCGCCCGTATGAACTCGGATCAAAATCAAAGCACTGAATCTAGCGATTTTAACGCCAGTTCAGAAGTAAATTCTACAGAAAGGACGAAATTATGAATGCAAAAATCGAAAATTTAGAGTTTGACGCTCTAATTGTTGAGTTTAAAAAGGCGCTTGCCGCTAGCGGTCTAAAATATACCAAGCAGCGCGAGGTTTTACTCCGCACGCTTTATAACAATAACAAACACTTCACGCCTGAGGCGCTTCACAACGAGATCAAAGCGAAATTTCCGGAGCTGAACGTAGGCATAGCGACCGTCTATCGTACTTTAAATTTGCTTGAGGATTCGGGGATGGCGACATCGATCTCATTTGGCGCGCAGGGTAAAAAATTTGAGCTTGCGAACAAGCCTCACCACGACCATCTAATCTGCAAAAGCTGCAATAAGATCATAGAATTTCAAGATGCTACTATCGAACGCAAGCAGCTTGCCGTCGCCAAAGAACACGGATTTACGCTCACGGGGCACATGATGCAGCTGTATGGAATTTGCCCTGAATGCGCGGCAAAAAGGAAGTAGATTGTTTGATAGCCAGTTAGAGATCCAAAGGATAGACAAGGCGTCGGAACTTCGGAATTTGGGGGCTAATCCCTATCCGCACTTTCTAAAAAAAGATATGAGCATAGCCGAGTTTAAAGAGAAATTCGGCTACATAAAAGATACCGAGGATAAAAAAGCGAGCGAGGAGGTAAGCCTTGCCGGAAGGTTAAAGCTAAAGCGTGTCGCGGGCAAATCCACCTTCGCAAACATAGAAGATCAAAGCGGCAATATTCAAATTTATTACTCTCGCGACAGTATCGGCGAGGAGGATTACGCTAAATTTAAGAAAAATCTCGAAGTGGGCGATATAATTTTGGTGCGCGGATACGCTTTCGTTACCCAAACGGGCGAGTTTTCGATACATGTCAGCAAAATAACGCTCGCATCCAAAGCGATCTGCCCGCTTCCGGAGAAATTTCACGGCCTCGTCGATATCGAGATGCGCTACCGCCAAAGATACCTCGATATGATAATGAACCCCGAGATTCGCGAGGATTTTATCAAGCGCTCGATCATCGTTAGCGAGATCCGTAGCTTTTTTGAAAAGCGCGGATTTTTAGAGGTCGAAACGCCGATGATGCACCCAATCGCGGGCGGCGCGAACGCTAAGCCATTTATCACTCATCACAACGCCCTCGATGTCGATCGCTACCTGCGTATCGCGCCGGAGCTGTATCTAAAGCGCCTAGTCGTAGGCGGCATGGAGGCGGTCTTTGAGATCAATCGAAATTTCCGCAACGAGGGTATGGATCTGACGCACAATCCGGAATTTACAAGTATAGAATTCTACTGGGCGTGGCATGATTATAACGACGCGATGAACCTAACCGAGGAGCTATTTAAAGCGCTGTTTAAGAGGCTCGGGCTAGGCGAAATTTTAACTTATGATGAGCGCGAGATCGATTTTTCAAAGCCTTTTGCGCGCATAAAGTATCTCGACGCGCTTACGCAGATAGGCGGCATTGAGCCGCAGATCGTAAATGATCGCGAAAAGATCATCGCCAAACTCAAAGCCGATAAATTTGAAGTCAATGAAAAGCTCGATCTAGGCCACCTGCAGAGCGAACTTTTTGATAATTACGTAGAAGCTAAGCTCATAAATCCGACCTTCATCGTGGATTTTCCGATCTCGATCAGCCCGCTTTCGCGCAGAAGCGACGAAAATCCGCAGATAGCCGAGAGATTTGAGCTCTACATCGCAGGCAAGGAGCTAGCCAACGCCTTTAACGAGCTGAACGATCCGCTCGATCAATACGCCAGATTTAAGGCTCAAATCGACGCTAAAAACGCTGGCGACGACGAAGCTCACGAGATGGACGAGGATTACGTCCGCGCGCTTAGCTACGCGATGCCGCCGACTACCGGCTGGGGGCTTGGAATCGACCGCTTGGTGATGATTTTGCTGAATAAAAAATCGATCCGCGATGTGATTTTGTTCCCCGCGATGAGGCCGCTAAATTCTGAAAAGGAGCAGTAATGTCAAATTTAGAAAAATTCGATAATGAAATTTTTAGTCTAACCAACAAAGAGCTTGCCCGCCAGTGCGATTATTTGGAGATGATCGCGAGCGAAAATTTCACCTATCCCGAGGTGATGGAGGCGATGGGCTCGGTGCTAACGAACAAATATGCCGAAGGCTATCCCGGCAAGCGCTACTACGGCGGTTGCGAGTTCGTAGACGAGATCGAACAGATCGCGATCGATCGCTGCAAAAAGCTCTTCGGCTGTGAGTTTGCAAACGTCCAGCCAAACAGCGGCAGCCAAGCTAACCAAGGCGTCTATGCTGCATTTTTGAAACCTGGCGAGAAAATTTTAGGCATGGCGCTTAGCCACGGCGGGCATTTGACGCACGGCGCGAAGGTCTCAAGCAGCGGAAAGATGTATGAGAGCTTCGAATACGGCGTAGAGCTTGACGGCCGCATAAATTATGATAAGGTGCTTGAGATCGCTCAGATCGTAAAGCCGAAGATGATCGTTTGCGGTGCGAGTGCCTATACGCGCGAGATAGATTTTGCTAAATTTAGACAGATCGCTGATAGCGTGGGCGCGTTTCTTTTCGCCGACGTAGCGCATGTCGCTGGGCTCGTCGTTGCAGGCGAACACGCTAATCCGTTTCCGCACTGCCACGTCGTAAGCTCGACAACGCATAAAACGCTTCGCGGTCCGCGCGGCGGCATCATAATGACCAACGACGAGGAATTTGCTAAAAAGATCAACTCGGCGATCTTTCCGGGTATCCAAGGTGGCCCGCTAATGCACGTCATCGCCGCTAAGGCGGTCGGCTTTAAACACAATCTAAGCCCTGAGTGGAAGGTCTATGCCAAGCAGGTCAAGGCAAACGCTAGAGTTTTGGGCGAGACGCTGGTCGGGCGTGGCTTTGATCTCGTTAGCGGCGGCACCGATAACCATCTGATTTTAATGAGCTTTTTAAATAGGGATTTTAGCGGCAAGGACGCTAGCGCCGCGCTTGAAAACGCAGGTATTACGACGAATAAAAATACCGTTCCGGGCGAGACGCGCAGCCCGTTCGTCACCAGCGGCATCCGCGTCGGAAGCCCCGCACTTACGGCGCGCGGCATGAAAGAGAAAGAATTTGAGTTTATCGGAAATAAAATCGCCGACGTGCTAAGCGACATCTCAAATTCTAAGCTTCAGGCACAAGTTAAAGAGGAAGTGCGGGATTTGGCGCACCGCTTTATCATCTACGACCGCGCGATGTATTAAATTTAATAAATTCGGGTAAGCTTACCCGAATTTATTTATTTCGTAAATTTTGCGTGGTAGAATTTACAAAGTAAATAATAATCTTAGGAGAGAGTATGAACGACAAAAATTTCGATATGAGCAGCATAGACGACATAGTGATCAATAGCGGCAATGTCGATAAGAACGCGAATTTGAAAAAGGGTCTTACCGTCGCAGCCGGCGTCGTAGTTTTATTCTTAATCATTTTAATCATAATGAAGGCTATTAATAAAGACGATATTGATACTAACGCAGGTCTTACTATGCCTAGTGAAGAAGAGCTTGCCAAAGCGGAGCAAAAGCCTGCCGTACAAGTTCAAAAACCTGAACCTTCGCAGCCTGAGCCTGTAGAGGTGAAATCAGAGCCCAATGCAGCATCTGCAGCTCCAACCAAAGTAGAGATAAAAACCCAGGAACCTAATTCCGAAAGCAAGGTCGTCGCAAGCGCTCAGCCTGAAGCACAGAAAGTAGAAATCCAAAAGCCCGAAATCAAAGAAGAGCCAAAAAAATCCGAAGTTAAAATAGAGAGTAAAAAGATTGAGCCTAAAGACGAAGCTAAAAAACCTGAAAAAACTGACGTAAAAAAGTCCGAGCCTAAAAAAGAGTCTGCAAAAGACGAGATAAAAAAAGAACCTTCTAAAACCGAAATTAGAAAAGTCGAGCAAAAAGTAGAGCCTAAAAAAGAACCTGAAAAACAAGCAAAAACAGAAGTTAAAAAAGAGCCTTCAAAAACGGAAGCTAAAAAGGAACATGCTAAAGCTGAGGCCAAAAAAGAGCCCGCTAAGCCCGAGCCTAAAAAAGAAGCTAGCAAACCAGAGTCTAAAAGTGAGAGCGTAAAGGCTGGCGTTGCGGCGAAGAGCACCAGCACCAGCGTGGCAAACGGCAGTTATGTGCAGGTTTTCGCATCCAATGCCTACGATCCAAACGGATCTGATACCAAAAAAATCACCAAAAAAGGCTACAGCCCAATTGCGCTACAAACTCACGTCGGAAGCAAGAGCGTGACTAAAATTTTAGTCGGACCTTTCGAGGGTGAGGCGCTACAAAAGGCGCTTAGCGATATGCGCTCAATCAACAGCGGCGCGTATATTTACCGAGTGAAATAGTGGACAGATTTGCGGTTTTCGGCAACCCGATCGCCCACTCCCTCTCGCCGCTACTTCATAATTACGCTATAAAATTTCTAGCCCTAGACGCCTACTATGGGCGAGTTTTGCTGCAGCATGGCGAGGAACTGCGCGCTAAATTTGAAACTTTAGGGCTTACGGGCGCGAACGTAACCGTACCTTTTAAGCTCGACGCATTTAAAGCATGCGACGTCCTAAGCGAGGCAGCGCAGAAGATAGGCTCGGTAAACACCCTGGTGCTAAAAAGCGGCGCGTTGCACGGCTTTAACACCGATGCGCAGGGGTTTTTCTGCGCGATTTTGGGCTTTGGTGAGATTCGCAATGCGCTTATTTTAGGCGCAGGCGGCACGACGCGGGCAATCGGCTACGCGCTAAGCAAAAACGGAGTGAAATTCGACATTCTAAATCGCAGCGCAAAAGATTTTGACTTCGGCTGCGAGGAATTTTTTACCTATGAAAATTTCAGATCCAAAGACTACGACCTTATCGTCAATGCCACCGGCGCGGGACTCAAAGATGACACGCTGCCTGCGCCCGAGGGGGTAATAGATGAAATTTTATCCCGCGCAAAATTTGCTTTTGATGCGATCTATGGCAAGCAGACTCCGTTTTTGCAAGCCGCACACGCAAAAAATCTACTCGCAAAGGACGGCAAGGAGATGCTGATAAATCAAGGCGCGCTTGCTTTCAATCTTTTTTTCGGCGGTAAATTCGACCTAGCAGAGATTGTATCGCTGATGAGCCGTGCTGCAAATTTACGCTAAATCGGCTCTTAGGCTTTTCAATTATCCGCCCAGCCTAACGAAATGCTTTAGATTTTGCGCCGAGTTAATTATACGTTCTTAAATTTTATATCGTGTAATTCGGGCGTTTAGCCTCAAAATTTTTACGTCTGCTTTCAGCTGAGGCGCGTTAATTTGCCTGTAAAAAATTCTATTAAAAATCACTACGAATTAGGCACAAAGATGCTTGGTAAAGTCTCGCGCATTTTTCTGCTCGTTTCTTGGATGTGTTCTATTCTAAAATTTTACGACGAATCTAAACTAAAATTTTGTGCAGTTTAAGTAAAATGCGATCGGTTGCGAATTATGCGGTAGAAACTTTATTTAAGTGTGGTGGCGCAAAAACTCATTTATTAAAAAGATAAAATTGCTACCAAAATTTCAAAATTTAAAGCTAAATTTTAATTAATTGTTATACAATAAAAAATATAAACTAATAATTGCTAAAGGTTAAAATTTGATGTTTTTCGGCAAAATTTTAAAATTTTACGCGCACGGATTTGCTTCGATGAAGCTTGGCAAAACGCTGTGGGCGGTGATTTTGATCAAACTATTCATAATTTTCGTGCTACTTAAATTTTTCATTTTCGACGAAAACTTGGATTCTAAATTTAAAACCGATCAAGAAAAAATCGATTTCATCTATAAAAATTTGACTAAGGAGTAGGAATGCAAGAGCTTGCTAGCGTGGATTGGTCGAGGGCGCAGTTCGCACTCACGGCACTTTATCACTTTCTTTTCGTGCCCCTAACGCTGGGGCTTAGCTTTATCGTGGCGTTTATGGAGAGCCTGTATGTCGCGACCGGTAAGCAGGAGTGGCTCAAGATCACTAAATTTTGGCTGCGCCTTTTCGGTATAAATTTCGCCATCGGCGTCGCGACGGGCATCATAATGGAGTTTGAGTTCGGCACCAACTGGGCGAATTACAGCTGGTTCGTGGGCGACATCTTCGGCGCGCCGCTTGCGATCGAGGGCTTGCTAGCGTTTTTCTTGGAGGCTACCTTTTTTGCGGTAATGTTCTTCGGCTGGGACCGCGTAAGCAAGAAATTTCATCTTCTTTCAACCTGGCTCGTGGCGATCGGATCAAATTTAAGCGCGTATTGGATCTTAATCGCGAATGCTTGGATGCAAAACCCAGTGGGTACGAGCTTTAATCCTGATACGATGCGCAACGAGATGAGTAATTTTTTAGATATCGCGCTGTCTCACTTCGGAGTGGCTAAATTTTTGCATACCGTCGGCGGCGGCTATATTACCGCGGCGCTTTTCGTGCTTGGAATTTCGGCGTTTTATATGCTAAAAAACAAAGACTTCGCGATTGCTAAAAAAAGCTTCATCGTAGCGGCAAGCTTCGGTATGCTAAGCTCGCTTTTCGTGCTATTTAGCGGCGACGAGAGCGCCTATCAGGTCGCGCAAAAGCAGCCGATGAAGCTTGCGGCGATGGAGGGTCTGTATAAGGGCGAAGTAAATGCAGGCATCGTCGCGGCGGGAGTTTTAAATCCGAGCAAAACCGCGGGAGACGATAAGGAGCCGTTTTTGTTTGAGATTAAAGCACCTTACGCGCTAGGGCTGATGGCTACGAGAGGGCTTGATAATTTCACGCCGGGCATCGATGATTTGGTATTCGGAAATGAAAAATTCGGCATCGAAGGCGCGGATAAAAAGATAGAAAAAGGCAAAATCGCCCTGCAAGCGCTAAAGGATTACAAGCTCGCCAAAGACGCCAATGATACTGCGGCGATGCAGCAGGCGCGCGAAATTTTACTCGGCAACCAAAATATGCAAAATTTAGGCTACGGCTACTTTGACGACGCGAAGCAGATCGTCCCTCCCGTGACGCTTACCTTTTACAGCTTCCACGTGATGGTGGCTTTGGGAAGCTATTTTATCTTGCTATTTTTCGTGACGCTATTTTTGGCGATGCGAAAGAATCTCGCCGAATACAAAAAAATTCTATGGCTTTGCGTCTTTAGCATTCCTCTGGGATACGTCGCGTGCGAGGCGGGCTGGATCGTAGCCGAAGTAGGGCGCCAGCCGTGGGCGATACAAGATCTTATGCCTGTAGGCGTCGCGGCTACGAGCCTGGCGGGGACGAACATAATGATCTCGTTTGCGCTCTTTGCGGTTTTATTTACGGTTTTATTCATAGCCGAGATAAAGATCATGCTAAAACAGATAAAGATAGGATTTTAAGATGCACGAAATTTTTCAAATTTATTGGTGGTGCGTGGTTTCGCTTCTGGGCGGAATTTTGGTTTTTATGCTCTTCGTGCAGGGCGGTCAGACGCTGCTTTTTACGCTGGCGAAAAATGAGACCGAGAAGGATTTTATAATAAATTCCATCGGCAAGAAATGGGAACTTACATTTACTACGCTCGTTATGTTCGGCGGAGCGTGCTTTGCGGCGTTTCCGCTATTTTATGCGACCAGCTTCGGCGGGGCATATTGGGCGTGGATGGCTCTGCTTTTTTGCTTCATAATCCAAGCCATCGCTTACGAATACAGAAAAAAGCCCGATAATTTCTTGGGCGCTAAAACTTATGAAGCCTTTCTTTTCATAAACGGCTCGCTGGGTACGATCCTGCTTGGTATCATCGTCTCGACGCTTTTTAGCGGTAGCGAGTTCGCGCTGGGAGATAATAATTTCGTGCAGTGGAAAAGCCCCGCTCGCGGACTTGAGGCGCTAGCAAATCCGTTTAATTACATCTTGGGAGTTGCACTATTTTTCTGCGCTAGGACGGGAGCAAATTTATACTTAATGAATAATATCGCCGAGCCCGAAATGATCGCTAAGCTCAAAGCCTCGCTTAAATTTAACGCTAGCGCTTTTTTGATATTTTTCATCGCGTTTTTGGCGTGGGTTTTGCTAAAACAGGGCTACGCGATCGGCGCTGACGGCGTCGTAAGCCTTGAGAGCTTTAAGTATCTGCATAACTACCTAAGCCTGCCTGTTGCGCTAATCTTGCTGCTGCTGGGCGTAGTGCTGGTGCTGGTGGGGATATTCAAAGGCGCATTTACAAGCAGCGTGCGTGGAGTATTTTTCTACGGCGTGGGCGTCGTATGCGCGGTAACGAGCGTATTTTTGATCCTGGGTCTGAACAACACGGCGTTTTATCCGTCAAATTTCGACCTGCAAAGCTCGCTTTCGATAAGCAACGCAAGCTCGAGCCTCTATACGCTTAAGACGATGTTTTACGTGTCGTTTCTAGTGCCTTTCGTGCTGGGTTATATCAGCTACGTTTGGTGGCTGATGGACGCTAAAAAGCTCGATAAAGAGGGGCTTTCAAACGAGCATTATTAGGCGCGCCCGCTCTCATGCGCAGCTTTTGCGAGTCGTGTGGCGGCGAGAGGCTGCTTGCGTGCGCGGCACTGCGTGCTTTTGCGCTTGGTTAAATTTCATATCGACGGCGCCTTTTGCGCGCCGCATTATAAAAATTTTAAGGATTAAAAATGGTCAAATCTTTAGTTTTCATCGCGATTTGGATAATCTTGCTAATCGCGAGCTATAAATTTATAAAGCTAAACATTACTCATCAAGAAAAAAGAGAGCAGTAAAAGCGTAGAAATTTTAAAAGCTTGCGGCCCGGAATTTCGCTTTAAATTTAGAAAGCAAAATCTAGGGCCGCAAGGTGCGGGCGAAATTTTATCTAGCCCTTGTAATCGATATTTTTTTCAAACTCTTTAAGTCGCATATGGATTGAGCGAAGCTCCGTGATTGTCGTCCAGTTATCGATAAAAACGCTAAAGCTGCCGCGTACTTGGCTAAAAGCATTGCCTACTTGAATCATCACTCCAAGCGTAATCGCCTTAGTAAAAAGCCCCGGTCCCATTATGAGATAGGGCACGATGACTAGTATTTGCGAGAAAGAATTTAGCCATAAATCAAAGTAGCAGTAGTGCAAAAATAGCCTGTAATAGTTGTGCTTTAGTTTGCCAAATAGCGTCTTTGTGGTCTCTTCGCTCGCATATTCCGCCTTATTCTCCTCGGCATAAACCAGCTCTTTGCGAAACGCAGCTTCCGCCTTTTGATTGTTGTATTCAAGCCTAGGCAGAAACCAACCTACTAGCCAAGAAATTATCAGTCCGCCGATGCTTACTGCAAGTGCGATCCATACGAGAGAGCCGGGAATTTTTTTGAGCGCCTCAAAAGGTACTTTCTCGCTAAGACTCCACAAAACAGGGATAAACGCAAAAAGAGTCATCGCCGCCGAAAGTACGCGCGTGCCGATATCTTCGATGATTTTTGAGAAGCGGTAGATGTCTTCTTGGATACGCTGCGAGCTTCCTTCGATATCTTTACTTACCTTTTTCCAGTATGAAAAATAGGAAAAGGTCATCGCCTCTCGCCATTTAAACGCCCAAATTCGCGCCACGTATCGCTCCGAAATCGCCGCCGCTACGGCAGGCATCGCTATCCATAAAAAGACCCTCATCTGCGCGTAAAAATCGTTTAACGTATGACGATCTACGTTTTGACATAAATCATAAAATACGCGATACCATTCGTTGAAACGCACGCTCAGCGTAGTTTGGTACCAATTGATAGCGATCAAAAATACTAGCCCTGTATATGCTAAAAGCGCCCATTTTTTGCTTTTAAAAAATGAAACGAACATTAGCGTTTCTCGGAGCTTTTTGGATTTAAAATCGCCGTAAATAGCCTATCGCTTAGCATTTGTGCGGCTTTTTGCACATCCGCGCTTTTTACCGCATTTATGCTTGCCGCGTAGCTTTTTTCATCATAGAGCGGATAGCCGTAAAGCTCGTGTGCAGTGATATTAGCAAGCCAAAAATCGTTCGTCTGTGCAGCTCTTTTGGTCGATAAAATTTGTGCTTTTTTGAAATTTGCCAGCTCGCTATCTTTCGCACCGGAGCTTTCGATCTGTTTTAAAATTTCACTCACGCTTGCTGCAACCGCACTGGCGTCTTTCGGCTCGGTAGAAAACGATACGTTCAAGCTCGCTGCGATTTGTGGCTCACGCACATAGGCGCTATGCACCATCGCCGAGTAAATTTGTCCGCGCGCCTCGCGGATCTGCTCGACGATACGATTGCTTAGCACGCTTTTTAACGCTTGAAATTTATAAGTGTCTGAAAAGTCAAAATTTTGCAGCTCATAGTTTGAAAAAATCATCCGAACTTCGCTTTTATCACTATCGCCGTAGTCTTGCACAATCTCGCCGCTAGAAGTATTTAGCATCAAAGTTTTAGGCATAGCGCTGCTTGTGCCGGGCTTTAGATTACCGATATATTTGGCTAGAATTTGTTTTGCGCGCGCAGGCTCGAAATCGCCGCTAAGCACAAAGATAAAATCTCCAGCACCTGAAAAAATTTCATCCGCATCGCGCTGTAAATCGGCAAGATTTGCGCTCTTTACGTCATCTACGCTAAGCGGCTGCTTGCGAGCCGTATCTCCTGAATATAGAGATTTTAAAATTTGCTCGCCGAATTTAAATTCCGCCGTCTCGTCGCGCAGCGCGATCGCCGAAAGCGCGTCGGTTTTATATTTTGTAAGCGAGCTTGCATGAATTAGCGGCTCGCTAAATCTTGCGTAAAGCTCGCGTACCATCGCCTCCAGATCCGCTCCTGCGCCTCTAAGACCGCAGTCTGCGTCATCCATCCTAAATCTTAGCTTATAATCAAATTTTGAGGTCAAGCGCCCCGCCTCATATTCGTTTAGCTCGCCTATGGTGCCCGAGTTTAGCAGGGCAGTTAGAATTTCGCCACGAGCCTTGCCAAAGTGCGCGTAACCGCCTTTTTTAACGGCTACGAGGGCGATTTTATTTTTCTCGCTTTTAAGAGGCTTTAAAATTACCTTCGCGCCGTTTTTAAACTCCAAAATTTCAGTGCCGCTAGCGCCTTTTTGCGTTTTAAATTCCGTCTCTTTTAAATCTGCTCCCGCAAGCTGCTTGGAAGCAAGCTTCGAATCAGCGAAATTAAACGGCAGCGCTTTTTCGTAGAGCAGCTCCGCGTCTTTTTGGCTAATGCCCAAATCCTTTGCCGAGATAATCTCCGTAAATCTCGCTCCATCCGTTATCTGAGAGAAAAATTTATTAACATCTGCTAGCGTTATTTCTTCTAACGCCTTGAGGCTTAGATCGTGCTCGTCTTGCTTACTAAGCTTTACATTGCCGTTTTGTACGAAATCAAGTAGTGCCCCTATTTGCGCACTTTGTGTATCGTTTTTAAGTAGATCGGCTTGCACTTGATGTTTAAATTCCGCCTTAACGCTATCAAAATCGTCATTGTTAAATCCGTGTTCGCGTACCCCTTTGATCGCGCTAAAAAGACTATTTAATGTGGCGTTGACGTCGAAATTAAAAATATTTGCGCTTATGCTGTATAGTCTGCGGTTTTTAAACAGATCGTCCGAGCCGAAATAGGCTTTAAGCGGAATTTTGGCATTTACATTCATCGCGTCGTATCCAAGCTCCATCAGCCTCGATACGTAGGCTTGCAGCCACTCATTTTTAAGTGCACCGTAGCTTCTTAACGGCTCATATTTGCCTGCGTAAAGCACGCTAGCGACATTGGCGCCGAGCTCGGGCTCTACGGTGCTTGCTAGCCCGCCTTCAAATGGGCGTAGGCTAAGATCGCGCGGGATTTTTTCGCCGTGCGCAGAAAGAGAGCTAAAATTTTGCTTGATTAGGTTTTTAATCTGTTCAACGTTTACGTCGCCTACGACTATGATGCTAATGGCGCTAGGGAGGTAGTTGCGCGCGTAGAATTTTTTTAGTTGCTCGCCAGTGGCGCCTTTGATGATTTCATTTTGTCCGATCGGAAAGCGTCTTGAGAATATGGAATTAGGGTATAAATATGTGGCACGCTTTTCATAAAATCGCCTCTCAAAGCCTTTTTTTGCTTCCTCTAATATTACACCTTTTTCCTTTTGCGTTTCGTTTTCGTCAAATTTAACGCCGCCCGCATAATCGCGCAGCACCAAAAATACATCCTTTAGCGTCTCGTCGCTCACTTGGGCCTGGATGTTGTATGTGGTGTTTTCAAAGCCAGTCTGTGCATTGAGATCGGCGCCGAATTTCACCCCTAGGCGCTGCAAGGTATGAATTAGTTCATTTTTATCAAAATGTTCGCTGCCGTTGAACGCCATATGCTCGACGAAGTGCGCTAAGCCCTGCTCATCGTCATTTTCATCGACACTACCCGCGGCTACGTTGAGATAAAAAAGCGCGCTATTTTTTGGCACGTCATTTTTGAGGATATAAAATTTCACGCCGTTTACCAGCTTACCGTGCACGACGCTAGGATCGAGCTTAAGTGGCGCGTCCGGGTTGGTATCTGCGGAGTAAAGGCTCAAAGAGCAAAGCAGGGTGGCGATAAAAAATATAAGTTTTTTCATAATTGTCCTTGGATTTAAAAACTTACGATTGTAACAAAAGCTAGTTTAAAGTATGATTTTACAAGCTTTGCTATGGGTGAAATTTTGCCAAGGATTTGGGATTTTACTTGCGGTTTTGAAATTTAACTTGTAGAATTGAGAGGAATGGAATTTTTGGAATTTTTGGAATTTTTGGAATTTTTGGAATTTTTGGAATTTTTGGAATTCCGCCGCCGCGACTCAAAATTTTGGCAGCGGAATTTAGAAAGCTTTGAGAGCTTTAATAGCCTGCGCAAGGCTAAATTTAAACTTTACGCAGTTAGAATTTGTACGCCCGCGCGAAGAATTTTACAACTTATAGTTTGCTTGCGTTTTTGTCTAGATACTCTGCGACGCCCTTAGGATCTGCTTTCATCCCTGCGTCACCTTTGTGCCAGCCTGCAGGGCAGACCTCGCCGTGCTCGTTCGTAAATAGCATCGTATCGACCATGCGAAGCATCTCATCGATATTGCGACCTAGCGGTAGGTCGTTGATGACGGCGTGGCGGACGGTGCCATCTTTGTCAAGTAGGAAGCTGCCGCGAAGCGCTACGGCGTTACCAAACAGTACGTCGAAGCTGCGTGCGATATCCTTCGTAATATCCGAAACTAGCGGGAACTGCACTTTGCCGATACCGCCTGCGTTTACCGGAGTGTTTTTCCACGCAAGGTGGGTAAACTCGCTATCGCAGCTAACGCCGATAACTTCGATGCCCTTGGATTTGAAATCTTGATATCTGTGATCAAATGCGATGATCTCGCTCGGGCAGACGAAGGTAAAATCTTTTGGATAAAAGAATACGACGGCGCCTTTTTCGCCGATATTTTTATAGAGGTTGAAATCCTCAACTATTTCGTTGTTGCCTAAAACCGCAGTTGCCGTAAAATCAACGGCTTTGTTGGTTACTATCATTTGTTTCTCCTTGTTAATAAAATTTATGATGGCGATTATACATTTTAAAACTTTATATTTGCTGAAATTTGATGAAAATTTTTATATAATAAAATTTATTTGTTCAATAATATTAAATTTTATCATTTTTTAAATTTAGTATGTTATCATTACTCCATATTTTTTGATAAAGGAGAAACAATGGCTGTAAAAATCACCGATATTTGCATAAGCTGCGGCTCATGCATCGACGAGTGCCCGGTAAATGCGATCGTTGACGATAGCGATAACCCAAGTGGCGAGGATAGCTACTATGTATATGCCGATAAATGCGTCGAGTGCGTGGGCTACAACGATGAGCCGGCTTGCGCTAGCGCCTGTCCGACCGACGGCTGTATCGTCTGGAGCGACATCGTAGCGGGTCAACCTAGCAGGGATAGTATAGGTGCGGATCTACGCAGCGGAGATACCCCGGTATTTGCTTAGCAGATAAAATTCCGCGATCAAATGCGCGGAATTTTAATTCATTCAATCCTTAAATAAATTTTAACCTATTTTTCGATACAATCCGCCTTTCACTTTAAGGAGATTATATGCAGCAAACGCTTTCTATTATTAAGCCTGATGCCGTTAAAAAGGGCGTTATCGGCAAAATTATCGATCGTTTCGAAAGCCACGGACTAAGAATCGCAGCGGCTAAAAAATTATGCCTAAGCGCCGAAGATGCGGGTAAATTTTATGAAATTCACAAGGATCGCCCTTTTTATAAGGATCTGATTGAGTTTATGACTAGCGGCCCGGTGGTCGTAATGGTGCTAGAAGGCGATGATGCCGTAGCTAAAAATCGTGCGCTAATGGGCGCTACCGATCCGAAAAAAGCCGATAAAGGCACGATCAGAGCAGACTTTGCGGACAGCATTGACGCTAATGCCGTTCACGGCAGCGACAGCCTAGAAAACGCAAAAACCGAGATCGCATTTTTCTTTGCAAAAAGAGAAATTTGCTAAGAGTGCCACGTGAAGATAGCTTTTGCTAAAATTTCCGCCGCGCCCGTGCCGTTTGAAATTTCGAGGGATGGACTTAAACTTAGCGGAAATTTAAAACGAAAAGACTCTAAGTTTATCGAGTGCAAAGGCGAAATTAAGGGTAAAATTCCATACATTTGCGACCGCTGCGGCAAAGAATTTGATCTTGACGTAAATGAGAGCGTGAATTTGCTTTTAAGCGAAGGCGTTTTTAACGACGAAAGGCACGAGAGCTTGGACGTTATGGAGTTTTTCGGCACCGAAGTTGATCCGGATGAAATTTTAAGAAGCGAAACGGAAGCTTTCAAAAGCGACTATTTTTATTGCGAAGAATGCAAGAACTAAATTTATAAAGGAGAAAAAATGGCAGTTCCAAAGCGAAGAGTTAGTAAAACTCGTGCGGCGAAAAGACGCACTCACTACAAAGTGACCCTTCCGATCCCCGTCAAAGATAAAGACGGAAGCTGGAAAATTCCGCATAGAATAAACAAAACTACGGGCGAATATTAATCCGATGATTTCCGTTGCTATAGACGCGATGGGCGGTGATTTCGGCTGCGAGCCGATAATAAACGGAGTCGTAGATGCGCTGCGAGAGCGTAAATTTAATGCGTTTTTGGTAGGTGACGAAGCGCAAATCAAGCCTTTTATTCCACAAGATCAAGGCTTTGAGAAACATATTACTTACGTGGCCGCAAGCGAAGTTTTCGAGATGAAAGAGGGTGCAACCGACGCTCTCAAACGCAAAGAGAGCAGCATCTTTAAAGCGGTCGATCTAGTAAAAGACGGCACTTGCAAAGCCGTGGTATCGGCAGGACATAGCGGCGCTACGATGAGCCTTGCTACGCTTCGCATAGGAAGGCTCAAAGGTATCTTGCGCCCGGCGATTGCTACGCTGATGCCAAATTCCATAGGCGGTCGCACGCTTGTGCTAGATGTGGGCGCTTATGTGGATTGTAAGCCTGAGAATTTGTTTCAATTTGCGATTATGGGCGAAGCATATGCCAAGGAGATTATGGGTTTAAACGCACCACGCATCGGCTTATTATCCAACGGCGAGGAGGATAGTAAAGGCAACGAGGTAACAAAAGAAACCTTTCATATGCTTAAGAAGATGCAAAATTTTATCGGTAATGTCGAAGGCAATCAAATTTTTGACGGCTCCGTGGATGTCGTAGTTTGCGACGGATTTATCGGTAACATTATGCTAAAATCCAGCGAAGGCGTCGCAAGCACCATAGGTAAGCTCATCAAAAACGAAACTAAAAAATCCCCTATCGCTATTGCGGGCTCCCTCTTGATGAAGCGCGTCTTCAAGATCATCAAAAAAAGCACGGATTATGACGAATATGGCGGTGCGCCGCTTTTGGGCGTCAAGGAATGCGTCATTATAAGCCACGGCAAAAGCACTCCGAAAGCCGTTAAAAATGCGATCTTTCAAGCGCTTAAATTTGCAGATTCTAAAATCAACTCCGCGATAGAAAGCGAAATTTCTTCAAATGAGCAAAAATGAAAAAAGCCTCGATGATCTCGATCGCAGCATACGCGCCGAGCGAAATTTTAACCAATTTCGATCTTGAAAAAATGGTTGAAACGAGCGATGAATGGATCGTCAAGCGCACAGGCATTCATGAGCGCCGCATAGCAAAGGGCGAGACCACTAGCGATCTAGGCGCGAAAGCGGCTTTAAAGGCGATCGAGCGTAGCGGCTTACAAAAAAACGAGATCGATGCGATAATTTGCGCCACGATCTCGCCCGATTATTTCTGTATGCCCTCGACAGCATGCGTCATAGCAGATAAACTGGGCTTAAATTTCGGCATCACGGCATTTGATATAAATGCCGCCTGTACGGGCTTCATCTATCTTTTGGAGCTCGCAAAATCCCTCATTGAAAGCGGCGCTAAAAAACATGTGTTGATAATTGGCACGGAAAAGTTAAGCTCGATAGTCGATTGGAGCGACCGCGCTACGTGCATACTTTTCGGCGACGGCGCAGGCGCTGCGATTATCGCGGCACGCGACGATAACGAAATCATCGACATTCATACAGCTAGCGACGGCAGTAAGGGCGATCTTCTCATCACCGCAGCTCCGGGTAGCGTCAATCCACTCAGCCAAAAAATCATCGACGAAAAGCTGGGCTTCATGCAGATGGCGGGGCGCGAGGTCTTTAAAATAGCGGTGCCGACGCTTAGTAACGACGTTGTGGAGATTTTGGCGAAAAATAAAATTTCGCCCGAGCAGGTCGATCTTTTCATCCCGCATCAGGCAAATTTACGCATTATCGAGGCGGTCAAGGCGAGACTAGAGTTTAGCGACGAGCAGTGCGTGCTTACGATCGGCAAATACGGCAACACGAGCTCGGCGTCGATCCCGATGGCTATCAACGACGCTTACGAGAGCGGTAGACTCAAAAACGGCTCGCTTATGCTTTTAGATGCGTTTGGCGGCGGCTTTACGTGGGGCAGCGCGCTTTTGAAATTTGGCGGAAAGAGCATAAACTAGCATTTTTTAAATTTCATTAATCTTTGAATTTCGCCATATTTAAGAGTTAAATTCTAAGCTTATTTACAAAACTAATTTCAAATTTATATTTATTCCGAGTCGGGTTTCAAAATTTTAAAATGAAGCGTTTGCGATTAAAAGCATATTTATGATCTTGTGCAGTTTGAGTATTGACTTCTTACGCGAGATGGTAAAACGACATTAGTTTGAGCGCCTATCGCTTTTGACGATGGGCTTTTCTAATATAAAAGAAATCAAATATACGATAGCCTAAATGGGTGTTAATTTCAGCTGATTCTATACATTAACGGCTTGTAATTGGCTGCAAAGCTCGGCAAGTATTTTTACGGCGGTGTATGTGGATCTTTTGAGCGACCTACACATAGGCTGTAGAATAAAATTCAAATACCAAAACGCTCACAACAGCAAGCATCAAATTGCCTTAGATTTGAAATTTAGCATAAACACCGGTAAATTTAAATCAAATACTACGAATGGAACAATAAAGGACGCTATGTCATGAGTGCAGGAGCGTCGTATCTCTAAATATCTATAGGGCGTTAAAATCTCCAGCTATCTCCCGTTATACAATATATATTATCTCTATATAGATAGCGGCGAGCCGGAGGGCGCAGCCACGCTATAGCTACAGACTGAAGCGATCAATGCGTTTAGTTTTAGTGCGAAAGCTACAGCTATTTATAGGTTTTGATGGTAGGTCCAGCTCAATGCCATTGCAAGCATTTAAAAATTTTAGCACGAAATATCATCTTACAGTTATGGACGACAGGTATTAAAGCATATTATTAAGGCGATTTTTTATAAATTTTAAGTTCAAATTCCGTTCGGATAAAATTTCGATTATTTTTTAGAAAGCGATCTAAAATTATTTAAAATTCCCCCGTTAACTTGGACTATCTAGCGTTTTGTTCGTGCGCTCGGTTTAAAATTTTAAATAATGTAAAATCCCAAATTCTCGTGCTTAAGGATAATTTTTCTGATCTCTTTTAGTAAGCTGAGCGAGGCTTCAATTTCTACGCGCCGGGTGCTTACGCTCTCGATGTTCGCGCCTACGCTCACCCCTTTTGCGAGGGCGTATTTATAGATGAAATCAAACATCTCTGCGCACAGTGCTGTTGAACTTTGCAAGATATCGACGCTGCTTTGCAGTCGCTGCTGCAGAAAATCTGGCACCGAGATGCCAAGCCATTTCATAAACTCAAGCGTCTTTAGGCTGCCGCACGGCGTGAAAGTAAAGATTATAGGCACCTTTTTGCACTCCAAAGCGGCGTAATCGTCGATGAAATCTTTGGCGTTTTGCACATTATAAACCGCCTGAGTGATAAAAAATTCGCACCCGTCTGCAGTCTTCTCCGCGATTTTTAGGTGCTCGTCGCGGCTCTTTTCATGGCGTTCAGGAATGCAGATGCCGCCTAGACAAAGATGCGGTGCCACGAGTCGCTTGATCTCATAGGCGCGGCTTAGATGCAGCTTGCATTCTTCATTTTTAGAACTCGCTCCCACGAAAACACCGAGCCCGCTTGCGGCATGTCTTAGAATTTCGCAAAATTCCGCCTCGTCGTATTTGCCTACCGCGCGATAGATGATCGCTTCTTTATCGGTGTGTAGATACTGCGTGTAGTAGCGCGCAGGATCGATCGTATGCACAAAAGGGAAGGTCCGCTCATCTTTCGTGCGTGCGCTTTCATCTTGTAGATCGTAGATGACGATGCCGTCGCATTCGCATTCGCCTAGGCGCTGCGACCACGCCGTACCTAGGCGCTCGAGCTCGTCTTGAGAGGACGTGATTTTAGGCGGAACGATGCCATAGAGTAGAATTCCGCTTTTTCCGTTTCTAATTTTTTCTTTTAACACTTGCCATTCCTTGATTTTTCGCACATTTTAGCAAATTTAAATTTAAAAATTTAAATGATATAATGCCGAGCAAATTGCAAATTTAAGGAACGCAATGAAAACGCTTCAAGAAAATTTAAAGCTTTTTTATCTGGGGCTTGAAAACGGCGAGCCGTTTTTGTATAAAAACAAGGATCTGACGACCCACGCGCTTATCATCGGAATGACCGGCAGCGGTAAAACGGGACTTGGCATCACGCTGCTAGAGGAAGCCGCGATCGATAATATCCCATCCATCATCATCGACCCGAAAGGCGATCTAACAAATTTAGCTCTTACCTTTCCGCAGATGAGGGCTGAGGATTTTGAGCCCTATATCGACGAGGCCGAGGCGCAAAACAAAGGTCTTAGCGTGCACGAGTATGCCGAGCAGACGGCAAATACCTGGCGCGAAGGGATCGAGGGCTCGTATCAAGATCTGGCGAGAGTGGAGCTTTTGAAAAACAGCGCCGATTTTAGAATTTATACGCCCAAATCAAGCGCAGGTCTTGGAATCAGCCTGCTAAGCGACTTTGAAGCGCCGAAGGGCTTAAACGAAGAGGATTTGAATAATTACATCGGCGGTATCGCCACTAGCGTGCTAAGCCTGGCAGGGATCGGCAGCGATAATCTCAGCTCGCCGGAATTTTTACTAATCAGCCAAATTCTGTCCTATCATTTCGGTAGGGGCGAGGGGGTGAGCGTGGTGGATCTCATCGCGCAGATCGGCAACCCGCCTTTTGATAAGATCGGCGTTTTCGACGTCAATACCTTCTTTCCGAGCGATAAGCGAATGGCGCTTGCGATGAAGATTAACGCGCTCATCGCAAGTCCGAGCTTTAAGCTTTGGTGCGAGGGCGAGCGGCTGAATATCGCCAAGATGCTCTTTGATGAAAACGGCAGGGCGAGGGCGAATATATTTTCCATCGCGCATCTAAACGACGATGAGAGGATGTTTTTCGTCACGCTACTTTTGGGCGAGATGATCAAATGGATGCGCACCACCAGTGGCACGAGTTCCTTGCGCGCCGTGCTTTATATGGATGAAATTTACGGCTTCTTCCCGCCAAACGGCAATCCGCCGAGCAAAACCCCGATGCTTACGCTGCTGAAGCAGGCTCGCGCATTCGGTCTTGGCTGCGTATTATCGACGCAAAACCCGGTCGATCTCGATTATAAGGGGCTTAGCAATATCGGCACGTGGTTTATCGGGCGCTTGCAGACCGCGCAGGATAAAGAGCGCGTCATCAGCGGCCTAAGCGGCATCGGCTCAAATCCGATCGACAAAAGCGTGCTGATGGAGAAAATTTCAAATCTCAAAAAGCGAAATTTTTTGGTAAAAAACATCAACGAGGACGTGCTGCGAGTGATCGAGACGCGCTTTGCGCTAAGCTATCTAAAAGGTCCTTTAAGCAACGAGCAAATTTCAAATTTAATGAAGGATAAAAAGGCTGAAATTTCATCCGTGTCGGGCGCCGCGCAAGGCGTCAAATCCACCGGCTCCGCCAAGCCGGTAGTTTCTGCTGAGATTTCGCAGCTTTACAGCTACGGCGCGGGTCTTGAGCTAAGCCCATATCTGTATGCAAGCGCAAAGATGCGATTTTGCGACAAGGGAGTCGATTTTACGCAGCAGCGCACTTTTTTGCTTTCGCTTTTGGACGTAAGCGAAATAGATTGGGGCGAGGCCAGCACGCGAGAAGTTGCAAATTTAAGCGGACAGGAGCAGGCAGGCTCTAGCTACGGCGCGCTTCCTAGCTTCATCGCGGGAGCGAAAAATTTAAACGCTCAGCTTAAAAGCTTTAAGGAGTGGATCTATCGCAACGAAAAGTTAGAACTTTTTAGCGCGCTTGATCTGCTCTCAAAACCGGGCGAGAGCAGGGAGGAGTTTTTCGTGCGCTTAGGCGATAGGGCGAATGAGGCTCTAGAGGCCAAAACCGACGAGATCGCGGCTAAATTTGAAAAGGAAAAGGCGCGCCTTGAGGATAAAATTTCGCGCGCTAGCGAAAAATACGAGAAAGAAAAGGGCGACGTGCTAAGTCGCGGGGTGGATGCGGCGCTAAACATAGGCGGCGCGATCTTAGGCGCGTTTTTAGGCCGCTCGCGCAGCGCTAGCAATATCTCTAAAGCGATCAGCGGCGCCAAGAGCGCGCATAAAATTTTAAATGAACGAAGCGAAGCCAAAAATGCCGAAAATAGCCTAAGCGCGCTGCAAGAGGAGCTGGAGGTGCTTACGCAGAAATTTGAGGCTGAAGTGAACGCGCTAAAACAGAGCCTGGATCTGAAAAATATTAAACTCGAAACGAAAGAAATTTCGCCGAAGAAAACCGACATCTACGACGAGAAAATTTCGCTACTTTGGAAGAGCTAAAGGGAGAATTTTATGGATAAACTTAGTGAAATTTTAAATATCATATACGCCGCACTCTGCGATCCTAGCTCAAAATATTTTCTAGGAGATGAGCATGGAATTCTAGGAAGCGGAATTCTTGGAATTTTATATAGGACATTTACGGCGCCGAATTTTTGGTGCTACTTTGCTGCATATCTGATCGCTGCGATTCCTTTTGGGCTTTTGATCGGCAGATACCTAGGCGGCGTGGATATCAAAAGAGAGGGTAGCGGCTCCATAGGCGCCACCAACGTCCTTCGCGTCTTAAAAACTCGCGATCCGCAAAAAGCAAAAAAGCTCGCGATCCTCACGGTTGTCTGCGACGCGCTAAAGGGCGTCCTGCCGATACTGATCGCGCGGGCTTTGGGCTTTGACGAAAACGTGTTATGGAGCATGGCGGTCTTTGCAGTGCTTGGGCATTGCTTCAGCCCGTATCTGAAATTTAACGGCGGCAAGGGCATTGCGACGGGCGCGGGCGTGCTTGCTTGTTTTATCCCTATCGAGCTTATTATCGCGCTTGCCGTTTGGTTTGTAGTCGGCAAGACGGTTAAAATTTCATCTGTAGCCTCGCTTGCAGCGGCGCTTGCGCTAGTCGTAGCAAGCTACGTGATCCATCCGCAGATGCCGGCGATCAACACTCATGCGCCGATCTTTCTGATAGTTTTCATCGTATTTTACAAACACGCGCCTAATATCGCTAGGCTGCTTAAGGGCGAGGAAAAGCGCGTAGTATGATTAAAATTTTAATCGAAAAGCTGGAATTCGGCGCGATAATCGGGACGCTGGATTTTGAGCGCAAGCGCGAGCAGCGCGTGTGGGTGTGGGCAAAACTTGCAGCAGAAGAGTTCATCGACTACGCGCGGGTTTGCGAATATATCAAAGCAGAATTCCGCGAGAAAAAATTTCGCCTCGTGGAGGACGCGCTAAGATACTTCGCGCAGGAGTTTCACTCAAAATTTCGATCGATGGATTATTTTTATATGAAAATTTTAAAACCCGAAATTTTACAAGACGCGAGCGTCGGCGCAGAAATAGAGATAAAATTTTAAAATTTCTTTAAAAAATCTTGAAATTTTGCTTAAAATATGTTAAAATCGCCGCAAAATTTTAAGGCAAGGAAATTAAATGAGAATTTTAATAGTCGAGGACGAGGTGACTTTAAACAAGACGATAGCGGAGGGCTTGATGGAGTTCGGCTATCAGACGGATACTTCCGAGAGTTTTAAGGACGCAGAGTATTATATCGGCATTAGAAATTATGATTTGGTGCTAACCGATTGGATGCTAGCTGACGGCAACGGCATCGATCTCATCGCATTAGTTAAGCAAAAATCCGCGCGCACCTCTGTCGTCGTGCTATCTGCAAAAGACGATAAAGAAAGCGAGATCAAAGCACTTCGCGCGGGCGCGGACGATTTTATCAAAAAACCTTTCGACTTTGACGTTTTAGTAGCGCGTCTCGAGGCTAGACTTCGCTTCGGCGGCTCAAATATCATCAAAATCGACGATCTTATCATTGATCCTGATGAGGAAAAAATTACTTACTTGGGTCAAGAGATCGAGTTGAAGGGCAAGCCGTTTGAGGTGCTAACTCACCTGGCGCGCCACAGCGATCAGATCGTAAGCAAAGAGCAGCTGCTAGACGCCATCTGGGAGGAGCCTGAGCTTGTTACGCCAAACGTGATCGAAGTCGCGATCAATCAAATCCGCCAGAAAATGGATAAGCCTCTAAATATCTCTACGATCGAGACCGTTCGCAGACGCGGATATAGATTTTGCTTTCCACAAAAAGCCTAAGAGTCCGCTTTGTAATACAATTAGCATCCGCTTCATTGATGCTAATTGTCATTTTTTCGGTAATGCTCTATAATTATATGAGAATTACCATCTTCGAAACTCCCGTTCAAAATTTAATCCAAAGAGCACAAAAAATCGTAGAAGCCTCCGTGGCGCCTGAGAAAATTTCATCTTTTTTGCAAAACACGCCGGGCGAATACGAGAGCAAAATCATCGAAAACGAAAGTATCAATAAGCCTAAATTTATCGAAAGTTCCGAGGGCGGTAGGAGCTATTTACAGCTGCACTACCCTTATGGTAAGGATAAAATTTTAAGCATCAAAGCAGACGTGAGCGTCTATGCAAACATCGTAAATCAAATACTCATCGACATCATTTTGGTAAATTTGACGATGATATTTTTGGTGGTGTTTTACGCGATGTTTCTCTCGCGCATGCTGCTGATGCCGATTAAGCTGATCAGTCAAAGGCTTGCTTCGGTGGATGAAAAATTTCTAAAGCCGATTGACGCAGCGGAAATTCCAAGTGAATTTAGCCTGCTTTCAAACAGCATAAACCGCCTGCTTGAGCGCATTGAAACCTTCATTTTGTATCAAAAGGAGCTTTTTATCGGCATCGCGCACGAGCTCAAGACGCCTCTTGCGGTGATGAAAACCAAAAACGAAGTTACGCTTCTTAAGCCGCGCGAGAGCGAGAAATATATCGAGGCGCTTAAAAACAATAATGATTCGATCGATAGTATGAATAAGATGATCAGCTCGATCCTAGAGATAGGGCGGCAGGAGGGGGCGCAGTTTGAGGCACCCGAGCAGACCGATATGATCGCGTATCTGCGGGAGCTATGCGTAGGCTTTAAAATTTTAGCGCGCACGGCAGGCAAGGACTTGACGATGGATCTTAAGCCTGAACAACTTGAAATTTCGGTGCAGAAAAGTCTCTTTATGCACGTGATTCAAAATTTTATCCAAAACGCTATAAAATTTTCTCCCGATGGTGAAAAGGTGTTGATCGAGAGCGAAATTTCGGACGGAAATTTCATAGTGCGGGTCGCAAACAAAGGCGAGCCGCTTAACGAAGAGATCGATTATTTTGCTCCTTTTAAGCGCTACGGCGGCAAACCGGGAGCCGGGCTCGGGCTATTTTTAGCCAAAAATGCTGCTCAAGCGATGGGCGCGCAAGTAGATCTTAAAAACGACAAAGGGCGCTCGCTAATCGTCGCGATTTTCAAACTTCCGTTAAAAAATTTAAGAAATAGCCCGAAATTCCGCTATTTTAAAACAAAATGAAGCTTTTTATGGTATAAACGCCATAAATTTTTTCGTAAGGTAAAATTATATGTCATTGTTGATTACAAAAGAATGCATCAGTTGCGACGCGTGCCGCGAGGAATGCCCTAATGAAGCGATTTTTGAGGATGAGCCGATATACATCATAGATGCCGATCGATGCTGCGAGTGCGTAGATGATTATTCAGAGCCCGCTTGCATCGTGGTTTGTCCCGTCGAGTGTATCATCACCGACCCCGATAATATCGAGACGGCAGACGAGCTGAAATACAAACATGTCCATATGGAAATTTAAATGCCCAAGCGCGTCGCCGTCATAGATCTGGGCTCAAATTCCGCCAGAGCCGTGATTTTCGAGCGCACGAGCAGGCTTGGATTTTTCATTTTGGCCGAGCACAAGATCAAGATCCGCCTAGGCGAAGGCGCTTACAAAAACGGCGGAATTTTAACTTCCGAAGCGATGCAAAAATGCCTACTCGCATTTAAAAAATTTAAAACCCTGGTATGCAATTACAAGGCCAAACGCGTGCTTTGCATCGGTACGTCCGCGCTTCGCGATGCTCCGAATGGAGCCGAGTTTATAAATCTCGTCCGCAAGCAAACGGGCATTACAATCCGCAAGATAGACGGGCAGATGGAGGCGTATCTGGGCGCTTATGCGGCGCAGAATTTACTTAGCGACTTTTCCGAGGGCGTTACGCTGGACATCGGCGGCGGCTCGACCGAGCTTGCTTACATAAAAAACGGCAGGATAGAAAATAAAATTTCTCTAAATTTAGGCACGGTGCGGCTAAAGGAGCTGTTTTTCGACCGCGGCGACACGAAGGGGCTGGAGAAATACATAAACAGCGCGATCTCGCAGCTCGGCGCCGAGTTTCGCACGCAAAATTTAATCGTAATGGGCGGCTCCGCGCGAGCGCTTTCCGGCGCCGTGATGAGCCTGCAAAACCACCCGCTAAAAATCGTGCATAATTTCAGCTATGATTATGAAAAATACGCGCCGTTTTTTGCCAAGCTGATGAGCGCAAAGACGCTTGATCTGGCGAAATTCCCGATCAAAAAGGACCGCTACGACACAATCAGAGAGGGCGCCATCATCTTTGATAAGATCGTAAGGCGCCTGGGAGCGAAAAAGATCATCACAAGCGGCGTGGGAGTGCGAGAGGGGGCGTTTTTAAGCTCAATTCTACGCGGCGCAAACCTACCTAGAGGCTTTAATCCGAGCCTAAGAAGCCTTAAAGATCGCTTCGCTTCCGAGCCGAGCGAGGCTCCGAAGTTCGCAAAGGCGCTGTTTTGCGCGCTATCGCCTCTACACGGCTTGGGCGAAAAATATATTAAAATTCTGCAGACCGCAGCATCGCTTTGCGAGATCGGGCGGGCGATCGGCTTTTATGCCAAGCACGAAACCAGCGCGGATATGGTGCTCGGCGGGCTAAACTACCGCACGACGCACAAAGAAAAGGCGCTCATAGCCGCGATCATCTCGATGCACGGAAAGCGCGAGCTGGGCGCTACGTTCGCGCCTTTGAGCGCGATTTTGCCCGATGCCGGCAAGCTCGCCTGGCTGAGCTATATTTTGGAGCTTGCGCGCCTTCTAAGCGAAAATGCGCTAAAAAATTTAGAATTTAGCTTTGAAAACTCCACTCTTAAAATCTCCAGCGCGGATAATTTGATAATGCTTAAAGGAAGCCTTAAAAAGCTCTCAAAACCCGCGATTTTTGCAATAAAATTTCTTTAAATAGTGCCCCTACTTGTCGCGCAAGTTTAAGGCGGGCGGAGTTCGTTTAATTTTATGAGCTTGAAGCGGGCGATAAATCCCTATCAATAGCGCTTTTTAAATTTTAATTCCATTCTCGGCTAAATAATAAATGCTAAAAAATCCGTAGTCGGTGCGGACGTAAAGGCGCTCGCCTGAGATTTTAATAGCAGCAGTTTTGACGCAGTGCTCGCACTCAAACTCACCTAAGAGGCGAAAATCCTCCAAGCTGAATGCTTTAAACCTGCCATAAAAATACGTAAGAAAGATTTGATTGTTTGCGGCAAACCTCATTACGCTTCTTGGCAAGCTTTTTGGTACGCTTAGACGCTTTTTGCTTGCGACGTCCCAAAAATACAGCTCATCAAAGCCGTTATTTACGACCAAAATCGCGTCATTTTTGATAAGCCCCACGTTTAGGGAGTGGATATAACCTACGTCGCATTCGATACGGCAAAGCTCGGCGAAGTCTTTTAGGCGGTAGAGCCTAGCGATATTTTTGCCACCTTCATCCCCACAGGCTACGCAAATTTTATTGCCGAAGCCTATTGCTTTTGCAGAAAATTCCGTTTTAAAATTTAGCTTCTTGTCGCTTCCGAAAGCTAAAATTCCATCCGTGCTGCAGGCTAGAATTTCGCCGTTGCCGCTTAGAGCAGAGCTAAAGCCTCCTCCTATGATACCCCAGGCTTCAAAAAGCTTACTGAATTTCTCTCCGTCAAAAAGAAAGAATTCGTGGTCCAAATCAAGCACTAAGGCTTTTTTGGTAGCGGTCATTTTCCACGCTAAAATTTTTGGTAGTTCAATTTGCGCAAGAGTTTTTAGCTCGCCGTCCAGCACGATTAAATAATCGCAGCCGTGCTCGTCAAAATTACATTTATAGACGTAAAATTTATCCTCAAACTCAGCAAATCCAAGCGCTCCACTGTATCCGCCGCCGATATAGGTATGCGCTAGTGCTTCGCCGAATTTCGCTTTTTTGTTTTCGTAGATGAAGCCTTTTTTTAGGGCATCAACTTGCTTTTTTATGAAAGCTTTTTGCAGAGCATCGCGATTTGCGAATTCTTTAGAGTTCAGCCTTTCTTTGCCGTTTTGTAGCGTCTTTGAAATCAAACTAAGCCCTTGCGTTTGAAGTAGAATTTCTTTCTTGCCGTCGGTAAATTTTTTCATAGCAGCCCCTAAGTATAAATTTTAAGTCTAATTTTAGAATTTTAAAGCTTAAACTACTGGGCGCGGCAAAGCTGCTTAAAATCTACCGAGTGCTTCTTTGACGTGATCCTCCGCCATGTCGATATTCCACATCGGCTCAAAGACGAGATCGATCTCCACCTCGCCGACGTCCTCCACGCTCTCGACACCCGCGCGCACCCATTCCACCATCATCTCATGCAGCGGGCACGACTGAGTCGATAGCGTCATCGTGACTTTGGCGTTGTTTTCATCGTCCACGGCGACATCGTAAATGAGCCCCAGCGACACGACGTCAAAGCCCACCTCAGGATCGACAACGGCGCGAAGCGCGTCGTAAATTTGTTCCTTCGTTACTTTCATTTTTCCTCTCCGAATTTTATGTAGTTAAAGATATTTACGGTGTTGATTAGCACCAAAATTATGCTTGCTGCTTGTAAGATCACCGCGGGCGTTAGCGCTCCAAAGCCCGCGCACGCAAGCGCTAAGACGTTCGGCACGCAGGCTGCGTAGGCGATCTTTTTGATTATCATATCCTCAAGCATAGGGATTTTGCGCTTGCCGACGAAGGGCGAGACGTAGTGGTACCAGATGAGAAAGGGCGCGATTTTATAAAGGTGCGCGACGATGAAGGCGAACAAAAAGCCGTATAGCAGCCCAAACGCCGCCGCATCTGCGCGACCCATTAGCCAAAATGCCGCGCTAAATCCCAAAGCTGCGAGCGATATGTAGACGTTTAAATTCCAATAATCGATCGCTTTTCGCACGCGCCTGGCTAGGATATAGATCGCCTGAGCCGCAAAGCTCGCAAGCGCGGCAAATGCGATGAAAATTCCAAAGTCTTTTAGTAAAAATAGCCCTGCGAGCAGATACAGCGCCAGCGAAGCTTTTGCTAGTGCGAAGCTTAGATCGTGCGCCAGGCTAAACATCGGCAGCAGCACGCACGCAGCGCCTACGATGACGAAAAACACAAAGCCTAGCACGAAGTATATGTGATAGGATAAAATTTCTGAAAAATACACTCCGAAAATCTCCACGCCGCTAAGCGCTAGTACGAGGGCAAAGCCAAGGCTGATCCCTACCGCCAAAAACGCAGCCGAGATCGCAAGCGCAACGGCGGGGAAGCTCCATTTGGGCGTGCCGATGAAGCTTAGCGCGTAGCAGATCGTAAAATAAAATAGACTAAGCAGCAAAACGGCGCCGCCTGCGTGCATCAAAGGGATGCTTGAAAGCAGCAATCCAGCGCTTAGTAGAGCCACGCCCGCGCCGTAGGCGAGGAGATTTAAAAATGCAAATTTGACGGTGAAAAATTCCTTTTGGATGATGACAGAGGTGAGCTGATAGAGCGCTCCGATGATTATGCTGATTACAAATCCCAGCAAAAATACGTGAAAAAAGCTCGCCGTCTGCGGCGCCTGGATCGCGCCGAAATCGGTCTTTAAAAAGCTCGCCGCGCTTAGCAGCAAAAAGATAAAGCCGCAGATGAAATAGCCGCCTACGATGCGAAACGGCGGCGAAAAGGTCGTGATATTCATCTAAATTTTAAAGCCCTTTAGCCGTGGCACTTCGCGTCGGTGTCGAAGCCCTCATTGACCGCGCCGGGCTTTAGGCTGATGGTGAGCTTGACCGCGTCGCCGTCCAGATCCTCGCGGGCGATGTCAAATTTAGACTCGATCTTCGGGATCAGCCCCATCGGAAATTTATGATTGACCATGACGACCTTTTTGGTTTCGTCTTTTACGAAATTTAGCGCCACCAGCGCATTTACCATCGGCTCGGGCGGGACGCATTTGCGCGAATCAAAGCCGATGTACTCCACGCCGCCTTGCGATTTTTTATAAAATTTCACCGTAGCGCCCGCTGCGTCGAACTCTTGCCAGTCTGTGAAAAAATCCATACTTGATCCTTTTTTAAAATTTCGCGCGATTATATAGCAAATTTTAAAATTTTGAAATGAGGTAGGTCAAGTCCTATTTGGAATTTGTAAATTTAGCCGAATTTTAATACACTACGCGTTAAAATTTTAAATCCGAGGACCATTATGCAGACCATCACGATCATCGATACGTTCGGCTTTTTTTTCAGGCTCTACTACGCTATGAGCGGGCTTAAGACCAAAGACGGCAAACCCAGCGGCATGGTGAGCGGATTTGCGAGCTTCATCGCAAATCTTTCGAAGGAATTTAAGAGCGATTATATAATTTTCGCTCTGGATAGCAAGGGTAAGACCTTCCGCTCGGATATCGATCCCAACTACAAAACCAACCGCCAAGCCCCGCCGCCTGCGCTTTTGCAGCAGCTGCCCGTCTGCATCGAGATGATTGAAAAGATGGGGCTTTACTCGCTCGGATGCGAGGGCTACGAGGCGGACGATCTCATCGCAAGCGTCGTTAAAAAGTACGGCGCCACGCATAAAATCAATATCGTTACCTCCGACAAGGACCTGTATCAACTCATTGGCGAAAACGTTAAAATTTACAGCCACGGCAAAAAGATGCTTTACGGAAGGGATGAGTGCTTGCAGCGCTACGGCGTCTATCCCGAGCAGATCGTGGATTTTTTAGCGATCTGCGGCGACAGCGCCGATAATATCCCGGGCGTGCGCGGTATCGGCGATAAGGGGGCGAAGAAGCTTTTAGACGAATGGGGCTCGCTCGATGAGATCTATTCAAATTTAGACCGCCTGCCGCAAAACAAACAGCGCGAGTATCTGATAGAAGGGAAGCAGAGCGCCTACATAAGCAAGCGCCTGGCTACGCTTTACGACGAGCTGGAAATCCCGCCTTTAGAGGACGCGAAATTTCCGCAGCAAAATCCGCTTTTTAAAATCCGCGAAATTTTAAAAGATTACGCGCTAAGCAGACTGCTGTCTGCGTTAAGCTTGCAAGAGCAGAACGGACTTGATCTTTGGGGCGAGGGCAAAGGCGCAAGCACAAAAAGCTCCGTTTTGGGCGCGGGCACAGAGCCGTCTCGCGGCGGCTCTATCTTGGGCGCTGCCGTAGGGGGGCTAGACGGGCAAAATTCTATCCCGAGCAGCTCCTCTTGCGGCGAGCAAAGCTGCGAGAGCGCTTTTAAAACGCCCTTTGAGCCTATTTGTATCACCGATGCCGCGGAGCTTGCAAGGCTGTGCGAAGGCGTCAGCGCCGAGACCTTGGTGAGCTTTGATACCGAGACGACGAGCATCGACAGCAAAAGCGCCAAAATCGTGGGCTTTTCGTTTGCGTTTAACGAGGAGCGCGCCTATTACGTCCCGCTCGCGCATAGCTATTTGGGCGCTCCGGCTCAAATTTCTTCGGACGCCGCAAAGACTGCGATCGGCTCGCTGTTTAACGGATATGTAGTGGGGCAAAATTTAAAATACGATTTTGAGATCGTGAAAAATAATTTTAATATCGAGCCACCCGCGCGCTTTGCCGATACGATGGTACTAGCATGGCTGCTCGATCCCGCAAACGCCGTAGGAATGGACTCTATCTCGCCACGGTATCTGGGGTATGAGACTGTGCATTTCGGCGACGTCGTCAAAAAGGGCGAGACCTTCGCCTCCGTGGAGCTGGACGCTGCTACGATCTATGCGAGCGAGGATGCGTGGGTGACGCTGAGGCTGTATTTTAAGCTCAAACAGCTGCTAGAGCCCGCGCTTTTTAAGCTCGCGCAGGAGCTTGAGTTTCCATTCGTGCGGGTGCTTTGGCAGATGCAAAGATGCGGCATCAAGATCGACACGGAGATGATAAAGGGTCTAATCGGGCGCAACGAAAAGTCCCTGCGAGCGCTTACGGATGAAATTTATGAGCTTTGCGGCGAGCAGTTTAATATAAACTCTCCCGCTCAGCTCGGCGCCGTGCTTTTCGAGCGGCTAGGGCTTCCTGCCGCAAAGCGCACTAAGACGGGCTACAGCACCGATGAAAGCGTGCTAAAGGATCTTACGGCGCTGCATCCCGCGGTGGGTAAAATTTTAGACTACCGCGAGCTGTTTAAGCTGCAAAGCACCTACTGCGAGCCGCTGCTGCAGCTTGCGTTAGCCGATGCGCAAAACCGCGTCAGATCGAATTTCTTGCAGACCGGCACGGCCACCGGGCGGCTAGCGAGCAAAAATCCGAACCTTCAAAATATCCCCGCGCGCGGCACGTTTGCGAAGGACGTGCGAGACTGCTTTCTAGCAGACGAAGGCTACTCGCTGATCTCGCTTGATTACTCGCAGATCGAGCTGCGCCTGCTCGCGCATTTTTCGCGCGATCCTGCGCTTTTAGCGGCGTTTAGGGCGGATGAGGACATTCACGCGCGCACGGCGATCAGTATTTTCGGCGACGCGCAGCCCGCGCACCGCACGATCGCAAAGAGCATAAATTTCGGCCTCATCTACGGCATGGGCGCGGGCAAGCTAAGCGACAGCCTAGGCATCGCGCGCGCCGAGGCGAAGAGCTATATCGAGCGCTATTTCGCGGCGTTTTGCACGATCAAGGAATTTTTGCAGAGCATAAAATTGGACGCGAAAGCAGACGGCTACGTAAGCACGCTTTTTGGGCGCAGGCGCTACTTCGACTTCGCAAACGCACGAAACAACATGGTCTATGCGAGCTACGAGCGCGAGGCGGTAAATACGAAATTTCAAGGTTCCGCCGCCGACATCATAAAAAAGGCGATGGTTGAGATTTCGCCGCTGCTAAACGACGAGGCGCGGCTGATATTACAGATCCACGACGAGCTAATCTTCGAGGTGCGGGATGATTTGGCGCAGAGCTTCGGCGCGCGCGCGCAGGAGATAATGCAAAGTGCGGCGAGCCTGAACGTGCCACTTAAGACGAGCCTAAACATCGCCAAGCGCTGGGGCGAGCTGAAGTAGCTCCGCTAAATTTAAAGCGCGGCTAAAATTTAAGCGGAATTTAAACTGCGCGTAGAATTTTAAATTTTGAGCAGGGCAGAGCTTAAATTTGCTCGTTTGATAAATTTAATTGCGCTAAATTTAAACTGAGCGGTTGGCACGGTGCGGCACAGATCGTCGCTGCCTTTAAAATTTTGATTAAATTTAAGCTCTTCGCTCGGCAATATCAAACGGCGGTTAGATAGATTTATCCGAATTAAATTTAAACGATGTGTTTTAGCAAGAGATCTGGGTAAATCTTGCCGTGCGTATAAATTAAAATTTCATTTCAATGCCGTAGTGGCGGAATTTTTAAATTTTACGCAAAGCCGCGCGCCTCGTAAAATTTAACGAGTGAAAATTCATACAAAATTTAGCTCGCGAGAAAATGGGTATAGGTTTTGCGAAAAAAGATTTTTGTAAGACGAAATGATCGACGGCGGGTCTTTTTAAACCGCCCTGCGCGCCGGCTAGTAAAGACCACGCCCTTATAGCCTCACGAGCGAAGCTATAAGGATTTCGGACTAAATTTTGGCATGAATTATGCGCGCCCGCGCAAATTTTGCGAGCTTGCGCAAATTCTGCGCCGCCTATTTTTTAGATTTTTCTAGCGCGGTGGCAAGGTCCGCTATGAGATCATCCGCGTTTTCGATGCCTATGGCTAGGCGGATTTGGTTGACGGCTGGAGTAACGCGCGCTGTTTCCAGCAGAGCCTATGGCTAGGCGCAGCAAATTTTGACTGATGCCGATGCGCTCTTGCAGCTCGCGCGGATAGCTCTCGTGCGTCATCGACGCGGGGTGGCAGATCAGGCTCTCTACGCCGCCCAGGCTCACGGCTAGATCGAATAGCTCAAGGCTGCGCGCAAAGGTTTTATAGTCGTATTGCGGCTTAAGCACCAGCGAGATGACCGCTCCGATACCGCTGGCTTGGCGATCTTGTATCTTTTTTTCGTTAGCCGAATGCGAGCCTGCAAAATTTACCGCCTCTACCGCAGGATTGCCGCGTAAAAATTCTATTATCTTTAGCGTATTTTCGCTCTGGCGGTCGAAGCGTACGCTTAGCGTTTTAAGCCCGCGTATGAGCGAATACGCGTCGGTAGGCGATAGCGTCGCGCCCAGAGTGTTTTTCATAAACTGAATTCTTGCGGCAAGCTCGTCGTCATTCGTCGTAACGATGCCGGCGATCAGATCGGCATGCCCGCCTATGTATTTGGTCGCGCTATAAACCACGACGTCTGCGCCGTGCTCTAGCGGGCGCTGATAATATGAAGTCAAAAAGGTATTATCCATAACCACGAGCGCGCCGTTTTTGTGCGCGAGCTCGCTGATGCGCTCAATATCGGTTACTCGCAAAAGCGGATTTGATGGCGTCTCGATGAAGACCATTTTGACGTCGCTTGGAATTTTGGTGATCAAATTTAGATCGTCCACCAAGTCGTAATTGATCCCTTGATTTTTAAAAATCCTGCTTACGTAGCGATAGGTACCGCCGTAGACGTTGTTATTTAACAGCACGCGATCTCCGCTTTTAAGCAGCGCAAATGCAGCGCTCGTAGCCGCCATGCCCGAGGCTAGCGCGAAGGCGTATTTGCTGCCTTCAAATTTTGCAAAAAGCTCTTCAAAGGCGTTGCGCGTAGGATTTGCGCCGCGCGAATAGGCGTATTTGCCGAAATCATCCAGGCTTTCTTGCACGAAGGTGCTGGCTAGATATATCGGCGGAATCACCGCGTTGTGGGGGTTGGACTTAGCCTCTATGCCCTTTACGATTAGGGTATCTATTTTCATCTTTTCTCCTTAAAATTTAATGGATTTAAAAGCTCATCGCTCCGATAAATTTAGCTATGCGCTCATCGCTGCTACCGAAGAATTCCTCTGCGTCGCCGTCGAATGCGATAACTCCGCCGTCTAAGAATAAAATTCTATCTGCGATCTTGCGCGCAAAGCCCATATTGTGCGTGACGATGATAAGCGAGCGATCCTCTGCGGCAAGCTCGGCGATAGTCTTTAGCACCTGTGCCTCAAGCTCGGGATCAAGCGCGCTCGTAGGCTCATCCAGCAGCAAAAACTCAGGCTGCATCGCAAGAGCCCGCGCGATCGCCACGCGCTGGCTCTGACCGCCGGAGAGGCGAGCCGGATACGCGCCAGCTTTATCCGCCATACCGACTTTTTTTAGCAGCGTCATTGCATTTGCCTCGGCAAGCTCGCGTGGCTGCTTTAGCACGTGCACGGGTGCTTCGATGACGTTTTGCAAGACGTTGAGGTGCGGAAAGAGATTGAAGCTTTGAAAAACCATGCCCGTATGAGCGCGGAATGGATGATATTCGCTTGTTTTATGCTGAGCGTCGAAATTTATCTTAAACTCGCCTAGCTGTAGCTCGCCGCCGCTTGGAATTTCGAGCAGATTTATGCAGCGCAGCATCGTGGATTTGCCGGAGCCGGAGCTTCCTAAAATCACTGTCGTTTGCCCGTCGCGAAATTCTAAGCTTAGCCCATTTAGCACGACGTGATCGCCGAAGCGCTTAGTTAAGTTCGTAAATTTTATCATCACACGAACCTTGAAAATCGTCGCTCTAACTTGGATTGCAAGAACGTAAGAAGGGTGCAGACTGCTAGATAAAATAGCGCCGCCAGTACGTATAACGTGAGCGGATCGAATGCCCGCGCAGCAATACGTTGAGCGACCATAAACATATCGACCATCGTAATCGAGGCTACGAGCGAAGTGTCTTTAAGCGTAGAGATAAATATATTTGATAGCGGCGGCAGCGATATGCGCGCTGCTTGCGGAGCGATAATGCGGCGCAGAATTTGAGCGTAGCTCATGCCTAAAGAGGTAGCCGCCTCCCATTGCCCCTTTGGCACCGATATGATCGCAGCTCGCACCGCCTCTGAAGCGTAAGCGCCGATATTGAGGCTGAAGGTAATGATCGCAGCAGCCCAAACATCAAGTGTGATCCCAACGATTGGAAGTCCGAAATAGACGATAAAAAGCTGCACCAAAAGCGGAGTGCCGCGAAAAATCCAAATATAAATTTCGCTTAGCTGCTTTAAAATTTTAAAATTTGCGATGCGTGCGACCGCCGTCAGCACCGCAAGCACGAGCCCGAGCAGAAATGAGATTATCGTAAGCGGGATCGTAACTTGCAGCAGGGCTAGCGCCATTGGCTCTAGCGAGCTGCTAACAAGCTCTAGAATTCTGCTTGTTTCGTTCATTCACTCACATCTTTGCCGAAATATTTAAGCGAAATTTCTTTTAGCTTGCCTTCGGCTTTGAGTTCGTTTAAGGCTTTGCTGATTTGATCTGCGAGCTCTTTATTGCCCTTTTGAACTATTACAGCGCTATAATCGACGTCTTTTAGCTTTGCGGCGATCTTAATCGGAGCGCCCGGACGTTGTTTTAAAAAGTCGTAAAATACGGTATTATCGCGCACGACGGTATCTACGCGGCGAGCGATCAGCAGCTCCATACTTTTGGCGAAACTATCGACGGTTACGTTTTGCGCGCCGTATTTTTTAGCGACTTGCGCCCAGTTGCTGGTAGCGGAGTCTGCATTTTTCTTGCCTTTTAAATCCTCGAAGCTTTTAATGTCGTTGTTATCTTTATGCACGATAATAGCTCCGTAAACGACGGTGTAGGGCACTGAATATTCATATTTTTTCTTGCGCTCATCAGTAATGCTTACTTGATTAAACACAGCGTCTGCCTTGCCTGCATCAAATGCTGCAAGCATCGCATCCCAAGGCGCGGTTAGAAATTCTATTTTTAGACCAAGCTTTTCGGCGACTGCGCGCGCGACATCTACGTCGTATCCTACGAGCTCATTTTTGTCGTTATAATACGAAAATGGCGAAAAGGTGCCTTCCGTAGCTACTTTAAGCGTGCCTTCGCGTAGTGTTTTAGAGTTTGCGCCGCATATTAAAAGCGCGCACGCAAGCAAAGTTTTTATTAAATTTTTCATAATTCCTCCAAAATTTTATGAGCAAAATTTAAAATGCAAAATTCCGCTCAACTAAGTTTAAAATTCCACGCTTCAACTAAGCGGTCGTAGAATTTATTCCGTAATGTCTTTGCCAAAATATTTAAGTGAAATTTCTTTTAGCACGCCTTTTTGCTTTAGCGATTTTAGCGCGGAATTTATCTGCGCCGTCAGCTCATCATCCTTTTTAAGCAGCACGGCGGAATAGATCGGCTCATTGCCTTGAGCTGCGATCTTTAGCGGGGCGTTCGGGCGCTGCTTCATATAGTCGAAAAATGTGATGTTGTCGTTGATCGTAGCGTCTGCGCGACGAGCTATGATAAGCTCCACACCCTTGCTAAATCCGTCTGCTGTAACGATCTCGGCGCCGTAGCTGTGTGCCATGTCCGCCCAGTTACTGGTAGCGGAGTGGACGCTTTTTTTGCCTTTAAGATCCGCAAAACTCTTAATCCCTTCGTTATCAGCTCGCACTACTAGCGCAGCATAAGCCACGGTATAAGGCTCGCTGAAATTATATTTTTTCTTGCGCTCCTGCGTGATGCTTACTTGATTCATCGCTATGTCCGCTTTGCCTGCGTCAAATGCCGCCAGCATCGCATCCCACGGCGCGGTTAAAAATTCCGCCTTTAGCCCTAGCTCTTTTGCCAGCGCACGAGCGATATCGACATCAAAGCCGGTAAGATTATTTTTCTCGTCATAGAAAGAATACGGCGAGTAAGTCCCCTCCGTGGCTATTACGAGCGTGCCCTCTTTGAGCGTCTTAGCGCTTAGGGTGGCGGTGATTAGCGCTGTTGCGAGCAGGGCTTTAAATATTTTCATTGAATCTCCTTGAAATTTAGCTATCGCTCGCGCTGCGAGCAGATGCGCGATTATATCGTGCGGAATATATAATTTTTATTAAAAATTTTAAATTTTAGTAAGACGTGATACAAAATTTCGCCTGCATGACAAAACTTTAGCTCATATATTTTTAAAATTTTGACAGAGGTGATTTATAAAATTTCAAGTTTATTAGGTA
>NZ_CALKTL010000149.1 GCF_937997405.1 uncultured Campylobacter sp. | reverse complement strand
TGGTGGATGCTTACAAAGACCGACCGCGGCGAGAGCTACCGCTCCTACTATATCCACACAAAAGAACTTCCCGTAGGCATTAAGGAGAATTCCGAAGTTAAATTTATC
Organism: uncultured Campylobacter sp.; assembly: GCF_937997405.1. GTDB lineage: Bacteria > Campylobacterota > Campylobacteria > Campylobacterales > Campylobacteraceae > Campylobacter_B. Next base: position 15,015 of record NZ_CALKTL010000149.1, on the reverse strand, counting down.
GGCGTAAATGCAGGCATCATCAAAAGCATCGACTTTGCCGATATCGAAAATGCGATCATCGAGATTGAAATTTCGGTAAAAAGCAAACTGCCGATCTCGCAAGATAGCGTCGCCAAGGTAGAATCTCAAGGCATCAGCGGAATCGCGTTTATAAATATCACGAAAGGAAGCGGCAAGCTTTTCCCGCCGAATGATAAAAAGCCGATAATTGCGCTGGATAAAACACTTCTTGATAAAATCGGCTCCAAAGCCGAAGTTATCACCGATAGCGTGAGTGAGATGATCTTTAAAATTAATGGGCTGTTGTCTAAGCAAAATACCGATAAAGTGGATAGAATCCTATCTTCGATGGATAAATTTAGCGCTGAGCTAAGTGATGAGAAAAAATTCCAAAGCTTAGACGCACTGCTTGCTAACGTAAATACTCTCATAGCAAATTTAAACGAGCGCGAGAAGGAGCTAGACGCGCTGCTAGATAATCTAAACGCCTTTGCCGTGAGTGCTGCCAATCTATCGAATTCACTGGATAAAACCGCAGGCATCATCACTAAGCGTATCGATCGCGGCGAGTACAATCTAAAAGCGATCTTGGATCCTACGCTTGAGGAGGCAAAAAACACTCTTGGCGAGCTAAAAAAATCGCTTAGAGAATTCCAAGGCGCGATGTTTAGGCTAGAGGACAATCCTTACGATTTCTTTTTCAAAGATACTTCTAAAGGCGCGGATCGCGACGATAAAAAGGAATAAAGATGAAAAATTTTATAAAGTTTACGCTTGCTGCGACGCTGGCGGCGATATTTTTAGGCGGCTGCTTAGCCAAGCAGGCTAAGCCATACACTTACTACGAGCTGCGTTATGATCAAAAGCACTGCGTAAATCCTAGCGGTGCGCGCAAAAATATCTTTATCGACACCATCACAGCGACCGATCTCGTCGATAGGCGGGATATTTTAATAGTGGATTTTAGAAACCGAACGCGGTTCGCAAGCGACGCCAAATTTATCACGATGCCTAGCGAGATGGTATATAAAGCGCTGCTTGATGCGGCATTTTCCACCTGCTCGCTAAATCCGATCTTCGTGCCAAAAGAGCGGGATTTGCGCCTAAAAACCAGTATCGTAGCGCTTCAGGTCAATAACGATCAAGCAACCGTCACGATGGGATATGAAATTTTGAATTCTTTAGAAAGCATAAAATCAGGCATCGTCACTAAGCGCGTTTTCGTGCCTGATCCTAGCTCGCAAAGCATTTATAATGCCCTAAATTTAGCGCTTAATGAGAGCATAAACGAAATTTTAAAGGCTCTTAGATGATAGCGGCGATCGAAGGAATTATCACGCGCAAAGAGCCCACTGCTTGCGTCATTAAATGCGCTAGCGGCGTGAGCTACGCCCTTTCATTGTCATTAAATACCTCCGCGAAGCTCACGCAGGGCAAGCTGACCGAGCTCGCGTGCGTTCAAATTCTGCGCGAGGATGCCGATTCGCTGTATGGGTTTTTAGACGAGAGCGAAAAAAAGATGTTTGAAACTCTAATCAAGCTTAGCGGTGTAGGTGCAAGCACGGCGATGGCGGTTTGTTCGACGCTCGCTCCGCAGGATTTCGCGCGTTGCGTAGCTACGGGGGATGCTGCGACGCTAACTTCAGTTCCGGGTATCGGCTCAAAGACCGCTAGACGGATCATTGCCGAACTAGGCGATGCGAAGCTAATGGAATTCGGTCCTAACGAGACTTATAAGAACGAAGCGGCGTCCGCGCTACAAAGCCTTGGATTTAAGCGCGATAAGATCAATCAAATCTTAGCGGGCTGCAGTAGCACGAATACGTCAGATCTTGTCAAAGAGGCGTTAAAAAAATTAGCGTAGAAAATAAAATTTGAAGGAAAGCAATGAAATTTGGCATAGTTTTTGGAGCTCAAAGCTACGAGCACGAAGTAAGTATCATCTCGGCAATTGCCGTCAAAAATGCCCTAAAAGGCTGGGACTTGGAGTTTGTATTTTGCGATAAAAATCGTAAATTTTACCGCATCGATGATAAAAATATGCGCGCGGCATATTTTAAGCAGGGCGGCTATGCTAAAGCAAAAGAGCTTAGCATCGGTGTGGGCGGATTTTTTGAGAGCGGAATGTTTAGCAAAAGCATGCTAGAAGTCGGCACATATATCAATCTAATCCACGGCTGCGACGGCGAGGATGGCAAAATGGCAGCGCTATTTGAGTTTTTTGGCATCCCTTACATAGGCCCTCGCATAGAAGCTAGCGTTCTAAGTTATAATAAAATTTTAACCAAGCACCTAGCCGCAATCGCAAATGTAAAAACCTTGCCGTATGAGATCGTAAATCGTACTAGCCTGCCTAATTTTAATTTTCCGATCATCGTTAAGCCCGCTCATTTGGGCTCTAGCATCGGAATTTCGATAGCCAAGAACGAAAGCGAGTTTAGCTACGCGCTGGATCAGGCTTTTGAGCTGGACGACAGCGCGATCGTAGAGCCATACTGGGAAAACGTAAAGGAATTCAATCTCGCAGGCGCTAAAATAGACGGCAAAATCGTATTTTCAAACATCGAAGAGCCAAAAAAAGAGGGCTATTTAAATTTCGATCGTAAATATTTGGATTTTTCGCGTAGTGGCGCGATCGAGCCCGCTCGTCCTGGCGCTTTGCTAGAGGGCAAGATGAAAGATGCCTTTACGCGGCTTTATAACGCAGGATCATTCGATGGCGCGCTAATTCGCTGCGATTTTTTTGAAAAAGAGGGTGAAATTTATCTAAACGAGATAAATCCAAACCCGGGTAGTCTCGCAAACTACCTATTTGATGATTTCTCCGAGGTTTTAGCAGCTCTTGCTTCGTCGCTGCCGCCGATGAGGCAGATCCCCGTAAGCTACGAGCTGATCACCAAAATCACCGCTAATAAATAGCCAATCGTTTAAAATTTTACGCTAAATTTTGCGTAAAATTTTACCCCAAAAGGTCGAGTTATGATAAATCAAGACGAAATTTACACCGCTACCGAGATCGTACGCAACTTCAGCACCGTTTTAAACAAGATCAAAAACCAAGAGATCAAAAAAGCCCTGATCGTCAAAAACAACAAATTCGAAGCCGTAATGATCAGTATGAGCGAGTTTGAGCGGCTCGAAAAAGCAGTCGAGCTACTCAAAGCCGTTTACGCCAAAAGGAGCGGCGGTGGCGAGTAAGGAGCTCGTCTGCGGCGGCGAAAGCTACAAAATCAGCTACGAAATTTCAAATATGCAGCGTGCCGAATATATTTTGGTGCTGCACGGCTGGGGCGCAAACAAGGCGCTTATGTCTAGGGTTTTTGCGGACAAGTTCCGCCGTTATGCGTTAGTGTGCGTCGATCTGCCGGGATTCGGCGCCAGCTCGCAGCCCGCGCGCGCCCTTGGCAGCGAGGATTACGCGGAGATTATGCGCGCCTTTATCGCGGCTTTGGGCAAGCAGCCCGCAGCGATCATGGGGCACAGCTTCGGTGGCAAGATCGCAACACTTTTGCGCCCGCAAAACCTCATACTGCTAAGCAGCGCCGGCATCATCGAGCCCAAGCCCTTTGCCGTGCGCGCCAAAATCGCAATTTTTAAAATTTTAAAAAGACTTGGACTGGCGGGGCTTTGGCGTGCGTTTGTGAGCAAGGATGCCGCAGGTATGAGCAAGACGATGTATGAGACGCTAAAAAACGTCGTAAATGAGGACTTCCGCGATATTTTTTCCGCGCTAAGCCCGCAAAATGCGCTCATCTTTTGGGGCAAGGACGATCGCGCCACTAGCCTAAAAAGCGGCGAGCTGATCCACTCGCTCGTCAAAAACAGCAAATTTTATCCGCTGGCGGGGGATCACTTTTTCTTTTTGCAGAGCGCGGATTTTATCGGCGAGCAGATCGAAAAGGAGCTTAGCGGCAGCTAAATTTAACGATTTGGCGCCGCATTAAATTTAAAACAAGACGCGATTTTGTATAAAATTTTAAAATTTAGCCGCGAAATTTTAGCGCCGCACCGCGAAAATCGTGCTTTAGATGTAATAACAGATCGCGCGAATGTAAGAGCGGGGTGCAATTTAAAAGCGTTTCATTGCGGCGGCTTTAGTCCGGCTTATCTTGCAGCGCGCGTTTTAAAATTTTGCAATTTGTTTGCGTCAAAGATCGCAAACCGAAGCGTAAATTTAAATTATAGAAGCCGCGCGTATGCGTTTAAAATTTAGCGGCGCAAAATCCGCTCTTTGGGCGCGTAGTATAAAACGCAAAGCTCAAATTGTAGCGCACCGCGTAAAATTTTAGAATTTAATGCGGCAGTGGATCGTTTCTGCTATGCGCTCGCGATTGTGGCAGCCGTACAAGACGCGGCAAAACCGCGTGTGCACTGCAAAGCGGACAATTAAATTTAGTTGCAGGTCGCATAATCGCGTCATGTATTTACCGCGACACAAGGTCTATGCGCCGCGGATGGCACGCAAATAATCGTACGAGGTGGGGCTAGATATCGTAAGATATACAGCATGCGAAAATTTCAGGTCGCGAGAGATGAGTGCGGCACAATATCGATAACGAAAAGCCGCGCAGCAGCGTAAATTTCTAGCGCGGCTCGTGTAGCCTTCGCGAGAGCATGAATTTGCGAGCGCGCAAGTTTGCAAAAATAGAATTTGCAAAGAGGGAATTCGTAAAATTTACAAATGACACCGAATGCCGGTTAGCCCGAGCTCGCCGCGTTTTTGCCCGCACAGGCTCGCAAAGCAGGTGCCTAAACTTATAAAAAGGAATTTTAAAAGATGAATATAATATTTTTGATCGCGCACGCGGCATTCGTCCTCCTGCTGGGCTTTTATCTGATCACCTGCCTGCAGTGGTTTTCGTATAAGCCTGCGCGCATCATCTTTCACTTCACCAAACCCGCGTGGCACCTTTATTTTTTGATTTTGCCGCTGGCGGCGTATTTCGGCTGCGAGATTGCGGCGAGCCTCTGCGCGGCTAAATTTGGCGCCGCGTCCCTCTATGCCTTGCACGCCGCTAAAATTCTAATCGTCGCAGCCTACGCGCTCGCGCTTTATTTTTGGCAAAGAGGGCTAGATAAAAAGCTCGTCTTTACGCTGCGCGTGAAGCGTTTTTTTGCGATTTTGGCGGTTTGTGTGTTTAGCTTTAATGCCGCGTTTTATGCCGCGGGGGGCCCGATTTTGCCGATATTTTTACCGCTTGGCGCCGCTCTTGCGGCGAGCTTTGCTTACGAGCGGGCACAGGCTGCGAAATTTAAGGCCGACGCGCGCAAAAAACTAGCCCAGGTGCCCTCCCTTACGATCATTCAGATCACCGCAAGCTACGGCAAGACGAGCATTAAAAACTTCTTGTATCAAATTTTAAAAAACGACTTTCGCTGCTACAAGACGCCGCGCTCGGTAAACACACTGGCAGGGCTCGTGCGCGACGTAAACGAGGCGCTGCCCGCAGATACGCAGATCTACATCGCCGAAGCAGGCGCCAGGCTAAGCGGCGACATCTCCGAGATCACCGAGTTTTTGGCGCCGCAGATCGTCGTCGTGGGTGAGATCGGCGCGCAACATATCGAGTATTTCAAAAGCATCGAAAACATCCGCAAAACCAAGCTCGAAGCGCTCACAAGCGCGCGGCTAAAGCATGCGTTTTTGCACAGCTCCACGCAAAAAAGCGCGGACGAGCGCGTCACGATCTACGACGAGGGGCTCGAAATTTGCGGCGCGGATCTGGACGGAATAAAATTTAGCCTTAGCTTGAGCGGAGATGGAAGCGGTGCGAGCGATGAGAAATCTACGCCATGTGCAGAAACATCCGCCGCAGAGGGCGAAGGGCAGGGCGATTTTAGCTTAGACGCAAATAGCGCAGCATACGCAGAAAAAGACAAAAATTCTAAAAATTACGGCGCCGATTTTCACGGAGCAAATTCCGTATCCTGCGCGGAACGGAGCGAGCGAGAATTCTACGAACAAGCCGCCCGTGCCGCTAGCGACGATAAAATTTGCAGCGACAAAGAGCAGGGCGTGCAAGAGGCTCCAAACGGGCGGAGAGAACTATGCGAGAGACATGAGTTTTTTGCGCCGATTTTGGGCAAATTTAACGCCGCAAATCTCGCCGCGTGTATAAAGATCGCGCGATTTTTAGGGCTTAGCGCAGATAAGATCAAAAATCGCGTCGCGCACGTCGGCGCCGTTGAACACCGCCTCGCGCGGCTCGATGCGGGCGGCAAGATCATCATCGACGATAGCTTCAACGGCAATCTAAGCGGCATGCTGCAAAGCTACGAGCTGATGCGAAGCTACGGCGGGCGCAAGGTTATCATCACGCCTGGCATCGTCGAGAGCACGCGCGAGGACAACGAGACGCTCGCTGCCAAAATCGATGAAATTTTCGATCTCGCGATCATCACGGGCGAGCTAAATTCCGAGGTGCTGCAAAGCAGGATAGACCCCGCAAAGACTATTGTTTTGAAAGACAAGCGCGATTTGCAGCGGGTTTTGAGCGAAAATACGCACAGCGGCGATCTGATTTTATTTTCAAACGACGCGCCGAGCTTCATTTAAGCGAGCTTTTGGCGATACAGCTTGCTCTGCCCTGAGGTATACAGCGCAATTTAGCAGGGTGAGTTTTTAGGAAAAAGACTTTGAGCGACTGCGGCGAGCGACTTAAACGCGATCTATCGAGCGATTAGTTTGAGCGTGCGGCGCGATCTGTTTAAATAAAAGTCCTATGCGGCAAAATTTCGGCGCGGCTAGACTAGCGCACGTTTTGGCGAATTAAAATTTGAAATCAAAATTTAAAGGAAAGCTATGGATTTACGAGAAAATATGCTAGGGCAGCTGCGAGTGTTAAGCGAGGAGAAATTTGCGCAATTTTCACAGCGCCTAATACCCGCGCCGCAAATTTTGGGCGTGCGCACTCCAGCGCTGCGTGCGCTTGCCCGCAAAAACTTTGCCGCTTTGAGCACGGCGGATGAAGCGCGGCGCGAGCTGCAAAATTATAAGCCCGTTTTTCACGAGGAGTTTGTGCTAAAGGGCTTTTTTATAATGCTTTTTAAGCAAGATGAGACGAAATTCGCGCTTGCGAGCGATTTTATCAAAACGATGCCTAATTGGGCGGTTTGCGATATGTTCGCTCCGAAATTCAGGGGCGCCGCTTTCGCGGACGCGCTGCTAAAGCAGGCCAAAAGCGGTGCGGACGAGTTTGAGAGGCGATTTTTCTACGTTTATTTTATGCGAAATATGAGCGCGATCTCGCCCGAGGAATTTTTTGAAATTTGCGCTGCCGAAAGCGACGAGCGGTACTACGTGCAGATGGGCGCGGCGTGGGCGATAGCGGAGATGTTTATCAAGCAGCGCGAGATCACGCTTGCGTTTTTGGCGAGCAAACGGGCGGCTAAATTTATCCAAAACAAGGCGATATCGAAGATCCGCGATAGCTTTCGCGTAAGCAAAGCCGAAAAAGATGCGCTTTTGAAGTATAAAATTTAACCGAGACGGAAAGTGGCAGAGGTAGTTAAAATTTCAGTTGCGCGCGGGGCTTGTCAGCCAAAATCGCGAGCTTTAAAATGTAAATTTAAGGAGAGAAAATGTTTAGCAAGGAATTTTTGGAGATTTTGAATTACGAATGCGCCGTAGGTATCGCTACCTGCGCGCACGGCGAAGCTCATATCAGCAATACATGGAATAGATATCTCGTCATTAAGGGGGACCGCATCCTCATCCCGGCTGCGGGTATGAAAAAGACGCAAAGCAACGTGGAGGCAAATCCAAACGTCGAGCTTAGCGTCGCAACGAAGGAGCTAGCAGGCAGGTTCGGAGCGGGGCGTGGCTTTGTAGTGAAGGGCACAGCGCGTTTTATTGATAGTGGCGCGGAGTTTGAAGAAACGAAGGCGAAATTTCCGTTTGCTACGAGGCTACTTGAAATCACGGCTAGTAGCGTAAAACAGGTACTTTGAGTTAGATAGCGGCGCGATTTGCGATAAAATTTTGCGGGCGAAATCTTAAAGTTAATAAAATTTCAAAGCCTGCAAAATTTCGAAGTTTGCGAGATCCATAAATCTCGCTCAAATTTTTAGAACCTAAATTTACGTATTGAAAGGAAAAGTATGAAACGATTAGAGGGCAAAACAGCCGTAATTACGGGCGGAAGCGACGGAATAGGGCTTGGCATCGCAAAGTGTTTCGCCGAAGAGGGCGCAAATTTGATCCTGCTCGGCAGAAGCGAGTAGAAATTAAAAATCGCGCAGGAGGCCTTGGGCGGTTACGGCGTGAAAGCTTACGCGATAGAGGCGGATTTGGCGCAAAGCAAAACGATAAAAGGCCTTTGCGAGCGCATTTTAGCGCTACCTCTTAAGATAGATATCCTTGTAAATAACGCCGGATTGGGAAAATTCGTACCCTTTGAGGCGACCGACGAAGCGCTGCTGGATGCCCATCTAAACCTAAACGTCAAAGCGCCCTATCTGCTTACTCAGGGGCTTTTGGGCGCGCTTGCGGCTAGCAAAGGCTGCGTGATCAATATCTCGTCGTATTTTGCGAACCGAATGCTCGTGGGGCGCACCACGACGGCGTATTCGATTACCAAAGGCGCGCTAAATTCTTTCACCAAATCGCTTGCCTTTGAGGTCGGCAAACTCGGCATTCGCGTCAATGCCATAGCGCCCGGAAGCGTGCTAACGCCGCAGTTTGAGCGAAATTTAAGTGCGCTTAGCCCGCAGGGGCGCGAGGCGTTTGAACAGATGGTGCAAAATATCTATCCGCTCGGCAAAATCGGCAGCGCGCAGGACATCGGCGATGCGGCGTTGTTTTTGGCGTCGGACGAGGCGAAATGGGTCAGTGGCGCGATATTTGCGATAGACGGCGGGCTTACGACGAATTAGCCGCGACCGGGCGGAATTTTGGGCGCGGGTTTTGAAATATAAAATTTTGCAGCAGCGAATTCCGCCTCGAGAAATTTTACCCTGCAAAATTTCGCAGTGGTAAATTTGCAATGAAAATTTAGCCACGTAGAATTTTATGGCGACGAATACTGCTCGCGAAATTCCGCCATGGCGAAAGCGCAAAATTCTGCAAGCCGTGCGAATTAGAATGTAAATTTTAAAAATTTATATTGTAAAATTTTACGGCGCGTCGGCTCGGAATTTCAAGCCTTGAAATTTCGCGCCGTGAAATTTCATGCTGCGGTAAAACGGCGCCTGCGGGGCTAAATTTAAAAAGCGGAGTCGGCAGCCGGCTTGAGATAATTAGAAATTAAACGAGATTGGAGAGGGTTTGAGGGTTTTGTTTCTGGCATTTTTGTCGGTATTTTTGATCTCTTGCGCGGCGCTATTTAGCTCGTGCACGGCTCCGCTGGCGCCCGCAGGCAACGCGCTTAGCGTGTATGACATCTACTCCGTAGCGCGCGATCGCCGCAGCGTCAGCGAGGTCGCTAGCGACAAGCTCATCCAGACTAAAATCCAAAGCAAAATTCTATTTACCAAAGGCCTTAGCAGCTGGGATTTGGAGGTCGAGTGCTTCTACGGCGAGGTCTATCTCATCGGGCTGCTGGATAGCGAAGCGATGCGCGAGCCGCTACTTGCTTTAGCTAGACAAACCGAGGGAGTGCGGCGCGTACATACCTACCTGCGCGTCAAAAAGCCCGAATATCCGTGCAATTCGTTTGAAATTTTTACAAATTTAAAGAAAAATCTCTTTTCCGACACCGACGTTTCGGGTACTGCGGTGCGCGTAGCGATCGTGGGCTGCGACGTGGTATTTAGCGGCGTAGTAACGGACATCGAGCACGAAAAACACGCGATCTGGTACGCAACGCACGCGCCCGGAGTTCAGGACGTGTATTCGTTCCTGCGCGTAGTAAAGGAGTAGGGCTGTTAAATTTGATCGCTTCGGCAGGGCAAATTTAACCGCTTGCGGCGGGCTAAATTTAAGGATATGCTCGATTTATTTTAGCTCGTTTGCGGGGCGATCAGCGTGTATGAAATTAAAATTTTGTCGGCGCGCAAGACAGCGGGGAATTTTAAAATTTAGCTCACGAGCGAGAGCATTAAGTAAATTTAAAGCCGCCTCAGACGATAATTTCGCAGATAAAATTTACGCCGCGAGCGCTCGCCAAAAAGTAGCACCGGCGTGCCGATAAAAAGCGCGCCCTGTTTAAATAGCGGCTAAATTAAAAGCGGCACGCGCGAGCTAAATTTAAAGCGTTGCGTTTTTAAAGGCGCTAAATTTAAAGCGAGCTGCCAAGTTAAATTTAAACGTCGCAACGCTTGCATTGTGAGTGAAAATGAGCTAAATTTAAAATCGTGTTGCCGTTATAGGCAAAATTTCAGCGACATGACGCGAGCGCTCGCGCTAAAACATACGATTAAAATGCCTAAAAGGGCGCAAAATTTAGTAAATTTAAGGAGAGAAAATGAGCCAAAGCCAAAAATGTACGTACCAAACCGCGTGCGAGCTGCCTAACGTGAGGCTGATCAAGCTCCCGCTGATCGAGCATAAGCTCACGATCCTGCGCGATCGGGGGACCGATCCGTTTCAGTTCCGCATGCTCGTCGATGAGATCAGCTACCTGATGATGTTCGAAGCCACGCGCGATCTAGCGCTGCGCGAGGTGAGCGTGCATACGCCCGTGGCGCAAACCTGCGCGCATAAGCTCGCCACAAAGATCATGATCTGCCCGATTTTGCGCGCCGCGCTTGGAATGCTAAATAGCGTTTTCAAACTCATACCGGATGCTAGCGTGGGATTTTTAGGCTTTCAGCGCGACGAAAAGACCGCACAGGCGGAGTTTTTTTACGCCAAACTGCCCGCAGACGCCGCAGAGCGCACCGCAATTATAATCGATCCGATGTTTGCGACCGGCGGCACGGCGATCGATGCGGTGAAATTTCTGCTGAAAAACGGCGTTAAAAAGATCAAATTTATCTCCATCATCTCAGCGCCCGAGGGGCTTCATAAATTTAGCGAGATCTACCCGCAGGTCGAGGTTTTTACCGCGGCGATCGACGAGAAACTAAACGAGCAAAAATATATCGTGCCAGGCCTCGGAGACGCGGGAGATAGGGTGTTTAATACGCTATGAATGCGCGGCGAAGGACTTTGCGCCGCGTTAAATTTGCGCGGGATAGTGTTTTGCGCGGCAATAAATTCATCGGCAGCAAACTTTACCGGCAATGCAATTTGCGGAGCGAAATCTATTTATCAAATATGCGGGCCGCGGCGGCGCGGAATTTCGTTAGGGCAATAAATTTGGCAAAGCGCTTATTTTTTACAGCGCGCGTAATATGTAGTGAAATTTTAATTTTACAGCGCTGTAAATTTGAAGCGCTTTAAAATTTTAACTAGTCGTGGAATTTGCGGCATTTTGAAATTTATTAAATAAAATTTTAGCTCCGCGCCGTATAAAACATGCGAATTTCAAAGTAAGGAAAAAGCAAAATAGGGCGGTGGAATTTCATTATCGCCGAATTTTGCCGTAGAATTCTGTCTGTGCAAGATTTTGCGGGGAATTCGCCGCGTCAAAACTATACGGCAGAGCGGTAACAAAATTTTAAAATTTAGCGGGCATTTGCGGCGTAAAATTTTATAGCCGCCCGCACCGCAAATATCGCTATTTTCAGACCGCCCCTGATCGCACTGCCACATAGCCCGCGCACAGCTCGCAAAAAAGCCCCAGGCAACCACGCCTCTCAATCGCAGCTTCAAACCCCGCTACCGCCTGCGAAATTTATCGAGCCGCAAAATATCGCGGCAGTGTCCGCGCCGCAAAAATTTACAAATCGCAAAATTTACAAAAATCGTACGGCAAAATTCTTACCAAGCAATCCGATAAAGAAGCAGGGCGGCGCGTCGGGAGTATGCGAGGAGTAAAATTCTTACCCAAACGATCCGTAGAACGCGCTAAAATGAAATTTAAAAATTTAGCGAGCAAATTTCGCCTACTTCACCAGCCCCGCTTCCCTTAAAAAGCAGCTCGGCTCATAATTAATCTTTCTGATCTTATCAAATTTCGCGTAGCTTAGCACCAGCTCGTCGCGCGCTCTGGTGACCGCCACGTAAAATAGTCGCCGCTCCTCCTCCAGGCTGCCGCCCATCGCCATTAGCTTGAGGTTCGGGAAGCGGTTTTGCGCCAGATCGATGAGATAGACGCTGCAAAACTCAAGCCCCTTGCTTGCGTGCACGCTGAGTAGATTTACCCCCTCGCCCTCGCTCATCTCCTTTGCACCCAGAGTTATGAAGTTATAAAAGCTATGCGGATCCGCGTATTTGCCCGCGATCTGCTCTAAAATGCCGCATTTATCGTAGATGCGAGCGGTCTCGTCCTTTTTGCGATCCTCATCTATCTTGCCGTTTTTTAGCGTCGCGCGCTTCGTCGCGATGTAATCCGCTACAAGCGCGAAAAGGCGCGAGTCTTTGATATGCGAGATGAGCGTAGCAGACCTTGCAGCCGAGCCGCTTTTTTTAAAAATTTTATAAATTTCGTGCAAAAATACGGCGCCGCCCTCGGTAATTTTATTGTGTTTTAGAACCGGATGCGAGCGAAAAAACTCGTCAAATTCCAAAGCCTCAAAGCGCGATACCGAGCCGATAATATCGACATCGTCAAAAAGCCCGAGCTGATAGTTTTTCCTCTTTTTTTCAAAAATTTTAACGCTCTCGTCGGGGCGCAAAAGCCCTGCGTGAATGCTTCCGTGTCCAAGCGCGATCAGTGCATCGAAAAGCTCCTTGCTTAGCGCGCTGCCGACGCCTCTTGCGTATTCGCACGTGCTCATAAATGCCATCATATCTTTTGGGTTTATTATCATCGCGAAGATGTCCGTAAAGGCCTTGATCTCGCGGCTTTCAAAAAAGCTCACGCCGCCTTTTCGCTTCGCACCGATGCCGAGCTCCTTAAGTGCGACCTCGACGCCGTCGGCGCTGGAATTATTGCGAAAGATGACGGCGATCTTTTCGCGCGGGGTGCTGCTTTGCGCGATCTGTGCGGCTATGTGGGCGTATTGTGCTGCCGTATCGTCGTAAATATGCAGCCTAGGCGCGCTAAATTTGCCTTCGCGCCCTACGATCAGCTTCTTTTCGTAAAGGCGCGGATTGTTCGCGATGACGCGATTTGCAAGCGCCAAAATCGCCGAGCTTGAGCGGTAATTGATATTCAGCGCGTAAATTTTAGCGTCCGCAAAGCGCTTGCCGAAGCTGCCGATGATGTCGATGTTTGCGCCGTTGAAAGCATAGATACTCTGATCAAAATCGCCGACGCAAAAAAGGCTTTTCGTCGCGAAGGCATCGATGAGACTTCCTTGCAGCGAGTTTGTGTCCTGATACTCGTCCACTAAAATTTCATCAAAACGCAGCGGAGCGCCCTTTCGCAGCTCATGGCGCATTTTTAGCAAAACGTCGTTGAAATCGGCGTAGTTAAATTTCGCCTTTTCCTCTTCAAACTCGCGCAAAATATCTGCGTAAATTTCGGCAAATTCCGCCTGATCCTCGTAGTTTTTGCTAAACCACGTCGCAAAATCCGCGCTCATCTCCTTGTTTTGATACAGCGAGTACACATCGTACAAATATGCCCCGCCGTAGGGGCGTGCGTCGCTTACGTGATAAAATTTTCGCCTTTCTACGAGACTTTTTAGCAGGGTTTTTAGCTCGGCGGGCTGCTTTAGGATCAAGCCTTTACCGAGCTCGCGAAGTAGGGCGTAGGATACGGCGTGGAAGGTTCCCGCGACGATTGCGGAGGTGATTTTTTTATCAAAATGCCGCTGCAGCCTCGCTATCATCTCGCTTGCGGCCTTGTTCGTAAAAGTAAGAAGCAAAATTTTTCTAGGACTCGTGCCGAGATTTAGCAGATGAGCAATGCGCGCGACGATGGTGCTGGTTTTACCCGTGCCTGCGCTTGCGATTACTAGATTGTGCCCCACAGGAGCGGTTGCGGCGGCGTATTGTTCGGTGTTTAGCTTAGCTAGAGCGTCCAAGATTATTCCTTTGCAAAAAGGCGCCATTATAGCCTAAAATCATTAAAATTCTTTGATATAATTGCGCGATGAAATTTCTAAAATTTACGTTAAAAATCGCGCTATTTTGTGCATTTGCATTCACTCTGTTTTTGATCCTAGACGCGCTTTATCCGCTAAATTTGGATATGCTAAACAAGCAGAAGAGTAAAATTTTATACGACCAAAACGGCGAAATTTTAAATATGCAGATCAGCGACGATCAAATTTGGCGCTTCTACGCGAGCGCGGACGAGATACCGCCGCGGCTGAAACAAAGCGCGATCTACTTTGAAGATCGCTATTTTTACTACCATTTCGGTGTCAATCCAGCCTCGATCCTGCGCGCGGCTACGTATAATTTTACGCAAAATTTTACTAAAAAAAGCGAGGGCAACGTCGAGCGCGTCGGAGCCTCGACGATCACGATGCAGGTCGCGCGTATGATGCACCCCAAACAGCGCAGCTACAAAAACAAAATCATCGAAATTTTCAACGCCTTTCAGCTGGAGTGGCACTTCAGCAAGGATGAAATTTTAGGAATGTATTTTAACCTCGCCCCATACGGCGGCGATATCGAGGGGGTCAAAACCGCGGCGTATTTTTACTTCAAAAAGGAACTGCGCGAGCTTAGCAACGCTCAAATTGCGCTTCTTAGCGTGATCCCAAAAAACCCGAACAAAAACCGCCTGGATCGCAGATCAAACATCAACGCGCTTAAAAACCGCCTAATTTCGCAGCTGCGAGACGGCGGCGTGATCTCGCAGAGCGAGTATGAGCGCGCCCTCGCAGAGCCGTTTTCGCCCAGACGCTACGCAGCGCCCAATTACGCGCCGCATTACGCGCTACTGGCGTTTAACAATTATAAAATGCAAAATTTCATCGCCAAAGATGACGCAAATTTCACTCAAAATTTAAAGCAGGGCGGCACGCCCGGCGCGACGACAGGGCAAGCAAACTCGTCTACACGCCGAGCCGCAGCGATAGCAGAGTCAAATTTTTCCGAGCATTTTTTGCCCGCTTGCAAGCGCTAGCTCGCCC
>NZ_CALKTL010000148.1 GCF_937997405.1 uncultured Campylobacter sp. | reverse complement strand
GATTGTAGGCGATGAAGACGGTCTTGAGCGCTTCGGCGGGAGCAAAGGGATTATTCTCGTTCATAGGAATGCAGTAGAGAATTAGTGAGACGAAGGGCTAGAGGAGAGCTTGTGGCGACGAGCGATCTTCTTCTCCAGCTGACGGCGAAATTTTAGAGCTTGAGCAAAGCGATATCAAACCGCACGGCTACGCGATCGAGGCGCGTATTACCTCCGAAAACGTCTGGAAAAATTTCACCCCCGTTCCCGGCACTGTTAGCGATTATTATCCCGCGCTAGGTCCTTCGGTGCGCGTCGATAGCCACATCTACAAGGGTTATAAAATTCCGCCGTTTTACGACTCGCTTCTAGCCAAGCTCATCATCAAAACCACCGACTACGACCTGGCCGTTAATAAACTAGAGCGCGCGCTGAAGGAGTTTCGCATCGAGGGAGTGCGTACGATCATTCCGTTTTTGCTTAGCATCAGCAAGTCGCGCGAGTTTCGGCTCGGCTTTTTTGACACGAGCTATGTAGAGAAAAATTTAGACAAAATTTTAGAAAACACCATCGACGATATGCAACCGAATAAAAACGAAGCGATCGCCGCCATCATTGCTACGATGCGCAAATCGGCGCGGATTTAGGAAAGAGTTATGGATTTTTTAGATAGCCTAAAAGATATAAAAAAGGATATGCTTAAGGATAAAGCGGCGAGCTCCGCGCCCAAAAAGCCTAAAAAGAGGGATCCAAATCGCGACGAGTTTAAAGATATTTTCAGAGATGATGATTCAAGCTTGCAAAGCGAAAGCGGCTTAGACGGCGTCGCAGAGGAATTTGACGTAGCCAAAGAGAGCATCGCCGCACGCGAAAAGCGCCTCAAAGACGAGTTTTTAAAATACGTGGACGCGGCAAATATCAAAAAGCTGAATGACTGAAATTCCATTTTGCACGCTGGATTTTTCTTGTCCCTATCTGGACGGCAGAGCCGCGCGTAGCGAGTATCTCTACATAAAAGACTGCGACTTCGAGTATAATTCAAGCTTAGTGCAGCACGGCTATCGTCGCTTCGGTAGGTATTTTCAAAAGCCCATTTGTGCGGGATGTGCGGAGTGCAAAAGTCTACGCGTCGATGCCGCAAATTTTAAATTTAGCAAATCGCATCGTCGCGTCTATAAAAATAATCGCACGACCGCCTATGTATGGCAATCTTGCCCGCTTTTAAACGATGCGCGTTTGGAGCTTTTCGCGCTCTATCACGACTACATGCATCTAAAAAAGGGCTGGCCTCTTCAAGAGATCGATTTTGAGCGATATGATGAAATTTACGTCCAGGGCCACGGCGACTTCGGCAAAGAAATCTCTTACTACGGCGAGGACGGGCGACTTATCTGCGTCGATCTCATCGATATCGTGGATGACGGCATCAGCTCGGTGTATTGCTACTACGATCCGTATCTGCCGCATCTAAGTCTGGGTAAATTTTCGCTTTTAAAACAGATCGAGTTCGCCCAAGATCTGGGGCTACGATGGATCTATCTAGGCTACGCGGTGAAGCAGTGTCCGAGCCTAGCGTATAAATTTGGCTACGAGCCGTATGAAATTTTAAGCTCATACGTAGAGCTTGACGCCCCCGCCGTCTGGGAGGGGCGCACAGAGAAATAGGTTCTACGCGCGGGCGCCAGGAGCGGCCTAGACATAGGCGCTGCGTAGAATGGTAAGCTTCACGCATCCGTACAGCGACAGCGCGCAGTAACCGAGATCGCACCGCCGCGTAGAATTCGGTCGCGCGCAGATACGACGCGGTATGTAAAAGTGCCTCTCATCGTTAAAATTTACGCTGAAATTTCGCGCGTTATGAGTCTTTAAGGCTTTTAAGTCACGGCAGGCGTTAAATTTCGCGCTAAAATTTCGCGCCGCTCGGTCTGCGAAAATATCTGCGGCGATGAAATTTAAGGCGATGGAATTTAAAAGGAGGGTAGATGGATTTGCAAATTTTACGGCAGGCTCGGCATTTGCGTGTTGTAAGACGACACACGCAGCTTTTGGGCATACTTGGCTCTTGAGTGCGCGCGAAAAAGGGCGATCGGTTTCGTAATATAACTCTTACGCTGCCGCAATTAGCCTTGGCGCTGCGACCGGCTTCGGCATTGACCTAATTTCGGTATCGCGATCGGCTATAGCGTCGCAACCGACGCCGCTACGTAAGCGGCGAAGCGCAAAAAGATGGCTTATAAAGCACGATACAGCATATATTTTGTAAAATTTAAGCAAACTGCGAAGCTGCAATAAGACGACCGGTTACGGCAAATTTATCAGCTCCACCTTGTTTTCCAACGTTTTTGGGATCAATAAAACCTTGCCGTCGCTTGAGATGTCTGCAGGTCTTTGCATCGCGCCGAGGTTTATTTTGCGTATCTGTCCGTTTGCATCGATACGCCAAATTTTACCGCTTAAAAGGTCCTCACCCCAGTCGCTAATTAAAATTTCGCCGTTTTTTCCGCGCGCTATGCCGTAGAAAACCCCCTTCATATCGGCAAATATCGAAATTTCGCGAGATTTCAGATCCATGCTTAGCACGCGCCCCAGGACCTTTCCACTAAGATCGAATGTAGTGATCAGAAGCTTATCACCTTTAGCCAAAAGTCCGTTTGGGCTGCCTAGCGATGGATCGATGCGCGCAAACTCATCCGCGGTGCGCGAGAGCAGGTCGATGCGCCAGATCGTCCCACGCGCGGGATCGCTTGCGAGCAAAACCTCACTACCGAGCGCCACGACGTCGTTTAAGGCCTGCGCTCCCTCGATTTTTAGATTGAAAACCTCCTGGCCTTTGGCAAAACCCCTGATAGTATCGATATCGCAGACATAAAGCACGTCCGCGATCTGCGCCATTCCGCCCGGATTTACCAGATCGTCTATAAAATTTGTCTCAACGACACCCGAGTTTTTTACTATGCGGCTGATGAAGCCGTCGCGCTCTTGTGGATCTTCACTACTGCCGCGATTTGCGATATAAAAAGCGTCATCGGTAATGAGCGAACCGCTAGGTGCGCTAAATCCGTCGATCTCTAGGCCAAAAAGCGCGCCCGCCAAGGCGCACGAAAGTAGAACTTTTTTCATAATCTCTCCTTGATCTCGCCAAAATTTTAATGGAAGCGACGAGCACCAGGTTAAAATTTTAAAATTCGCAGCGAGCTTTAAGATGAGCGAAATTTAAACCCGCAGAGCAAATAAAAGCGCAATTTTAATTAAATAAAGTGGCTTAATCGGAAAAATTCTAGCGGGTCGGAAGGCTTTGCTTCGCGCGTTGCTTTTAATTTGATGCGTCGAAGCCGAAGCGAGTAGGTTTTGTGTGCGCTTTGGTTTACGCCATCGCTCGCAGGAATTTAGCCGTGAAATTAGACGGCATCTCGCGCGTAATTTCAAGCACCGTTGCATATGTAATTCATTTGCGGCTGTATTCGTTTTGAAATTTAATTCTGCGAGTGGATATTTTTTGCAAACTGTGGGCGTGATTTTAGTGCGCAGACGGAGGCATCGCGTTTTAGAGATACCTCACGCTTTAAAATTTGATTTAATTTAAACAAAGCGCGATTAAAATGCGATTTAAATTTTATGTACCGCGGGTGTAAAATTTCGGTTGCGAAAAGAGAACCTGCTGCAAAAAATTATTTAAAATTTGCAGCGTAAAACGCCCTTTGAAATTTAAAAATTTTAAAACGAGTCTATATGCTCTTTAAAAATTTAATACGTGAAATTCAAGTGCACGGCTAGTCGCAGCCGTTTGCTTTAATTTTAAATCGCAGAACTTAAATTATAGAATTTATAAAGCCCGGACCGAAGAGGGAGCTGAAAATATAAAGCGTCCTTGCCGGCTTAGATACTAAAATCCTCGCCGAGGTAGAATTTACGGACATTTGGATCGTTAGCTATCTCTTTTGCGGTGCCGCCGGCGAACAGCTCGCCGTCTTTGATGACGTAGGCACGGTCGCAGATCGCAAGCGTTTCGCGGACATTGTGATCGGTGATGAGCACGCCGATGCCAAGATCGCTTAAATCGCGCACGATGCTTTGGATGTCGTTAACGGCGATCGGATCGACGCCCGCAAACGGCTCATCTAAAAGTAGAAATTTCGGCGTTATCATCAGACTCCGCGCGATCTCGCAGCGCCTGCGCTCGCCGCCGCTTAGGCTCACGCCTTTGCGCAATCTGATCGGCTCGATGTTGAGCAGATTTAGCATCTCATCGACCTTTTGCGAAGCTTCGGCCTTGTTTTTATAGGTGATCTCCGCGGCGAGCATCAAATTTTCTTCAACGCTAAGCTCTTTAAAGATGCTGCTTTCTTGCGGTAGGTAGCCGATGCCGAGCTTGGCGCGCTTATGAAGCGGAACCTTTGCGATGCTGCTCTCATTAAGCAATATATCGCCACCGCTAGCGCTTATCAGCCCGCAGATCATATAAAATGTCGTGGTTTTGCCCGCTCCGTTGGGCCCTAGCAGCCCCACGATCTCGCCATTGTAAAGCTCTAGTGAGATTCCTTTGATGATCGGCGTGCCTTTTATGGTTTTTTTTAGGCTCCTGACTTCCAGTTTATGCATAGCTTACCTCGTATTTTCGTCCTTGCGCGTGCGGCGTGATCCTCACTACGCAAAAATCAAGCTCATATTTTTTAAGTAAATTTATCAAATTTTCATCCGCCCACTCGATCAGATGAAGCCCCTCTTCAAATAAATTTTCAAATAGTCCGTTTTTTAAAATCCCCTCACAGCCGCCGTTATAGATGTCGTAATGATAAATTTCGCCGTAGTTTTGCATGATCGAAAACGTAGGCGAACTCACGTGCTCGTCTAATCCGTGAGCCCGCACGATCGCGCGCGCAAGCGTCGTTTTGCCGCTGGCAAGATCGCCGATTAGCAATATTATGCCGCTTTTTGGCAGAGCCTGTACGAGGCGCGAAATTTCATCCTCGCCGCAGATGAGTTCAAAGCTCTTGGACATACTTTGCCTGCTCGCTTTTGGGCGTATTTTTCGCGCTAGGAAAGGCTAGGACTTTAAAGCTTTGTTTTCTATCCAAAAAGCTTATCGTGATAACGTCACCTATTTTAAGCTCTTTGGCGGGCTTTGCTACGACGCCGTTTACGGCTACGACGCCGCTTTTGCACATATCTTCGCTGATGGCGCGCCGCTTAGTGATATTGACTGCGTTTAAAAATTTATCGATTCTCATAGGCGTGAGTTTAGCGATATTTGCCTTAAAAGCAACTATTAAACTATTTTTGGTAGAATTTCGCCAAATTTTACGTAAAGGATTTGAGATGGCAAAAAAAGATGTAAAAAAGGTCGTTTTGGCGTATTCTGGAGGACTTGATACTAGCATTATTTTAAAGTGGCTCGGCGATACTTACGGCTGCGATGTGGTGACTTTCACCGCAGATATCGGCCAGAACGAGGATTTGGAGCCGATCAAAAACAAAGCTGTGAAACTGGGCATCAAAAAGGAAAATATCTTCGTAGAGGATCTGCGCGAGGAATTTGTGCGCGATTACGTATTTCCGATGTTTCGTGCAAATGCCGTCTATGAGGGCGAGTATCTTTTGGGCACGTCGATCGCGCGCCCGCTGATCGCTAAAAAGCTAGTCGAGATCGCGAAAAAAACCGGCGCGGACGCCATAAGCCACGGCGCAACCGGCAAGGGTAACGATCAAGTCCGCTTCGAGCTTGGCGCATACGCGCTAAATCCCGATATTAAGGTGATTGCGCCGTGGAGGTTGTGGGATTTGAACTCTCGCGAGAAGCTTCTTACTTACGCTAAGAAAAACGGCATCGACATCGCCTCAAAGCCCGGCAAATCGCCATATTCGATGGATGCGAATATCCTTCACATCTCCTACGAGGGCTTGGTGCTTGAAGATCCCGCCCATGCGCCTGAAGAGGATATGTGGCGCTGGACCGTGAGCCCTAAAAATGCGCCAGATAAGAGCGAGATCATCGAGATCGAATACAAACACGGCGATCCCGTAAAGCTAAACGGCAAGGCGCTTAAACCGCACGAGATGCTGGCAGCACTTAACGAGCTCGGCGCTAAAAACGGCATCGGCAGGCTCGATCTAGTAGAAAATCGCTACGTCGGCATGAAGAGCCGCGGCTGCTACGAAACTCCGGGCGGCACGATCATGCTAAAGGCTCACCGCGCGATCGAGAGCATAACGCTAGATCGCGGCGCGGCGCATCTAAAAGACGATCTGATGCCGCGCTACGCCGAGCTCATCTACAACGGCTTTTGGTTCAGCCCGGAGCGCTTGCTGCTTCAAGAGCTGATAAACAAATCCCAAGAGCACGTAAACGGCAAGGTTAAGCTAGAGCTTTATAAGGGCAACGTTACCGTGCTGGGCAGGGAAAGCAAGAGCGATAGTTTGTTTAATACCGATTTCGTGACGTTTGAATAGGATAAAGTTTTTAATCAAAAAGACGGCGACGGATTTATCAAGCTAAGCGCGCTAAGATTTATCATCGCGGGTAAGAACGGACGCAAGCTTTAGCTGAAATTTTGCCTATAGCGGCAAGGTGTGCAGGCAAATTTCACAAAACGAAATTTTAAAATTTATCGGAAAAGTAGCGCGCGGCTGCCAGCGGGTTTCATGAAATTTCACTAAATTTCAGATCCGCCCGCGCCGCTTATAAAATTTTGTAAATTTAAAGCTAAATTTAAAAGGATAATGGATGAAAGTATTATTGATCAAAGATGTTAAGGGGCTCGGAAAGGCGGGCGAGGTAAAGGAGGTCAAGGACGGCTACGGCAACAACTTCCTAATCGGCAAAGGTTACGCCAAAGCCGCTACGACTGAGGTTTTGCGTAAATTTGAAGCGGATAAGAAAAAACAGGCTGAGCTTGAAAAATATGAGGTCGCAAGCCTGCAAAAACTAGCCGAGGAGCTAGCCAAGATCCGCGTAAAGATCGTAAAGCAGACGGGCGAGAGCGGCGCGCTTTTTGGATCTGTCACGAAAGATGAGATCGCAACCGCGCTAAAAGAGCAAAAGGGGATCGAAATCGATAAGAAAATTTTAGAGACCGAGGCTATTAAAACGACCGGGATTTACGATGTAAATGCCAAGCTAAAGCACGGCATAAGTGCTAAATTTGAGATAGAGGTGGCTAGTGTTTGAAGCGACTACCATTTTAGCCTACAAAGGCGCGAAGGCCTCGGTCATCGGCGGCGACGGGCAGGTTACGTTCGGAAACACCGTCTTAAAGGGCAATGCGACTAAAATTCGAAAGATCGGCAAAGAAGGTAACGTCCTAGCGGGCTTTGCGGGCAGCACTGCCGATGCGTTTAATCTTTTTGATATGTTTGAGAAGTGCCTCGACGGCGCAAAGAGCGATCTTTTAAGGGCTGTGATAGAATTTAGCAAGCAGTGGCGCAAGGATAAGTATCTGCGAAAGCTCGAA
Source organism: uncultured Campylobacter sp. (assembly GCF_937997405.1). Classification (GTDB taxonomy): domain Bacteria; phylum Campylobacterota; class Campylobacteria; order Campylobacterales; family Campylobacteraceae; genus Campylobacter_B. The sequence continues at coordinate 7,647 of NZ_CALKTL010000148.1, read as the reverse complement.
GCGATGATGCTGGTGCTGGACCGCAAAAATATCTTTTTGCTTAGCGGCACGGGCGACGTGGTAGAGCCGGACGACGGCAAGATCGCGGCGATCGGAAGCGGCGGAAATTACGCTCTTAGCGCGGCGCGAGCTTTAGATAAATTTGCTAGCCTAGACGAAGAGGAGCTCGTAAAGCAAAGCCTTAAAATCGCGGGCGAGATTTGCATTTACACGAACGAAAACATCAAAACATACGCAATTTGGGACGAAAAGAGATGATGACGCCAAAGCAGATCGTAGAGAAATTAGACGAATATATAATCGGACAAAATAGCGCCAAACGCACGATAGCGGTGGCTTTGCGAAATCGCTACCGTAGAATGGCGCTCGAAGATGAGATGAAAAACGAGGTGATGCCCAAAAACATCCTGATGATCGGCTCTACCGGCGTGGGCAAGACCGAGATCGCGCGCAGGCTCTCGAAGATGTTCGGGCTTCCTTTTATTAAGGTCGAGGCTAGCAAATATACTGAAGTAGGCTTCGTGGGGCGCGACGTGGAGAGCATGGTGCGAGATCTGGCCGCCGCGTCGGTAAATTTAGTTCGCGGCGAGGAATTTGAAAAAAATAAAGATAAGATTGATGATTACATCAAGCGTAAAATTTTAGAAAAAGTCCTTCCGCCGCTTCCGCGCGGAGCGAGCGAGGAGAAGGTCGCAGATTACGAAAAAAGCTACGAAAAGATGGCTGCCAAGCTCGAGCGCGGCGATCTGGACGATCTTAGTATCGAGATCGAAGTAAGCGAAAACGCGCTTGAGTCAAATCCAAATTTGCCGCCCGAGATGGCGAATATGCAGGAAAGCTTCATTAAGGTAATCGGAATTTCGACGCGCAAAAGCAAAAAAGAGATGAAGGTCAAAGACGCCAAGGTTGCCCTCAAAAGCGAGGCTAGCGAGAAAGTTCTCGATATGGAGAGCATCAAAGCCGAAGCCGTTAGGCGCGCGCAAAACGAGGGCATCATCTTTATCGACGAGATTGATAAGGTGGCGGTCTCAAGCGGCAATAGCGGCAGGCAGGATCCGAGCAAAGAGGGGGTACAGCGCGATCTGCTTCCGATCGTGGAGGGCAGCAGCGTAAGCACGAAATTCGGCAATATCGACACCGATCATATCCTTTTTATCGCCGCGGGCGCCTTTCATATCAGCAAGCCGAGCGATCTCATACCCGAGCTTCAGGGGCGCTTCCCGCTTCGCGTCGAGCTTGACAGCTTGGATGAGGCGGCGCTGTGCGAAATTTTAATCAAGCCAAAAAATTCGCTTCTTAAGCAGTACTCGGCGCTTTTAAAGACCGAGGGCGTGGAGTTGGAGTTTAGCGAGGACGGGGTCAAAGCGATCGCGAAATTTGCGGCAAGCACGAACGAAAAGGTCGAAGACATCGGCGCTAGAAGGCTGCATACGATAATGGAAAAAGTGCTTGAGGATATCAGCTTCGAAGCGGATAAGTTTAAAGGGCAAAAGATCGTCGTGGATGAAAAGCTCGTAAGCGAAAAGCTCGCAGACATCGCAAGCGACGAGGATCTGGCGAAATACATTTTGTGATTTTTAAATTTCGCGACCGCCGCGGAGTTAAAGCGCTCGTTTGAGCACGCCTAGAGCATCGTTTCGGCGGCGCAGCTAAGTATGATGCGGCGCGCCGCGAGGAATTTTAAATAAAATTTTATGTTCGCGGCAGTTAAATTTACGCCGAATTCACATTGTGTTTATAAAATGCGTAAAATATTAAATTTATGTAGCGCGCAAAAATGAAATTTTAAATTTCACCGTTTGCGGTTTTCGCGCATAAAATTTGACGCGATTTAAAATTGACGGCGAGCGAAGGGGAAATAGGCACCGTCGTGACGACGGCAAAGTAAAATGCCTCAAATCAGAGCGCATTTAAGCAAGGCTGTGACCGCGCGCGGAAAAAATGAGCGTCGGGCAAGGAATACCGCAAATTGCGAGTTGAGAAATACATGCCGAGTATGAAGCGCCGTAATCGCGTGCAGATCGCGAAGGCGCTAGATTAAGATAAAATTTTGATTTAAGGAAAATATGAAAAGCGGATTTGTAACGCTCATCGGGCGGACCAATGCAGGCAAAAGCTCGCTGTTAAACTATCTCTGCGGCGAGAAAATTTCGCTCGTCTCACACAAGATCAACGCCACGCGCCGTAAGATTAGCGGCATCGCGATGAACGGCGCAGATCAGGTGATTTTCACGGACACGCCGGGGTTGCACGAAAGCGCCAAGCTGATGAATAAGCTGATGGTCGAAGTGGCGCTCGGGGCGATTGAGGGCTGCGATTTGGTGCTATTTTTGGCGCCCGTGCACGATGATACCGCGGAATATGAAAAATTTTTAAATTTAAACGCAGGCACTAAGCACATCGTAATTTTAACTAAAATTGACGAAGCAAACGACGAAAAGATCGTGCAAAAGCTGCTACAATATCAAAAATTTACCGATAAATTCGAAGCGATAATCCCGGTTAGCATCAAAAAAAAGGTCTATAAAAAGCAGGTTTTGGACGAAATTTGTAAAATTTTGCCCGAGCATGAGTATTTTTACGATCCTGAAATTTTAAGCGCGACCAACGAGCGTGAAATTTATCGCGACTTCATACTCGAGGCGATTTTTGAGAGTATGAGCGACGAGATCCCGTATTGTAGCGACGTCGTGATGGAAAAAATAGTGGAAAAACCCGGTCTAATCTCGGTCTATGCGAGGATCATAACGGACACCAATTCTCACAAAGAGATGTTGATCGGCAAAAACGGCGAGGCGATCAAGCGGATCGGAATTCGAGCCAAAAAGTTAATTTCAAATTTTTCTAAGGTCAAAATTTACTTAAAATTAACAGTTTTTGTAAAAAAAAGCTGGAAAAATGACGAATTTAGGGTAAAAACCGATTTTATCTATTGACATTTTATTTTATTTCTATTAGTATTAGCAGCGTAGAAAATTTCATTTGGAAGTGGAGTGTTATGGCAAAGAATAGTAAAAATGCTAGTTCGATTGTTGCGATTAACAAAGTCACGCAAACCATATTCGGTCTAAGTGAGAATGAAGTTTTCGAGCACGACTTCTCAAAAGCGAATCGTGCGAAGGAAACTTACGTCTCATATATTCCGTATAAGGATATAATGACTGCGACGGTCGAGATAAGCAGATCGGTAGAGGACGCGGATCTTTTAGATGCGATCGTCGTTAAGGTGTATGAGGAGCTGGGGCTTGACACCGCTTTGGATTACAAAATCACCTATAGTGAGGTAATAGGCGCTGGCGGCGACGATAGAATTTTCAATGTCTTTGTCGTAGATAATGCCAAACTCACTTCAGAATTCGATGCGATCGCCGCTAGGACGAACTACATCGACTATGTGGCTATGGCTCCATTTTTATACGAGGGCTTGTATAATAGAGGCGTCCTAACTCGCGACGGAATCGACTGCTTCATCTACTTGCAGCGCGACGATGCGTTTTTGGTAGTGTATCAAAACGGCGAATATTTTCAATCCCGCCAAGTAAGATATAACCTAAAATTCTTGCATGAAAAATATGTCGAGCTAGTCGGTAGCAGAGTCGATGAAGAGAGCTTTTATAGATTGCTCTCCAAACAGGGAGTAAATTTAGAAAATCCGACCGAACGCGATTATATGATCCAAATTTTTGACGATATGTTTTACTACATCAACGACGTGTTGAACGGTATTAGTAAAATTTACAACGTTAATATTCAAAACGTTTATATCGGAACGGATATCGGTAAAATTCCTGCGATCGAGGTTTTTGTAGAAAATAATCTAAAGCTAAGATACAAGGATTTTAATTTTAACGTTGCAATCAACGCAAAAGATTATCCGCTCACTCAGCTAGATATTTTGATGTTCTTGGTAGGTCAAGATTATTTGGTTACCAAAGACGATGATCACAACTACTCGCCGTTTATGAGACCTCCGCCTTTGACCCAAAGATCAACCGGCAAGCTGATAGGCTATATGCTGCTAGGCTGCTTACTTGGCGCTGTGTATCCTGCGTATAACTTCGGCTATGGATATTATAATAATATGGTAGCTAACGATAAAACTAGCGAATATCAGGGTTTAGAAGATCAGATGGTTCCTGCTAGAGCAGAAAATGCGCGTTTGGATAAAGAGACTAAAGAGGTAAATGCCCAGGCTGCTAAGAGTGGCAAGGAGCTTAATGACAGGCGCGATCTAATTAATGCCATCTTAGATAAGAAAAATAATTACGCTATGAAGGGTGTTTCTATTTTTGAGCTAACCAATATGGTCGTTAAAAATAAGGGCAATATGGTTAGGATCGGTGATGAGAATAGGACTCTAACTGTTCAGGTGCGCACCAAAAACGATAAGCAGATGACCGAGCTTTTAGAGGATATCAGTAAAAAAGAGGTGTATGGCGTGGATACTAAAACAATCGCGCTACAAGAGGGTAATAAAACCATCTTTTACGATAGCAATATCAGTGTGGAGGTTAGATAATGAAAAAGAAAAGTTCATTAGATCAACTTGATCAATGGTTTGCCTCCAAGGGAAATAGTGCAAATAACTATTTTTACATAGCTTTATTGTTTGTGGGTTTGGTAGCTTACTTTATTTTAAGTCAGCAAGCCGATCCGTATTTAGAGAAGAGCGAAACTAATCTAAGTACTGCCACGACTAAGCTTGAAGGCGCACAAAGAGAATATAACGAGTTTTTTGGCGGTGATCCTGAGGCTTTTGTTAATAATAAACGCAATATCCTCAATGGTGCTAAAACCAACCTTAAAAATATCAATGATGAGCGTGGATATCTAGACGGTAAGCTAAAAGAAATTTCGAAGCTTACCTATAATGAAAAGAACTGGGCTAAGTTTATGGATAGCCTTTCAACGATTGCAGAGAATAACAATATTAAAATTTATGCTATTCACAGCGATAGAAGAGAGCCTAGCATCAAACAAATTTTTCAGCCTGAGGCTTTGCTGGATATAGATGTGAAATTTGAAGGAGCATTTTCGAACGTCCTTAGGTATATCAACCTAATCGAACAATCGGAGATGATCGTAGATGTAAATAAGATGGATATCAATGCCACTAAAAATGGCAAAATCGGTGGAAGCATCGGTATATCTATCTGGGGAGTAAATTACTAATGAAAAAGTTAATTTTATGCTCTTTGCTACTTTCTACTGCTCTATTTGCTGTAGATAATAATCAGACGGTGGCGCCTAGTAATGGAGCCTATAAAGCTAAATACGATGCGATATTCGATGATCTTAGTAAGCCTAGAGTGGGTCTTAGCGATGAGCAGATAGCTTCTTTGCAAGATCCGTTTTATCCTAAAGAAGCCAATGCGCCTAGAGAAGCCAATCAGCAGGTGGATCTAGGTTATCAGCTAGTAGGTATTATGGGCGATAAGGTTAAGCTAAACGATAAGTGGTATGGTTTGGGCGAGTATGTAGGCTCATATAAGATCGTGCAAATAACGGGCAATAGCGTTATTATTACCAACGACGATGAAAATAAAGTCGAACTAACACTAAAACAAGGAAGTCAAAATGTCATTATTACATATAAGTAAAAAGCTTAGCATAGCTGCTATGCTTGCTTTGTCTGTTACGGCTACTAGTCTATATGCCGCTCCCGCAACTGCAGGTAACTGCGATAGGAAGGCGCTAAATATTAAGATTAACGATACCGTTACGCTAAACGAGATGCTAACTCAGCTATCCGATATGTGCCGTTTCTCGGTGGTAGCAAAAGATGCTATCGCTCAAGAGGAGATGAGCAAGCCGCTGCAAGGCGTAAGTATCAAAGACCTTTCTTTACGCGAAGTTTTAGATCTACTCATAAAAGAGAATAATCTAAGCTATGAGTATTCTCATGGCATATTAAAAATTTCAGCGCTAGAGACTAGGACTTTTAAAGTGGATTACATCACTTCTATTAGAGAAGGTACTGCTGTTACTAAATCTTCTGTCGATTCCGCACCTACGAAAGTGGATGACGACGATGATGATAAAAAAGGGAATGACGACAATAAGATCACTACCAAAGAGAAATTTGATTTTTGGGAGAAGATTAGCGAGGAAATCACCTCTGTTCTAAATAACGGTACCGAAAAATATGTCGCAGTCGCTCCTATTATAAATCAAAATGCCGGTTTAGTAACCGTTACTGCTATGAAGTCTCAGATAGCTCGCGTCGATAGATATCTAAGCGGTATGCAAAAACGCCTTAGTCGTCAAGTCTTGCTAGATGTAAATATCATATCTGTCGAGCTAAATAACGAATACACTACCGGTATAGATTGGAGTAAATTTCAACTAGGATTTAATACCTATGTAGGTGGAGATCCGACTAAGCTTTCAGGATATCACATAGATAACGGAAATAGAGGAAAGGCTAGCGATACTCACGGAACTTGGACGATAGGGGCTAATCTAAATTTCAATATTGACGGTTTGATTAACTTCCTAGAGACTAAGGGCAAAACCAAAATCATATCTAGCCCTAAGGTAACTACGATGAATAATCAGCCTGCTATTATCTCTGTAGGTGAACCAATAATATCTTCTATTTCTCTTTTTACTTTTTCAGGTTCAGCAGCAGGTAAATCTATTTTATTTATTATAGGTAAAATTTCTAAATTATTTTCAATAGCAAGATAAACATTAGCAAGAGTTTGTGCTTCAACACCTTGTGCAGCATCTACAACAAGTAACGCTCCCTCACAGGCAGCAAGAGATCTTGAAACTTCATAAATAAAGTCTACGTGACCTGGTGTATCTATAAGGTTTAATTCATATGTTTCCCCATTTTTGGCATTATAGTTAAGGGTTACTGCCTGAGCCTTAATTGTAATCCCTTTTTCTCTTTCAAGATCCATGCTGTCCAGTAACTGATCCATCATTTCTCTCTGTGTGACAGTCCCTGTTACTTCCAGCAGTCTATCTGCAATAGTAGATTTCCCATGATCTATATGGGCAAGTATAGAAAAATTACGTTTATTTTTTTGATTTGACATTTATACTGTTTCCTTCCATATATCAATTCTATTTTTTTATTTCCTTTTATTATATAATAAATTTACTTTTTTTCCTAGTGTCTATAGGAAAAATATTTGATAAAATTATACCAAAAAAATTATTTTAATACAATCTTTATATTTTGTTCTCAAAATCTCTTATATTTCTTATAATTAATTATTGTAATTTTGCAAAAAATACATTATAATAAACAAATAGAAATTGAAAGGAGAATATTTTAATGTTTAAAGAATTTAAAGATTTTATTTCTAAAGGAAATGTTATGGATCTTGCGGTCGGAGTTATTATAGGGGCTGCTTTTGGTAAAATAGTAACTTCACTTGTTGATGATATGATAATGCCTATTTTAGGAATTATACTAGGGAAAGTTAATTTTAGTGGATTGGAACTTGTAATTACACGTGCTTCTGGTGATACTCCTGAAGTTGCTGTATTATATGGTAGTTTCATTCAAAATATAGTAAATTTCTTAATAATGGCTTTTGTTATTTTCTTAATGGTAAAATTAGTTAATAACTTGAAAAAACCTGCAAAAGAAGAAGAAGCACCTGCCATCGAAGTTCCTACTAAAGAAGAAAC
>NZ_CALKTL010000147.1 GCF_937997405.1 uncultured Campylobacter sp. | reverse complement strand
AATAAAAGCTTATGGACGACGCCTACAAAATAAATCAAAAAACCAATCAGTTTCGCTGGGCATCGGGCAGTATCCGGTTAGCCTAGAGGAGACGGGTAAAAATTTTTACTAGCAAAATTCTGCGTGAAATCGCAAAATTCCGCCTTGCAAAAATATTTGAAATCCCCCACGACAAAATCAAATTTATATAAAAATTTATCTGGATTTTATGCCGATCGGCTATAATTCTGCTATTCTAATCCCGCATATTTTGCGGAATTTTCAAGGAGAAAAAATGCTTAAACTTCACTCAATCCTTCTTGGTACAGTGCTTTGCGCTAGCCTGGCTTTTGCAGATCGCACGATTACCGATCAGCTCGGTCGCAAGGTCACGATCCCGGATCAAGTAAATCGTATCGTCGTGCTACACCACGAAGCGCTCAATGTCTTAAACGAAATCAACGCCCAAGATAAGGTCGTAGGCATCCTAAAAAGCTGGGAGCAACGCCTAGGCAAAGAGTATAATCGTTTGGCACCGAGTTTTAAAAACCTACCTAATCCAGGCGATATCAAAGATGTCAATTACGAAGCTCTGCTTAGTCTAAAGCCCGATGCGGTCGTAGTGGTCAACTACTTCCCTAAAGAATATATAGCTAAAATGGAGGAGTTGAAAATCCCAGTCGTAGGTATTTCATTTTTCAGCTCTGCACAAGAGGAAAAAGCTAAGCTAAATCCGACCTTTAAAGATGAGCGCGATAGCTTCGCTGCTTACGATGAGGGCTTTTACGAGGGGGTTAAAATTCTAGGCGAACTAAGCAATCACGAAAAGGATGCCGCTGAACTAATAGATTTCGTTAAAAAATCGCAAGCTGATTTAAATGCCAAATTTAGTAATTTTATTGTAGATAAAAGACCTAGAGTTTATATGGCAAATCCCGATCTTACGACCTACGGTAGCGGCAAATATACTGGCGTAATGTTAGCAAGAGCGGGTGCGACGAACGTCGCCGCTGCAGATATAAAGGGCTACAAGCAGGTTTCGCCGGAGCAAATTTTAGCATGGAATCCGCAGATTATCTTAGTGCAAAACCGCTATCCTCAAGTACCTGCCGAACTTAAGGCAAACCCTGCGCTAAAAGGCCTTAGCGCCGTGAAAGAGGATAGAATTTATCTAATGCCCGAATTCGTTAAAGCATGGGGGCATCCGACTGCTGAAGCGATGGCGCTTGGTGAGGAATGGCTTGTGATGAAACTTTATCCGCAAAATTTTAAGGACGCAAACTTTGATAAAAAAGTAGAGGAATTCTACGAGAAATTTTACCGCGTCAAATATCAAAAATAATGCTGAACCTAATCCTACTTCTCCTTTGGGTAGTGCTGGCGCTAATCTCGCTCGCTAGCGGACAGTTTCATATCCCGCTAGAAGAAATTTTTAAAATTCTCTTTAGCGGAGGCGGCGATGAAGCCGCCAAAAGTGTGATGCTGGATGTTAGAATTCCGCGCATTCTACTCTCCAGCCTTTGCGGTGGAGCGCTTGCTATCGCGGGTTTGAGCTTGCAGGCGGTATTTAAAAACCCGCTCGTTGGCCCGCACATCGTAGGCGTTAGCACCGCAGCGGCATTCGGCGGCGCGCTTTGTATTTTGCTAGGATTGAGCGGCTTATGGCTTGCGGGGTTTGCATTTTGCTTCGGACTTGCGGCGCTATTTTTGCTCTATCTTTTGGCAAAATTCGTAGCACGCGCCGATATTTTCTCACTCATTTTAGCAGGTATAGTTATTAACGGCGTATTTGCTGCACTTACGAGCTTGGTGCAGTATCTAGCAGACGATGAGGAAGTGCTGCCTAATATCGTCTTTTGGCTACTAGGAAGCTTCGTAAGCGCAGGATACGATAAAGTAATTTTGATGTGCGCGATCGCCCTGCCCGCTTCTGCAGTCTTAATCGCGCTGAGATGGCGGTTTAATCTACTCAGCCTAAATGATGATGATTTGCGCGTGCTAGGCGTGGACGTTAAATTTCTGCGCTGCACGATCCTAGCGCTTTGCACTGCTCTGATCGCCGTACAAGTTAGCGTCAGCGGAAATATCGGCTGGGTAGGTCTTGTAGTGCCGCACGCCACCAGGCTCATCGCGGGCAGCGACCACGTGAAGCTAATGCCTGCCTGCTTCATTGCAGGAGCGATCTTTATGCTGGCAATCGACGATCTATCTCGCTCGCTAAGTAGCGCCGAAATTCCTTTAGGAATTCTATCCGCTCTCATCGGAAGCCCGATCTTTGCCCTACTTCTAAAAAGGAGTGCCAAAAATGCAAAATCTAATTGAGATAAAAAACGCCGGCTTTTACTACGAGGCTGAAAAATTCTGCTTTCGCAACTTAAGCTTCGAGCTTGCCAGCTCTCAAACATTAGCGATTTTGGGCTTAAACGGGCAAGGCAAAAGCACGCTAATGTCGTGTATGATGGGGATTTTACAGCCTAAAGAAGGCGAGATCGTACGCAAGGCAAAATTTGCTTTTTTGCCACAGAGCTTTAACGTCGCGTTTGATTACAGCGTGCTTGACATCGTACTGATGGGGCGGGTACGCGAGATCTCGCTCTTTTCAAAACCGGGCAAAAAGGATATTCAAATCTGCCTTGACGCTCTGGATACGCTAGGCGTCGCCCATCTGCAAAAGCGCAGCTTTAACGCCCTTAGCGGCGGGCAGAGGCAGCTCGTGCTCTTTGCTAGAGCCCTAGCTAGCGGCAGCAACGTGCTGTTTTTGGACGAGCCTGCCAGTGCGCTTGATATCAAAAACCAAGACCGCGTGCTAAGCCTCATCGCAAATCTACGCTCAAATAGCGATGCGAGCATAGTTTTTACCACCCATCAGCCTAACCACGCCCTCGCAGTCGCCGATCGCACACTAATCTTGCGAAATGATCTTAGCTACAACTACGGCGCAAGTAACGAAATTTTAACCGAAATCGCGCTTAGCTCGCTCTACGGCGTACAGATCAAAACGGCGAAATTTGACGTTGCAGGCGAGCAAATCCCCAGCATCACGCAAATTTTCAGCGCGCAAGTGAAAGTAGCGCGACAAAGCAACTCGTCAATCGGCGTGGAATTTTAAATCACGGGATTTTGTTTTGAAATGTCACTTTAAAATTTAGATCTAAATTTCATAGCGGAATTTCGCTTTAAAATTTCGTAATAAAGTTTTGTTTTAGAATTCCTATCTGGAATTTCATGGCGGAATTCTGCCTCGAAAATTTGCAAAATTTTGCTCTAGAATTTCACGGCGAATTCTATTCGACATAGCGCTAATTTTTAAATCCTGCTATGAAAGGATACCGCGCTTGTGGTTTAAAA
>NZ_CALKTL010000146.1 GCF_937997405.1 uncultured Campylobacter sp. | reverse complement strand
CTCCTCGCGTTCCATGGTGTCGATGTTGTGCTTGGCGCAGGTCGCGTTAAAAACGGCGATAAATTCTTTTAAAATTTCCGTTTTCTCGGTCTTGAGCTCGTCTCTTGCGGGTTTTGCTTCGAGCGCGCTTAGCTTTTTATGCGCGTCCGTATAAGCCCTCATCGCCTTTCTAGCAGTCGCCGCGCCCACGCCTTCTCTGCCGTCCCAGCGTCGCAGCGGGTTATTTAAATTTGCCGCCAGCCACTGCTTGCTTCGCGGCTGCTTGATTACGAGGCTTTCTATGTCCTTAAACTGCGCTCTAGCCGCCTCACAAGCGCTTTTAGGTACCGACCAGAAACAAAGGCGCTTTAGATGCGGCAGCTGTGCCCTCGTCGGGAAGTGTTCAAATCCGTAAACGTCGCTAAGCCAGACGTCTTTTAGGTGTTTAAGCTTAGCGAGCGCGTCGATGTTTTTTAGCGTGCCGCCCTGCGCGTTTATGAAAATTTCGCGCAAATTCGGAAAGCTCGCCGCAACGCATGCAAGATCGACGCACTCGCCGCGCTGCGAAAATATCTGTAGATCGCGCAGCTTTTCAAGCCCGCAAATGCAAAACCCGCTGCCCTTTAACTCTAGCTGAACGCTCAAAAGCTCGCCGTCAAAGGGGCAGCGCACGCTTTTTAGCCGCGCGATATCGCCGTTTATCACGAGCCGCCACAGCGAGCCGTTTAGCAGGACCTCCTCCGTGCCGCTGGCGTGCAAAACGAGCTGCTGCAGGTGCGTGCGCGAGATATCCAGGCTTTTGCCGGCGCAATTTAGCTCAAGCTGCGTCATTATCGGCGTCGCTTCTAAAAAATCTTTTAAATTTTCATCCCAAACCGCGCTTTTCATATCGTAGCAAAACGGATTTTGCCGCGCTAAATCGGCGTAGAATTCCCTGCTTTGCGGCTGTGAAATTTCAAGCTTTTGCTTATGAGCGGATTTAAATTTAGCGCGAATCTCCTTCGGGAGCTTATTCCACGCAAGCTGCATATAGATCTGTTCGATGCTTTGCAAGCTCACGCACTCGGGCGGCTCGCAAATCAAAGCGGCATTGCCGATGAAAA
>NZ_CALKTL010000145.1 GCF_937997405.1 uncultured Campylobacter sp. | reverse complement strand
TTTGTTTTGGCGTCTAAAATTTTATTATCCAAAAGCACGTATGAATCCATCGCCGCTACTGGCATATTGGCTGCGGATACCATATTTAATTTTTTGCGCCAAAGCTCCGCCCCCTGCTCGCTTAACGCAACTAGCGAGACTCGGTATTCGTCGTCCGCGCTTGCAAGAAGCAGATACCCTTGCGGAGATTTTATTATGTTATCTACGGTTCTAAAGCCGTTTTTAGAGTAAGGAAGTTCCCAGATCGTGCCTTTTTCTTCAAGGCTTTTTTCGGTTAAAATTTTATTTTGCATCTGCGCAGATTGCGCGGATTTTTCGGCGGAGCTTAACGAAGCGCGATCAAGTCCGCCTATAAACGCTCCGTTTTTCGTAAAATAGGAAAAGAATAGATATTCGCCGCGAGACTCGACGCTTACGCCCTTTAGGCTCTGCGGAAAGAGATATCTTTTTATCGGGGCGGGGTCTAGTTTATTGCTAAAATCGATCAGATCTACGCTTGGAAATTCCCCTTTTTCGGATATTTTTTTGCCCAAGTAGGCTAAATTTAGATCCTCTATAACTTTAAAATTATTTAAGTGCGCGCCACTGTAATACGCGCTTGATTGAACCGTATTATTTTCGCCCAAATCATATAGCCCAAATTCGCTCCAATTTGATGAAAATACCCGCTTGCCGTCTTTGGATAGCGTCATTTTATCTATTTCTAAATGCGGATGAGCGATATAGCGGACCTGCTTTAAGATATTAGAGTTTTGCGCGGCATTTGCGCGGTACCTATCCATATCCGATATGTCTAAAACATAAAATCCCACCCAGCTTGCCAGCAAAAGCTCATTCTCAGAGAGCAGTTTCAGATCGCCGAGCTCCTTTATTTCGGATAATCTATGTGGCGCGCAGGCGTAATCATACTCCCGCTTATCGGCTTTGGAAGGGGCGATAAAATAAGCAAGCTGCGTAAATTTATCATCTTTTACGTCATAGGCGGTAAGGGTACTGAAAAAATCCTTCGCAAAGAGAGTGTGTCCGTCGCTGGAAAGCTCTATTTTATTTACAAATCGCGCTTCAAGCCGAGCTAAAATTTTAATATCTCTTCGGTCGCTAAGATCCAGCTTATAAATTCCGAAATTTGGATCGGCTACGAATAGACTTTTGCCGTCTTTGCTCTGTGCGATATCTATGTAAGCGGGATCAAACTCATGCTGCGGAAAAGAAAATATGCCCGCAAGTCTTAGAGCGCGCGGCTCGGTAACGTCAATCAAGACGATGCCGCCTTTATCGTCGCCCAAGCCAAAGAGCGTATTTTGATCCTCAGAAAGGCGTAGCTCGTAAATTTCAAACGGAAGCTTAAGCGCGTTTTTTGTAAGCTCCCTCTCCTCTAAATTTACCTCTTGTAGTGCGCCGCCATGTTTTTTCGCGGCGGCAAGATCGCTTTTAAGGATTAAAATTTCATCCTCTTTCAGCGATTTTGCAGTCTCTTTGGCGGCCGAAAAATTTTGAGTCGCCGCGCAAATTCCGCAGATAAAAGCCGAAGCGGCTAAAATTTTAACTATAATATTTCGCTTTGTTTTCATTTCGCCGCCTCTTAAAATCATCCTTCAAGCCAGCCGCCGGCTTTAGCGGAAGCTGTCGCTTCTACTAGGTATCAGCAGGTCTTGCAGCTCCTGTTGCACCGAGATTTTCGCGCGCGGATCTAGGATCTGCGAGTAGATGATGAAGTTTGCGAGCACCTTTTTGCCGTAGTCCCTGCTTTCGGCATACGGCACGAGCTCCATGCTAAGCCACGGCTCAAATTTGCCCTTATTAAACATATCACCGCGCTGAAGCATCTTTTTGACGAGCCCGAGCCCGCCGTTGTAAGCGTATGCGATGAAAACCGGGCTGTAAATTTTACGCTCCAGCCAGTCGATGTGGATGTTGGCGAAGCGGTAAGCGACCTCCGGACGGAACATATCGTCTTGATCGAAGCCATCGATTTTGAGTTGCTTTTTGCCGATCTCGTTAGCCAAAAACGGCATAAACTGCATCATCCCAAGCGCATACGAGGTAGAAACCGATGCGGGCACGAAGCGGCTTTCTTGGCGCGCAAGCGCTAAAATTAGCGCCTTGCGGCGGTTGTCGCCGTCGCCGATATATTCCATAAACGGCGTCGGATAGAAGTTGTCTTTGCCGCCGCTTGCTTTATTCATAATGTATGAGTACTCGCCGATACTTTGCTTAGTGTCGAATTTTTTGGCAAATTCCAAAAGCTGCTCGCGAGACATCCGATCAGCGCTATTTTTCGTGCGAACCCAAGCGAAAGGATCGGTGATATCGTAGCCTTCGATGGAATTTTTAGCAGGATTTGGGATGATTATGTTTAAATTCCTATCCCCTAAGACCTCCTTGGCGTACAGCGCGTAGAGGCTGTAATAATCGCTGCTAGCAAGCTGGCGCAAGACATTTTGATCTCCGTTTAGCAGGTAGATCCAAAATTTCGCATTGTGCACATCGTGAAGCTTCTCAAAGCTAGCAGCCGCGCGGCTAAAAAATGCAAGCGCAGCCCCTTCATCGCTCTGCATGACGGCATTTACGCCCAGCATAAACGCTACGTCCTTCTCCACGGCTAGTGGATCGACGCCCGTGAGTGAGCGGCGCAAGTGCGGGTATTTACGGTTGATTAGCGCGTCGTTGAGAACCGCTTTGAAGCCTTTTTGCGAAGCCAGTTCGCTTACGAAGGCTGCGTCGGCGTCGATATCGATCAGAGCGTCCTTGCCCGCACCTTTTAAGTAGTCGTAATATAAAAAGTAGTTTTGCGCGTTGCGACTTTGCATAAAATACTCGCTCGGATTTTCGTCGTTAAATCCGCGCAGTAAATTTACGGCGTTTCTACTTGCTGCGTCTTGGTACTTTTCAAGCTGCGAAGCGAGCGTCTCGCGCACCGACGGGCTTAACTTGGCGATAAAATTTGGATAGGAGCGCGCCTTTTTGCAGGTTAAATTTGCATCTAAAATATTAGCGGAGGTAACGCCTGCACATCGATCCGGACGCTTAGGAGGGCGAATGGCGCCAAAAATTCTATCTAGCTTCTCTTTTAGTTTGCCTTTGTAGCGAAAGATACTTTGTTTTAAAATTTTAATCTCCGCTTTGTTGTATTTCGTCTCATCTATTAGGCGATAGATGTAATAGTCCTTGGCTAGGGATTTGGGCTCGTTTTTGATCTCCTCGTAGCTTAAAATTTTACCGCTACTTGCGGCGCACAGCAGTCCCAAAACAAGGCTAAATTTCAAAAATATTTTCAAATGACCGTCCTATTGATGATATAGATTATCGCGCTGTCAAAGAAATTAAGCACGAGTAGGATAAGAAGCGGCGAAAGATCAAACCCACCGAAAGTCGTAGGCAGATAGCGGCGCACAAGCGCGAACGCGGGCTCCGTAAGCGCAGAGATCGCGCGGACGATTTTATAAAATTTACCGAACGGATTTGGGCGGATGAAGCTCAAAACGCATGCGACGAAAATTAGCATCATATAAGCTTGAATCACGTAGTGAATACTCACTAAAATGCCGTAAAATACGCTATTTAGTAGCATCGAGTATCTCCTTCAAATCGGCGCGGATCAGCGGATACAGCTCGCTAAGCTCCGGTCCGTGAGGTGCGCCGGTTAGTAAAAATCTAAGCGGCATAAACAGGCTCTTGCCCTTTAAGCTTGTAGCCTGCGAGAGCGCCGCTTTGAAATCATTAAATTCCATTGGAGCGCCGTTTGAGCTTAATAAATTTAAGATCGCCTCTCGCAGCGCCTGCGCCTGCGCCGTCCACTCCTGCGGGATATCTTTCGCGCTGTAGATCGCTGCGATCTTTTCTTTAATCTGCGGGATTAGGCTCGCTTCTTGAGTGTAAAATTTTATTAAAGGCGCAAATTTCGGCTCAAGCTCAAAAAGCTCCGCCAGGCGCTGCTCGCTCGCTCTTTTGATATGCTCGCGGTTTATAAAGGCGAGTTTGTCCTCGTCAAATTTCGCCGGGCTTTTTGAAATTTTAGCGATATCGAAAAACTCCACCGCCTCATCCATACTAAAGACCTCGCGCGGCGTTTTGTTGCCCAGCAGGATTAGATAATTCGCGATCGCCTCGGGCAGGTAGCCGCTTTGAAGCAGCCATTTTACCGAAGAGCTATCCTCGCGCTTGCTCATCTTTTTGCCTTCGGAGTTTAATATGATTGGCAGGTGCGCGTATTTGATCTCGCCGTCGTAGCCGAGGCTTTGGCGGATCCAGTTTTGCTTTGGCGTGTTTGAGACGTGATCCTCGCCGCGGATTACGAAGCTCACACCCTGCATCATATCGTCGCAGGCGCAGGCGAAGTTATAAGTTGGCGTCTTGTCCGCGCGCATAATGACGAAGCTGTCGATATTCTGCGGCTCAAATGTGATACGCCCTTTGATCGCGTCGGTAAATTCTAGCGCGTGATCAGGTTTTTTAAGGCGGATAGTAAAGGGCTTGTCGCAGTTTAGTACCTCTTCGTCGCTTAAATGCTCGCAGCGTCCGTCGTAACGATACGCCTCGCCGGCGTCCTTGGCGGCTTGCTTTTTCGCTTCCAGCTCCTCCTCGCTGCAAAAACAGCAAAACGCCTTTTTCTCGGAGAGTAGCTTAGCAGCGAACTGCTGATGAAATTTTAAATTTTTGCTTTGATAATACAGGCTCTGCCATGAGATGCCGAAGCGCTTTAAAATTTCGATTATCTCTTGATCTTTGCCTTTGATATTGCGCACAGTGTCGGTATCCTCGATGCGTAAAATAAAGCCGCTTTTATCTTGCAGCGAGCAGATGTAGTTAAAAATAGCCGCGCGTAAATTTCCGATATGCATATCGCCGGTGGGCGACGGAGCGAAGCGATACAATTTAGGTCCTTTGGGTTTAAATTTAAGCTGGGATTATACTTTTTACTTCCTAATAAAAAGCAAAAACAAAGCAAAAATAGGCTAATATCGGCACATTTTATTTAAGGAGACAATATGAGTTTCATTCAGGAATTCAAAGAATTTGCAATGAAAGGCAACGTCATCGATATGGCGGTGGGCGTCGTCATCGGCGGGGCCTTCGGCAAGATCGTAACCTCGCTCGTAAGCGACATCATGATGCCGGTTTTAGGACTTCTTATGGGAGGTATGAATTTTACCGATCTTAAGATCGTGCTAAAAGAAGCGGTAGGGCAGACCCCGGCCGTTACGATAAACTACGGCTCGTTTATCCAGGTAACGGTCGATTTCATCATCATCGCGTTTTGTATATTCTGCGCGATCAAGGCGATTAATAAGCTTAAAAAGCCCGCCGAGCCCGCGCCTGAGCCTGCCGCACCTGCCGAGCCTAGCGAAGAGGTCAAACTTCTTAGCGAGATAAGAGACCTGCTTAAAAAATAGGTCGCGGCGATGCTTGAGAGAATCCCTTATTTTAAAGCTCTAAGCGCAGCGCAAATCGATCGTTTGGAGCAGATTAGCATCCATAAAAGCTACAAAAAGGGCGAAATTTTATTTTTCGAGGGCGAACGCTCGCAGTATCTATTAATCCTGCTAAAAGGAATTTTAAAAATCTATAAAACCTCCGCAAAGGGGCGCGAGATCCATATGCGCGAGATCCGCCCCATCTCGCTCGTGGCGGAGATGGTAAATTTCGAAGAGACGAGCTATCCTGCAAGTGGCGTGTTTTCGACAAACGGCGAGGTGCTAAAGATCGATTATGAAAAATTTAAAAACGAGTTTATGAGCGATCCTAAAATTTGCCTGGAGCTTTTAAAATCGATGTCTGAAAAGATCCGCGCGCTAAATGCGGTCTTTGATAATCAAGTCGTGCTTAGCTGCGACGGCAAAATCGCTAAGTTTATCAACGAAAATTTTGATATTTTTATGAGCACAAAATACACTAGAATAGCCAAAATTCTAAATGTTACCCCCGAAACATTTTCGCGCACCATCACTAAATTTAAAAAGAGTGGTGCGCTAATTTTGGACGATAAGCAAGAAATCACGGGCTTTGATAAAGATAAGCTGGACGAGTATATCCAAGGCTAGAGTTTGAAAAGCGCCTATATTTTCCCGATTGTCGGTACGGTTTTATTTCTGTTTTTCAATCTTTACGTTTATAAGTCGATCGGCGCGCGCTTTACGCCATATAAAAATTTCGTGATCTTTCGCCCTGCCTTGAGCTTGCTTTGCGTAGCTTTGGCGATTTTAGATGCGATATTTTTTGTGGGTTTTGGGCTTAATGGAAGCTTTAAAAATGAGCTGCTTTATAAAGCTTGCGTATTTTGCATGGCAGCGTCCTTTTCGCTCTTTTTTATCTGCCTTGCTTACGATGTGCTAAGCGCCGCTGCGCATGTGGTTAAATTTAGCCAAAACAGGCGAAAATTTTTAAAAACCTTTATCGACATAACCTTCGTAATAATGGCGTTTAGCTATATTTTTAAAGGGCTTTATAATGCACTAAAAATTCCAAAAATCACCGAGCGCGAAATAAAAATCAAAAACTTAGCTCGCGAGCTAAGCTTCGTCGTCATCTCGGACGTGCATCTGGGCGAGTTTTTGAAAAAGGAATTTTTGCAAGGCGTCGTAGCGCAGATAAACTCGCTAAATTATGATGCGCTGCTGATCGTGGGCGATATGTTTGATCTGCGCTCGGATGAGCTCGGGGATATTTTGCAGCCTCTTGAGGCGATCAAAAAGTCTATCTTTTTCGTCACGGGCAACCACGAATATTACCGCGGCGACGCAAGCGGGCTTATCGCAGCGATGCAAAAAGCGGGCGTGCGGGTGCTGCAAAACGAAAGCGTGGAATTTGAAGGGCTAAATTTAATGGGCGTGTACGATCTTAGCGGCTTTCGCTTCGGATACATGCAGCCAGATCTCGGCGCTGCGCTAGCGCAAGCAGACCCCGATAAACCAAAAATTTTACTCGCACATCAGCCAAAATACGTCGTGGATTTCGTGCGCGACGAGGTCGATCTGTGTATCTGCGGACACACGCACGCGGGGCAAATTTTTCCGTGGACGCTTTTGGTGCTGCTTAGCCAGAAGTATCTTTACGGGCTGTATAACGACGGGCTGAAGCAAATTTACGTAAGCAGCGGCGTAGGGTTTTGGGGCCCGCCGATAAGGGTCTTTGCGGATGCCGAGATCGCGCTGCTTAAGCTTAGAAAGGCATAGATGAGAAGTTTTATTTCGAGGATTTTCGGGGTTATCGCCGCGGTGAAATTCCCTAAATTTATACAAAATTTTATCAACCGTAAATATGTGGAATTTTTTAAAATCGATATGAGCGAATTTGATCCACCGCAAAGCTACGCGAGCCTAAACGCGCTTTTTACCCGCCGCTTGCTGCGTCCGCGCGAGATAGCGACAGACGAGACGGCTTTTATAAGCCCTAGCGACGGCGTGATCTTTGAGAGCGGATGCTGCGCCGATATGCGGGCTTTTAGCGTGAAGGGCTGCGAATACAGCCTTAGCGAGCTGCTGGGGCGCACTTTTACTGCGAGTGAAAGCGGCGCGGTTAAAAATTTAGATGACGGGGCGGTTGCTACTAACGGGAGCGGCGAGGTTGGAATCGGATGCGCAAAAGATGCCGGCGCAGGGATGAAATTTCGCGCCGCGCAAGCGAAAATCATAAGCGACGAAAGCGGCGCAACTTATTCCGCAAGCGGCGTGCAAGCTGAAATTTATAGCGATGAGAGCGGTGCGAGCCGCGAAACGAGTGCAGAGGACGCCCAAGACGGCGAAAATACAAAGGGCGTAAATTTAAGCTACGCAAACATCTATCTAAGCCCGCGCGATTATCATCATTATCACGCGCCGTGCGATCTGAGCGTGACGGAGGCGCTTTACATACCTGCTGATCTTTACAGCGTGGCGAAGAAATTTTTACTTAAAATTCCAAACCTCTACGCTAAAAATGAGCGAGTGATTTTAAAGTGCAAGATGCGAAATGGCGGGATTTTGTGGATGGTTTTCGTGGGTGCTTTAAACGTCGGCAAGATGAGATTTGATTTCGATGCGCGAATACAGACGAATGCATGCGCAAGTAGAGCTGAGGCGCTTTACGAGTATGAAAATTTAGACTTTAAAAAGGGCGATCATTTGGGAAATTTCGAGCTTGGCTCAACGATCGTGCTCGTAGCGCAAAGCGAGTTTTTAAAATTTGAAATCCTGGCTGATACGTCCGTAAAATTCGGACAAAAAATCGCAGAATTTAATGAAATTTCATAAAATTCCATTTAAAATGCAGGATTTTTTCTTTAACTAAAATTAATTTTATTTAAATTTGGCTATAATCATCTCACTTTAAATCAAAGGATTTAACATGAAAAATTTAAAAGCTTTTACGATGATAGAGCTTGTTTTCGTCATCGTCGTTTTAGGTATTTTGGCGGGCATTGCGGTGCCTAGATTAGCCGCTACGCGCGATGATGCTACGATCGCTAAGATGCGTGGGGATATCGCCGCCATTAGAAGCGGACTTTCGCTAGTTAGAAGCGAGAATATGATGAGGGGCGTGACTACGTGGCCTGGTCTAGAAGCTAATCCGGATGTAGCCGGTACGCTTTTTGAAGGTGTTTTGCAGCAGCCCATCTATCCAATGAAAGCTGGTGGCAGAAACGGCTGGAGCTTAGTTACAAATGGTAATGCTAATGCTACATCCACATATACAGCTACCGTTGCCGGTCAATCAACTACTTTTAACTACTATCCGACTGCGGCTTCTAGACCTGCAGGCTCAACGGTTAATGTAGGTTCATTCGACTGCAATCATCAAGAGCCTCTTTGTCAATCCTTAGCTCAATAGCTAAATGCTCTATTATGAAGTTGCGGTTTTGGGCGCCAGCCTAAAGCCGCTTACTTATAGTTTAAATTTTAAAATCCCAGCTTATCAAATCGTATCCGTTCCCATAAAATCAAGTATCAAATCCGCCGTAATTCTGCGCGAGGTTGCAAAGCCGAGCTTCAAAACTAAGAAAATTTTAGAGATTTCGCAGCTTAAATTTACGCAGTTTCAAATTATACTAGCAAATTTTATAGCGCATTATTATGTTTGCGAAAAGGGCGTTGCATTCGGGATCTTTGAGCCTTCAAGTGAGACGACGCAGAATTTGCGGAATTCGCAGGAGGATCCTACGACCGAGCGGAATTGCGCTTGCGAGCAAATTCCCGTTAGTGAGTTGGTCTCCGCTTGCAAACAAGCTTCTACCCGCGAACAAAATTTTATTTTCGAGCAGGATTCCATCACCACACAAAATTCTACGCTCGATGGGAATTTTAATGCCACACACAATTCCGCCTCAATTCAAAATTCTGAATTGAGGAGGAATTCTACTACCGCAGAAAATTCTGTTACCGTCATAAATTCCGTCATCGCGCCAAATTCCATGCAAAAGCAAAATTTAAAGCAGGCGCAAAATATTATCTCACAAAATTTGGCATCAAATTCTACCGCCGCACAGAATTCTATCCAAGAGAGGGACTTTGTCGATGAGCAAAATTCCGTTTCAATTCAAAATTCTACATTGGCTCAAAATTCCGCTATGACAATAAATTTTGTTGCCGTTCCCGATCCTGCGCACAAACAAAATTTCGCTATCGCGCAAAATTCGACCCAAGAGCGAGATTTTGCCAAGGGGGAGAATTCCGTTTCGATTCAAAATTTTACTTCAGCGCAAAATTCCGTCCTAATTCAAAATTCCGCCGCTACCGCGCAAAGCCCTATTTCGCAGCCGCTAACTCCGCTTCAAATAGGTAAAATTCTAAGCCTCACCCCCGCGCAGGAGCAAGCGCGTAAATTTGCCGAAGCTAATGAGACGTCGCTGATCTTCGGTGATACGGGCAGTGGCAAGAGCGAAATTTATATCGCGCTGATCGCGCAGGCGCTCGCTGCGGGCAAACAGGCGCTGTTTTTAATGCCCGAGATTTCACTCACGCCGCAGATGACGAAGCGGCTACAAAGATATTTTGGCGAGCGGCTCGGCGTCTGGCACTCCAAAATTTCGCCAAAAAAAAAGTGCGAAATTTTAGAAAAATTTAACGCAGGCGAGATCAGGCTCATCGCGGGCGCCCGCTCGGCGCTATTTTTGCCCTTTAGCGATCTGGGCCTCATCGTCGTGGACGAGGAGCACGACGACAGCTACAAATCCGCCGCCGCGCCGCGCCTAAATGCCCGCGACGCCGCGATTTTCGTCGGCAAAAAGCTCGGCATCCGCGTAGTTTTGGGCTCTGCGACGCCTGCACTTAGCACCTACGCGAAGCAGCCGCACTTCCGCCTGCGCGGCACCTATTTTAGTAGCGCCAAGCGTTTCATTTTCGATGAGAGCGAGACGGGGTTGAGTCCCAAAATTTTAACCGAGATCGGGCGCAGCCTCGAAGCCGGCAAGCAGGCGGTCGTGTTTTTGCCGACGCGCGCGAACTACAAATATATGGTTTGCGAAAACTGCGGGCAGATCGTGCGCTGTCCGTTTTGCGCCGTCGGGATGAGCTACCACGCGGACGCTGCGGCGCTGAAGTGCCATTACTGCGGCTTTAGCACGTTTTACAAGGCGTCTTGTGAAAACTGCGGCGGCGAGGTGATGCAGGCGCGTAAGATCGGTACCGGAGAGCTTGCGGCACAGCTTGCGGCGCGTTTCCCAAACGCCCGTATCGCTAAATTTGATCGCGACGAGATCACGACGCAGCGCAAGCTAGAGGCGCTGCTCAATAACTTCAACGCCCATAAAATCGACATTTTGGTGGGCACGCAGATGCTTAGTAAGGGGCACGATTACCACGGCGTGGATCTTGCGGTGATAATGGGGATCGACGAGCATCTGAGCTATCCCGATTTTAGGGCGCGCGAAAAGACGCTAGCGCTTGCGATGCAAGTGGCTGGCCGCGCGGGCCGCTCGGGGCAGGGCAGGGTCGTCATACAGACGCGCCAGAGCGGCTTTTTTAGGGATTATATCGAAAACTACGACGATTTTTTGCGCGACGAGGCGGAGTTTCGAGAAGGGCTCTATCCGCCGTATATGCGGCTTTTGCGCGTGCTGATCTCGCATAAAAACGAAAAAGCGGCGAGCGAGATAATGAACGCCGCGCTTGAGCTTTTGCGCCGCAAACAGGCGGGAAGTAGCGCGTTTGTTTTGCATGACGGGCTGGACGCGAGGAGAGCAAATTTAAGCGCTTTAAATTTAGAAAATTCTGCGCAACAGGGCGGCAAGCAAATATCAAATTTTAAATTTCAAAGCTCGGATCTGCGCGCGGACGACGCAAATTTAAACCGCCAAAACGCTTCAAATTTGAAAAATGCCGCGCAAATTTTAGCTTGCGACGCAGGCGCGGACAGCGCAAATTTAAAGCCTGAAAGAAAGAGCAGCGCGCAAAATTTTATAAATTTATCGGCCGAAAATACTGCCGAAAATTCCGCGCAGTATTTGAAAGAGAAGGCGAGCGAGGGCTTTGAGATCATCGGCTACGGCAAGGCGGGTATCGCCTATATCGCGTCGAAATTTCGCTTTGAAATTCTGCTGCGCGCTGGCTCACACGTGCCGCTTATTAATGCTGCGCGCGCGCTTGAGCATCTGCCCGTCGAGATCGATATGGATCCCGTAAACTTCGGCTAAACGCGATTTATAAAATTTTATCGACATAAGCTTTGCCCGCAAAATTTTGCGCAACGGGGCGATGAATTTATGCTAGAAAATAGATTTTGGCGGCAGTATACCTTGCCATCTTATAATTTAAAAAGGCAACGATTTGAAAAAACTACTTAGAAATTTTATGATTTTTGCGGCTTTTATCTTTATACTATACGCCTCCTATTTTCTATATTTTTATTCCAAAAGAGCCGAATATGCGACTATTTTATTGCAAAAAGCGCTTAGGTATGAAGAGAAATTTTTTACTGAGAAAACACAAAATTTAGACCCGCCAGAGCAAACCAAGCTACGGCATGAGTTTGAAAAAGAGAAATTAAAACTAGAAAAATATTGGTAACATAGTTTCGGACGGTTCCATTTGATAGATAAAGCTGATCTGCG
>NZ_CALKTL010000144.1 GCF_937997405.1 uncultured Campylobacter sp. | reverse complement strand
GCATTCGCCGAATGGGAAGAGCAAGAGGCGCTTTTGGTGTCTTTGCCGCACGCAGGTACCGACTGGGCGCCGTATTTAGGCGAGATACGGGCGGCTTATCGCAGCTTTATCGCCGCCGCAGCGAGGTTTGAGCCGGTCGTCGCGATCGCGCCGAGCCGCGAGGATTTTGAGCAAATTTGCGGCGGCTTAGCAAACGCGAGCTTCGCGCAAATCGATACCGACGATACGTGGATCCGCGATTACGGCGCGATCGACGTAGAGGAGGGCGGTAAAATCATGGGGCTAAATTTTCGTTTCAACGCCTGGGGCGGCAAGTTTGCAAGCGCCAAGGACGACGCGTTAAATTCCAAGCTTTACGCCGCAAACGCCCGTCCGCTGCGAGACGTGGATCTGATCTTAGAAGGCGGCAGCGTCGATTTTGACGGCGCGGGCACGATGCTAACTACGAGCGCATGTTTGCTGAACGAAAATCGCAACTCCCTAAGCAAGGCCGAGCTGGACGCGCGGCTGCGTGAAATTTTCGGGCTAAAAAAGATAATCTGGCTGGGACGCGGCTTCATAAAAGGCGACGACACCGATAGCCACATAGATACTCTTGCACGCTTTTTAAGCCCGCGCACTGTGGCTATTTCGTCGTGCGACGATCCGAGCGATCTGCACTACGCGGAGCTTGGCGCGATGAAGGATGAAATTTCATCGCTTGGATACGACGTGATCGAACTGCCGATCCCGCGCGCAATATTTTATCAGGGGCGCAGGCTGCCCGCGACTTACGCAAATTTCGTCTTTTTAAACGGCGCGCTCATCGTGCCTACCTATGCAGATCCCGCAGATCCGCGCGATCCAAACCGCGCGGCGGACGAGCTGGCGCTGTCGCGTCTGCGAGCGGCGTGCGCGGATCGCGAAGTAGTGGGGGTGAACGCGCGCGTTTTCATTCGCCAAAACGGCTCGCTGCATTGCTCGTGCATGAATAAATTTAAACTTTAAATTTAGATCGAAGGAAAAATATGAAAATTTTAAAAGTTGGGCTGATTTCGCATAAATTTGAAGGCACCAAGGCTTGCACGATAACGCGTAGCATCGAGCTTATCGCGCGTGCGGTGGCAAAGGGCGCGCAGTTAATCGTTTTGCAAGAGCTTCATCAGACGCATTATTTTTGCCAGCGCGAAAATACCGAAAATTTCGACTATGCGCAGGATTTCGAGCGCGATTTGCGGCTGTGGAGCGAAGTGGCGAAGAGATTTGGCGTCGTGCTGGTAAGTTCGCTTTTCGAGCGCCGTGCCGCGGGGCTGTATCACAACACCGCCGTGGTCTTCGAGCGCGACGGCAGGATCGCCGGCAAGTACCGCAAGATGCACATACCCGACGATCCGCAGTTTTACGAAAAATTTTATTTCACGCCGGGCGATCTGGGCTTTGAGCCCATAGATACGAGCGTGGGACGGCTCGGCGTGCTCGTGTGCTGGGATCAGTGGTATCCCGAGGCGGCGCGCGCGATGGCGCTACGCGGTGCCGAGCTACTCATATATCCGACCGCGATCGGGTGGTTTGATGGCGACGGCGAGGACGAAAAAGCGCGCCAGCTAGAGGCCTGGGTCGCGGTACAGCGCGGGCATGCGGTGGCAAACTCCCTGCCCGTAATCGCCGTAAATCGCGTGGGTTTTGAAAAAGCCGCGCTTAGCGAAGTCTCGCCGGATGAAATTTTATCCGGGAGCGAAGCAAATTTAAATGTGCGCGATAAAATTTCGCGCTCCACGGATACGGGCGGTGAGAGTAAAATTTTAAGCGAGGGCGGAATTTTATCCTTTAATAACGGGGCGCTAACGGATGGCGGCAAAATGGCGATCGGCGGCGAAATTTTGCCCGCTAAAAATGAGGCGGCGCGAGGGAATTTAAAGATTTCGATAGAGATAAAATTTAACGGCGAAACTTTAGAGGTGCTGCCGAATAAACAGCGCGTAGATCAGCTTGCCAGCGAAGAGGGGATTAGATTTTGGGGCAATAGCTTTGTTTTTGGCGCGCAGGGCGAACAGCTGTTTCGTGCAAATAGCACCGATGAGCTATGCGAAGTCGTAACTATCGATATGCAAAGATGCGAAAACGTGCGCCGCTGGTGGCCGTTTTTGCGAGATAGACGCGTGGAGGAGTATGGAATTCTTACGAAGAGATACGGGTTGTAGCATTCTGTATCTCGAATAGACATATGGTTTATCGGACGCGCGCAGAATGAAAGCAAATAATTTTTATGATATAAATGTACAGAGGCGATACTACAATACATTAATAGAGCAAATGAACTTGAAATTTTGATTTTGAAATGCCCACAAAATCGGATTTTGTAAATAAATTGTAAAAAATTTGCCAAAAACTATTGACAATTTTTAAATTTTTCTCTATAATTCCGCCAAGTTTCGCATATAGGTATGCGGGATGAATTTTATTTAAGGAGTAAACCATGAAAAAAGGTTTTACTATGATCGAGTTGATCTTCGTTATCGTTATTTTAGGTATTTTGGCAGCTGTTGCTATTCCAAGACTTGCAGCTACACGTGATGATGCTGAGGTTTCTAAAGCGGCTACAAACGTAGCGACTGTCGTTACAGAATTAACCGGCTTTTATACCGCACAAGGTAAGCTACCAAGCGCAATGAATCCAGCTAGAGCCTTAAAAGACATTACTAATGTACCTTTGACAGATAATGGTGAGATGAATGTAAAAGGCAATGCGTGCATTAAATTTGAAATGGTAACCGCAGATGCAGATGATGCTAAAAAGGGAATTGAAAACGGCGTTACACCTGTGTTAAAAGTTTCTAATGTAACTAGTACAGAAGCTGCATGCAAAGGAGTACAAGAGGCTGTTAAAAAGATCACAGAGTCAAGCCCAATTAGACTTGGCGGTAGCGGTGTTAATTTTAACGAATAATTTTGCTCAAAATTAAGTATCTCAAGGCTCAGATTTATCTGAGCCTTTTTTATTTTCTTAAATTTAATTTTATTTTTAACACTTTAATTTTTTATGTTATAAAATTAACTATTATTTTTATATAAATATTAAATTTTATTTAAGATGACAGTATAAATTATATTGAGTTATATGCTTTTTTTGATATCCAGTTTTATCATTATTAAAAATATAAAGTATTGACTTTCTATATTTATTTATGTATAATTTTAAATTATTAAATTAAAGTTGGGGTATAGCCAAGTGGCAAGGCAATTGGTTTTGGTCCAATCATTCGGAGGTTCGAATCCTCCTACCCCATCCACTTTCGTGAATGTTATTTAAAATTCATTTGCGCTTCTCATATCGCAGAGTAGAGCAGTGGTAGCTCGTCGGGCTCATAACCCGAAGGTCGGTGGTTCAAATCCACCCTCTGCAACCAATATCTTTAAATATTTATATTATAGTATCGCGTCTTTAAGATTTTACTCTTGACTTTATTTAAAAATGCTAAAATATATGTTTTAATTCAAAATTTGGAATTTTATCTACAAAACTACTCTTATTAATAGTATAAAATTAATAATAGGATTAATACTATCAAATTCCTTAAATCGTAAAATTTGCCGATTTATCTAAAATCTATGATTCACATATATTGCACACTAATCTTGTTAATAGCATTATCAAGTATTGAAAGGATTAAATTTACACGGAGTTTCTATCGTGCCGTTAAAATTTTAAAGGTTCAAGATAAGCCAAAAATTCCTTTAAAAGTTTTAACTTGTCTTGAGCCAAATTTTATTTAGTGCTCGCCAAAAGCGGAGCTATGGAGGCTATTTCTCATCTATAATTACCCATCTTTTTCTGGGCTCTTCATCGTATCGCTTTAAAATTTTTATTATTCTATTTTGCAATATTCGTAAGGTTTGTATATATTTTGTAGGAATTAGCTCAAAAATATCCTCTAATTCGCAGCATTCGATTATTATATCTATAATGCGTTCATTAACCTTATTTTTTTCCAAATGCGTTGAGATATAGGGTGAAAACAAAATTCTTTGGCTTTCATCTATGGTAATTGCCTTATGTTCCAATGCCCGTAATGAGCCCAGCGCCATTAGTAAAATAGCTCTTTCGCCCACAATATCAATATTTTTCTCTAATATCATTCGTCTCGCTCCACCCGCATTTAATTTTATCTAAAATCATACAAATCTTCTCTTCGTCTATCTCTCCATAAAGGCAAGGGTTTGCCAGCTCAAATATGATCTCTTGCAAAATTTCATCCTCATATCCTATATCCTCGCGACACTCGATTAAATTTGCCCATTCCTCAAGGAGATCATATGAAATTTCTTTATCGACGACTCTATTTAAGATATTTGCAATCGTATTTTGAGTTATTGTTACAAGCTCCAATTCGCTATCAAAGCCTATCTTTGCCAAGTCGCTTTTTATCACGCTTATATCTTTAGTAAAATTTATCAAATTTAATAAAATATCTATTTTAGCCATCAATGCCGCATTCGCCCTCGCGCTTCTATAACCATATCCTTATCTTTCATAAAGCCTCGGTTCTAAAATTTTAAATTTCATAGCGTTTTTCCTTATTCCTTTCCAAATTTAACGCCTTATCCAATCCTCTTTTTTTACGCTGAATTCAAATTCAACCTGCTTAAACGCGCCCTTCATACTTTTATGAAATTTCCTATACACAATCCAATTAAAATTTTCATTTGGGCACCTGCCCGGGGCCAATGGCTGGATAATATATAAAATCATCTCCGTTTCTAGCGCGATACTTAGCGATATATTCGATTGCCACTTCGAATGCATCGTCATCTCCCTTGTTTGTATACCAGCCGTCGCATGTGATGACGGGCTTATTACCGCTTAGGCGATATACTTCTCCTCCTAGAATAATCATACCTTTGCCTCTTGTAATTTTTAGTACCTCCATTACATCGTCAAATTTCCAAGCGATTTCATAAAAACCGAGCTCCTCTCTTAGGCGTATACCGCGCTCTAAAAGATCCTGCGGCACGATATTTACAAAATCCTCATCTGTAAACAACATAATTCGCTCCTTTTAAGTATAAGATTAATACCATTTTTCTATATCGTCTTTCTCTACGAAAACCCCCAATACAAAAAAGTCCCTAATAAAACTCCTATTTTTTCAGAAGTAATTATACTACAAACAAAAATAAAAGAAGAGAAAAATAATCGAAATCTAAGATAAGCGCCTATATACGGGAATTAAAGAGAAGTAAAAAGAAGTGATTGGAACTTAAAGATAGCTTAATTGGTGGAGGTGTGCGGGATTGAACCGCAGTCCGAAAACAAATGACCAAAGCCTCTACATGTTTAGCAAAAGTGAAGTTCTCGCGCAGGCTCGCTCACTTTCCAAAACGACCCGCCGGCGCAAAGACTAGGATTTCACCCTACGGCTCGTCACGCCGCAGAGCTACGCTATCGCAGATTACCCGCCGCCGCGCTTAGATAGTATCGGCGCGGAGCAGGGCTCGACTGGACTTACGCAGCTTTAGCGTAAGCAGGAGCAAATTTAACGTTGTTTGCGTTTAAATTTAGTTTGGATTTTATACGCTGTATCCAAAGCGACATGCCGCCTTGACCCATCCGTTCCCGTCGAAGCCAAGTCACCCCCGAAAGAATGCGCGCGCATTTTACTTTAAAATTTTATAAATGTCAAATTCGGCTTATGCTAGAATTGTGTTCAAATTTTAACCAAATCAAGGAGCCAAAATGTCAAAAATCACGCTTTCTAAATTATATGAGATGAAAAAATCCGGCGAAAAGATCGTGATGATCACCGCCTACGACGCGCTTTTTGCTAAAATTTTCGACGACGAGGTCGATATGGTGCTCGTAGGCGACAGCCTAAATATGAGCTTCGGCGGGCACTCCGAGACCCTGGGCGCAAGCGTAGAGCAGATGATCTATCATGCGCGCGCCGTAAGACGGGGGCTAAAGCGGGCGTATATGGTCGTGGACATGCCGTTTTGCTCGTGCGCGACGCCCGAGCTCGCGCTGCAAAACTGCGCCAAAGTTTATGAGAGCACCGGCTGCGACGCCGTCAAAATCGAAGGCGGCGCGCATATGGCAGATACCGTGGCGCTGCTTCATCGAAACGGTATCGCCGTGATGAGCCACATCGGGCTAAAGCCGCAGTTTTCGCGCTTTATGGGCGGTTACAAGGTAAGTGGACGCGGAGAGGAGGGCGCGCGCGAGGTCTTAAACGACGCTAGAGCGCTTGTCGAGGCGGGCTCGGTGCTGCTGCTGGTAGAGGGGACGATTTCCGCGGTCGCAAATCAAGTGGCGCTCGGCACCGACGTGCCCGTCATCGGCATCGGCGCGGGCGCGGGCATAGACGGACAGGTGCTCGTGTGGAGCGATATGTGCGGATTTTTCACGGAGTTTCGGCCGAAATTCGTTAAGCGTTATTTAGACGGCGCTGCGCTGGTAAAAGGCGCGGTGCGCGAATACGCGCGCGAAGTGAAGGACGAGAGCTTCCCAAGCGAGGAGTTTGAATATAGGCAATAACGGGATTTTGGGCTAAATTTTAAAATTTACGCGCCGAAATTCCAGCGATAAAGCCCCGCTTGCCTTAAAACAATACTTCGTTTTCGCGCGTCGCAAGCTACGTAAACAGCTCGCCAGCTCGCGCCGCTTGAAATTTATTCGGCGCGAGCGATTGCGAGCGCTTTACCTAGTGCGAGAGATCGCAGGCGCTTTGGGCGAATACTCTGCGCGGTATTTTATACGGGGGCGCCGTGCGAGAGTTTGCGTGCTTCTGCATGCGAGCGCTATTTCTTTCGCCGACTGCAACGCACGAACGCTTTTCATGAACGCTTTCGCGCCCGCAGCTCTAAAATACGCTACGAGCGCTAAATTTTACGCATGCAGCCGTAGAATTCTGGCATAAGTCAGCCGTCAGGCCTAAGCGGCTCATAAAATTTAAGGAGAAAATTTGGCTAAAGCTTTAAAAATCGTCATAGCCGCGGCTCTGGGCTTACTCTTTTGCCTAAAGGTGCTGCCGATTTTGGCAGCATTTTTCGCGTTGAATTCTTTCTTTGATAAAGATGATATGGAGCTGGATAAAGCCCCGCCGATGCAAAACTACGAGCAAAATCGCGAGAAATTTCTAGACCTGTTAGCTTTTGCAGGTCGCAACTTCCCTAAAAATTTGCGCGTTACAATCCAGAGCACCTACGGCGATGAGTATATTTGGATCGATTTGGACGGCAATGAGACGAAATTTTATTAAAATTCCATTTTCAGGGATAATGCGCCGGGCATCGGCGATGGGCTAAAGCTCATCGGCTGGGACAAAAAGACGTTTGCAGAGCTAAAGTCAAAGCTTGCGGCAATAAACGCTAGAACCATCGTGCTAAATAGAAGCGGCGATAGTGGGGTGCCTTGGGCGAGCATCACCTACAGCTATATGGAGCACTTTGCCGATAGCTATGAGTTTTATGTTCTCAATAGTCCAAAACTCGCCGAGCTTTACGCCAAGGGCTGCTCGAGAAAATTTCAAAGCGACGGTGTAGTATTTTTATATGCAATTGAAATATCAGATTATAGAGTGCTTTGTAAGAGTGACGACAACAATAAAAGTGTCTTGATCAAAGAGAGCGATCGATAAGGCGTCGTGAGGTGACGAGGCTAAATTTAATCGCACGAGCTCGCATTAAGCTTAGCGGCAAATTTTACAATCAGCGCCGAATTCCGAGCAGTCGCGAAATACCAAACTCTGCGCGAAATTTTATCCAGCCGTGCAAGCGCACAAGGTAGATTTTGCATAAAATTCTACACAGAATTTCTTGCAAAATTTTAACCGATTATGTGAGATAAAATTCTAGCCGGCTGCGCGCCGCAAAGCTTGAAGCATAGAATTTAAAGCCTCGCTGCCGCAAAAACAAAGTCCACATTAAAATTTTACGAGATAAAATTTTGCTGCAAAATTCCAGGCGCAGAATTTAATATCTTAAAATTCCAGCGCCAAATTTCACGTCGTAAAAACTCTGCGCGTATTTTTCAAACAGCCAAATTTTGCCACTAAATTCTACGCGCTCAAATTTCGCACCGCTTGCTCCGCAATCGTCGCTCGCGAACGCCCAAAGCCTTAAATTCTACGCGATCAAAATTCTACGCGCTAAATTCCGCGCCGTAAAATTTAGCGCAGTTAGCGACCCGCGCGCTGTTCGGGAGCCGTCACAATAAAATTCCGCACCAAGGCATAGCGGGCGTAGCGGCATGAGCATAGCCTTAAAACGTCGCGGTAAAATTTCGCAGTCTTTCGCGACGGGTGCTTTGCTTTTTAGCCCCAACCCTAAGCGCGTACCGTAAAATTCCGCACGGCAAATTTTATCTCGCCCGCAAAGACGGCGCCTTACTAAAATTGTCAAAATTTAGCCATTTTTCGCTACACTTGCTAAAATTTTAAAAACGATTAAAGAGAGATTATGGACAGAATTGTAGAGATCGAAAAGATGCAGCTCGATGAGAGCGTGGAGAGCTCGCTGCGCCCGTCGAGCTTCGAGGATTACGTGGGGCAAGAGAAGATCAAATCAAACCTCGCCATAGCGATCGCCGCAGCGAAAAAGCGCGCCGACGTGCTTGATCACGTGCTTTTCTACGGGCCGCCCGGGCTTGGCAAAACCACGCTGGCGCATATCATCGCCGCTCAGATGGGCGCCGCTATCAAGGTCACCGCCGCGCCGATGATCGAAAAGGCGGGCGATCTGGCGGCGATTTTAACGAACCTGCAAAGCGGCGACGTGCTTTTCATTGACGAGATCCACCGCCTAAGCCCCGCGATCGAAGAGGTGCTGTATTCGGCGATGGAGGACTTCCGCCTCGACATTATCATCGGCTCGGGTCCCGCCGCGCAAACCATCAAGATCGACATTCCGCACTTTACGCTCATCGGCGCCACGACGCGCGCGGGCATGATCTCGGCACCGCTGCGGGATCG
The DNA here is from genome assembly GCF_937997405.1 of uncultured Campylobacter sp. Classification (GTDB taxonomy): domain Bacteria; phylum Campylobacterota; class Campylobacteria; order Campylobacterales; family Campylobacteraceae; genus Campylobacter_B. Next base: position 4,571 of record NZ_CALKTL010000144.1, on the reverse strand, counting down.
CTTCGGTATGCAGTTTCGCTTGCAGTTTTACACGCACGCCGAGCTTGCGCGGATAGTACAGATCGCTTCTGTTAAACTCGGAAAAGAGAGCGCAGCCGACGCCAGCGCCGAGATCGCGCGTCGCTCCCGCGGCACTCCGCGTATCGCGCTAAGGCTACTGCGCCGCATACGCGATTTTGCCGAGGTGCGCGACGAGGGCGCTATCTCGCACGATCGAGCGCGCGAAGGGCTCGAGGCGCTGGGCGTGGACGAGCAAGGCTTTGACGAGATAGATATAAAATATTTGGAAATTTTATTTGACGCCAAGCGCCGTGCCTTGGGGCTTAGCACGATCGCGGCGGCGCTTAGCGAGGATGAGGGCACGATCGAGGACGTTATCGAGCCCTATCTGCTCGCTAACGGCTACATCGAAAAGACCGCCAAAGGCCGCATCGCAACCGATAAGGCGCGCGAGGCGCTCGGTCGCGTGCTAAAGGCCGCGGAGAGAAATCTGTTTGAGGAGTAGGGCGGATGAAATTTTATACTTCACGGCGCTGAGCCATAGCTACGCAGGCGGAAGCTCTGCCGTGGCGATTTTGTATATTTGATCTTTGAATTTTGCTTGGTTTTAAAGCTTCTTCAGATTTAAAATTTCAAGCGGGAGATTTTGTAAATTTAGAGCAAATTTATTATCGGCTCAATAAAATATCCAAAAGAATATGAAGGGAAATTTTATGAAATTCACAACAAAATATATAAAAAGGCTCTTATATTATTTTTATGATGTATTTTATAGGCGTGTTTTTATCAGGGGAGTTTCGCATCCATCAGCACAGGTGGCTAGCATAGGCTGCTATGGTTTGCTTTTTGTCCTATGCGGGATGCTTTTTACTATTTATAGAACGAACACGGCGCCCAAGCAATTGAATGAGCTTGAGATAGATACCGGAATTTTAAGAAACGTTTATTATAATTTTCGCGGAAGCGGCGGACGAATACATATAGAACTAGAAAACGGCAAGAAAAAAGTTTATGAAATAAGCAAAAGTGATAGCGATATTTATGAAAAGCTAAAAGGGCAAAAAATCAAAATTTACGGCGAGCCAAGTCCAGATATATTAGGCAATAATGAAATTTTACAGCTTGAAGATCAAGATGGAAAAATATATAAGGAATATAATTTCGATCATAGATTGTTAAGACCATATTTAATGACCGCACAGTTTAAATTCTTTTTAAAAGGGGCAGTTTTTCTACTTTTATTGATATTTTTTATAAATTTTTCAGATAGAAATTTGATTAAAAAAAATCTAGAAGAAGGAGCAAAAAATGAGTAACGGATTGGGCATTATTAGAGATGGGCTTTCACATGGTCTTGCTAATACAGCTGCAGCGTAAGCAATAGTGAAAATCTGCTTTCGTATGCCTATAAGGGCAGTTATTATTCTCACTCTCCATTGAAAGTTAAAATTTAGTCTATTCGCGCATCTGTTGTGCTCATTATTTTATAAATTCGTATTCTTTTACCCTACGCAGATTGTTGTTTGCGATTATCAAGGTATATTGATTTTCTGAAAAATAGCCTGTCGCCCGTTTAGCTTTTACTTCATTCTCGTTTATCGTACCGATTTTTACTTTGCTTCTAGCAGACGCATTCGCTATACATTTTTCTTTTCCGCGTGAAGTTGCTATTGGGCTTATTGTAAGAGTTACGGCGCGAGTATATCCAAACATCGGGTGCGCGCGGCTTTAGATTTTGCGGCGCGACACGCGCGTCTAGCGCCAGCATATCGGCTCTGCCTGCCGAAGCGCTAATTTCGTCAAATTTAGCCGCACGCACATCCAGCGTCGGTCTGTCGGCGCGCACGGTCTGCCCGCCTACGCCTACGTAGTCGCACACGCCACGCAGCTCGTGCACGAACGCGCGCTGCTTCTCGCTGCCGATCCGCCCATGCACTGCGCCGTTTAGCGTGGCATTGATTTTAATGAAGCAAAAGCCGCTCTCGCGCGCCAGATAAAACGGCTCTGCAAGCTCCTCCGCCGCGGCAGAGCAGACGTCAAATTTCACCTCTATGCCTCCGCGGCGTAAAATTTCCGCGCCGCCCGCAGCCTGCGCGTTCGTATCGCGCGCGCCGATTACCACGCGAGATAGGCTTAGCTCTGCCAAAAGCTCGGCGCAAGACGGCGTCTTGCCGCGGTGCGCGCAGGGCTCGAGCGTGACGTAGGCGCAAGCGCCGCGCAAAAGCCCGCCGTGGCGGTTTAAGATAAAATCATAGGTGAAGCTCGGCTGCAAGAGCGCGCTTTTTAGGGCTTCTAGGTTTTGAAATTTAACGCCGAATTTGCGGGCGTATTCGCAAGCGAAATCCTGCACGAAATTTGCGTCCAGATCGCACAGCGCGGCGAAAACGGCGTTTGCCTCGGCGTGCAAAAAGCCCGCCTTTTTGTGCGCGCCTATGCCAAGAACCCTGCCGCTCTTATCCAGCAGCGCGCAGCCAACGGCGGGGTTGGGTAGCGTCAGAGCCTGATAGCGCCACGCAGCCCGCAGCGCCAAATCCATGTAAAATTCGTCGTTCATAAAAGATCCAAAAATTTAAATTATCCCGCTCAACCGTGATTGCTTAGCCGATTTTGCGATCAAGCCGCGTTGCAAATAGTCACCGGGGTGCGATCGCAATTTGCGCGCTGCAAAACCTAAATTTACGATAAAACATAAAATTTAGAATTCTCTTTGAAGCAAAAGACTTGAAATTTTACTGCGCCCAAAACAGCGCGTAAATTTTAAATTTAGCCGCTTTCAGGCGCGACGCGAAATTCCAAAGCAACGTGCAAATATCGCGCAAAACTTATCATTTAGCGACGCAACATGAAATTTCAAAACGGCACGCGCGGCATGGGAATTAAAATTTACGCAGCAGAAATCGCCGCGAAGCTTGCTTTTTAGCGGTACGATCTGAAATTTCAAAGCGCCGCCCGGTGGCGTGAAAAATTACTTTTTATCGGCGCGACGTAAATTTTAAAACAGGCTAGCAGAGCAGAATTTTAAAATTTTGCGCCGAGCACCGCGAGAGATCAAAAGCGACCGACAGCGGCAAATTTTAAAAAATCCAAAATTTAACATGCTCGCGTGCCCATTCGACGCAACAAGGCGGTGCTGCGGGCATGTCTGCGCGAAAGGCTAATATTTATCGAATTTCACTCTGTCCGTAGTGACACATTCGTACCGATGCCGACAATCGCAAACCTAAGCCGCAAAAAGCTTAGCGAAACGGCGTTTCGCCGCGGTGCGCATGCGATCAATTGCAACGCAGAAATGCTTTCGTGCGATACGATCAAGCTCAATGCGAAAGACTTGCGCGCAGCATGTGTTTTTGAAAGCCGCACCGAATATCGCGCGCTAAATTAAAAAGCGAGGCGAGATGCTGCGAGCCGTGCATCGCTCGCGATAGACGCAATACTTAAAAGCGCACAAAAAGCAAGGCAAATCCAAATTAGCCTCGCCGCTTTAGCTTGAAATTTAAGTCTACGCTTCTCAAACACCACACCCCAAAGCCCTACGTGCAAAATTTTAAAAATCTCCGTCGCTACCACTGCACGTAGGTTCGCGCCTTTTTGATCTCGTCAAGTCGCACGCCTACCTCGCCGCCGTCCGTGCGTAGCCTAAGCACGCCGCCTTCGCAGCCAAGCACTTCGCCGCTTAGCTTCTGCCCGTCCGTACGGCTTAGGCGCACCAGCTCGCCCACGGAGTTTGCGAAATGCTGCGGCTTGCTTAGCTTGCGCTCAAGCCCGGGCGAGCCGACCTCCAGCGTCCATTCGCCCTCAAGCGGCGGCTCCACGTCGAAAATCGGCGAAAGTAGCCGCGATAGCCGCTCGCAGTCGTCCAGGCCCACGCCGCCTGCTTTCGTGATACTGATGCGATAGATCGTTCTGCCGTTTTCGCTCACCGTCTCCACGTCGTAAAGCTGCACGCCGCACTCGCGCGCCAAAGCCTCTAAATCAACCATTTTTGCGCAACTCCTCCTCTATTTTGTCGAAAAGATCGTCCATTTTGTTTTGATACTCCAAGCGATCGTCAAATTTGAAGTGAAACGCGGGGCAGCGGTACCAGCCCTCCGCCTCGGCGCAGAAGTTTTGCAAATATCTCGCCACGCGGCCGAGCTTTTCGAGCACGAATTCCTGCTCGCGCTCGTCGAAGGCGTTTTTATCCAGATATACGAACGCGTCGTAGCGCCCGCGCTTGCACTCCACGTCGGTGACGCACAGCCCGCGCAAAAGCTCGTCCTCTAGGCTCGCGAGCGCTTCGGGGATGAGCTGCTTTAGCACGCTTTGCGTGCGCAGTCTTCTGAGTTCGGTCGGATTCATCTTTACCTCGCTATCTTAAATCGCCGCAGATTGCGCGGCGATGGAATTTTATTTTGCGTCTTGCGATGACGGAATTTTATTGCTTTGTCGTAGCAGAGCGTCCGTCTCGCGACGATATAGAATTTTATTGCGTTGCCATAAAATTTATCTTACGCCCATCTTGCGGCGACATAGAATTTTATCTCGCATCCATCTTATGGCGACGCGGAATTCTATCTCGCTTTGGCACGGCG
>NZ_CALKTL010000143.1 GCF_937997405.1 uncultured Campylobacter sp. | reverse complement strand
TGCCTTGGCTCACAGAGGCGATGAAGGACGTGATAAGCTGCGATAAGCTGCGTGTAGGTGCAAATAACCTTTGATGCGCGGATTTCCGAATGGGACAACCCACCTGTCTGAAGGACAGGTATCACTAATTATTTAGTGAGGCGAACCGGGGGAACTGAAACATCTTAGTACCCCGAGGAATAGAAAATAAACGAATGATTCCCTTAGTAGTGGCGAGCGAAAGGGGAGGAGCCCAAACCGTTGTCGTGGTAACGCGATAGCGGGGTTGTAGGACCGCGTTGTTGTACTTTTATCGTGAGAAGAATCCATTGGAAAGTATAAATTTATCGAATTGGTTTGAAATATTAAAAACGCATCATGATAATAATGAGACGTTTGAGGAAATTTTTATGAATAAATTAAAGGCTAAAAAAACCGACCCAAAGAAATATATAAAGATAAATTTAAATGATATGAGTGCCGGGTTTGATAGACCGATAATTATTCTAGACGGCGCTTACAAAGGACCAAATATTCATATATTGTTAGATAAGTTTGTTTTAATTTATAAAAATTATATACAACGCAATCATTCCGAATACCTATTTGATAGAATGAATTTTTCTGAAAAGATCAAGGAATATTACCAGGAGAGAAACAAGGCGTCGTTTGATATAAAACAGGGTTTTGAGCTAGACAACTGCGGAAATCTAAATTATCCATTAGAAGAATATTATTTAGGCAGTAGAGAGGCAAAAGGCGGCTGAAAATCCGAGCTAAAACAAAATTTTAAAAAGCTCGATAGCTGCACAAATTTTACTTTTAAAATTTTAAAATTTGCGTTTAAATTTAACGTGCCGTTTTAATCCAAAAGTTTCTGCTTAAACAGCGGGATTTTGTAGCAAAAGGTGCTGCCCTCACCGAGTTTCGAGCTGACGCTTTTTGCGATGCCGTAGCGCTTGCAAATTTTATCGATTATGTTTAGCCCGAGACCGAATCCGCCAAGAGCCGCGTTTTCGCGCGAGTATCTCTCCCAGATCGCGCTCGTATCCTTTATGCCGATGCCGAAATCCTGTACGCTAAAGACTGCTATGCTCACCCCCTTTTCCAGCCCGATGATGATCTTGCCGCCGGGGCGCGAGTATTTTATGGCGTTACTTAGGGTGTTGTCGATGAGGCGCATTAGCGAGGTTTCATCCATAAAAACGCTCACGTCGGGCGCTATTCGCGATTGCAGGCTTATGTTTTTGCTTTTTGCGACCAGATAGATGAAATTTATCCTAGCGCCCAAAAACTCGCTCATATCGATGCGGCGGCTTTTTAAGCTCATCTTGCCGCTTTTGATGAAGTACTCTACATCCTCGTAAGTAATTACCATCTGCTTGAGTGCGGATTTGATACGCGCAGTGTGTTTGTCGCGCAGCCCAAGCATCTCGGTATTAATGAGCGCGACGCCCAGAGGGGTCTTTAGCTCATGCATCGCGTCGTTGAAAAACGCCTTGATGAGGTTGCTTTGCTGCGCGTAGAAATTTTTAATGATTTTGTAGTTAAACAGCGCGATGATGAGCGCTACGAAAATCGTGATAAAGATCGTAGAGATCGCGATAAATTCTATCTTGGCGTAGCTTATCTTTTTTGAGATGACGAAAAAATATAGCTTGCCCTCATGAAGAAAATGGCGTTTGAAAAACACTCGCCCGCCGAATTTCAGCGTGATAAACGCAAAATCGGGCGGCTGCACGCTTAGGTTTGATCTTAAAATTTCGCCGTTTGCGTTTAGGATCGCGTAGTCGTAGATGAGCTCGTCTTTTAGATCGGGATACGCGCCGGCTAGAGCTTCGCCACTTTTTTGTATCAGCTCGGCGACGTCGGCGCTCTCCTCGATTTTGGAGTTTAAATAGATGATATAAAGGCTCTCGCTTATAAAGGCGCCGATGATGAAAATCGCGCTAAAAAGCGTAAATTTAAACCCTTTAAGCATTGATCTTATATCCGAGTCCGCGGCTAGAGAGGATGAAATCGTTGCTAGTTTTGGAGCGGAGGTTGCTGATATGCACGCGCACATCGACGCTGCCCGCCTCGCCGTCCCACACGTCGGCGATGAGCTCATCGACGCTAACGAATCTTTTGATATTGGCGAGCAGAAATTCTATAATTTTGATCTCTTTGGCGCTTAGCGATATCTCTTCGTCCGCGCGTTTTAAAATTTTTAAATTTGCGAAGTAGTGAAATTTATCCGCGATCTTGACGGCGCCCTTTTCGTCGCCGAAGTACTTTCGCATCAGCTCGCTTACTCTAAATTTAAGCTCGGCTAGGTGGAAGGGCTTTTTTAGGTATTCGTTGCAGCCAAGCTCGTAGCACTGGCTCAAATCGTCGATGTCGCCGAGCGAGGTCATCATCATCACGGGAGTGTTAAGGCCGAGGCTTCGTGCATATCTAAGCACCTCTTCGCCCGAGACCTCCGGCACTTTGATGTCTAAAATCAGCAGATGGTAGGCGCTCCCGGCGATCTTATCGCAGGCTGCGTCGCCGCTAGAGCATTCGTCCACCTCGTAGCCAAGCTCCTGCAGATACTCGCTTACGCTGCTTCTGTATTCAAAATCGTCTTCTAAAAGTAAAATTTTCAAACCCACTCCCTAGATCGGGAGCGAGGCTACGCTCCCGTACAAATTTGCCCCGCATATACGATATAGTAGCGAAGCAGGACCACGCCGCAAAGCACGACGAAGGAATTTAAAACTATAAACGCAGGCTTGTAGGCGTGGTTTTTCAGCGCCGTAAAGGCGATGATGATCGGAGCGATGAGCCCCGTGCCCAAAACGCCGATCCAGAAAATTTTACCGTAAACCTCGTGCGTCAAAGCCTGCTGTGCCGCAAGCGCGCTAGTGCCACCCTCGAAATACATCCCGACAAATAGAATGAACAAAAGCGGAATCTCAAAAAGTATCGCGCGCAGATCAAGCACCAAAAGGTATTTTATGCTATCTTTGTTTAACGAGCCTTTAAAAAATAGAAGTCCAACTAAAATGCTCGCCGCGATGCCGCTGGAAAAGCCGGATAGCAAAAATAAAATCGGCAGCACCGGAGTATTCCAAAGCGGAATTTTCATCACCGCGCTTAGTAAAAAGCCCGTGTATGCGCCCACGCAAAGAGCAAGGATAAACAAAACCCGCTCGAAGAGTTTGGAAGCTTTGGCAAACGAGCTTAGTAAATTTACGATAGGTCGCAGAAAGGCGAGCAGTTTAAATTTGCAAATTTCCTCGCCGAAGACGCATAGCGCAAATACAAAACTAAGCGGCACGTAGATTAAAAGCGCTGCCACGCCGAGGCTCATCACCGAGCCGAAGTTAAATTTGATCAGCAAAAGATAAAAGCTAAGTGGCTTGCCCAGATCAAAGATCAAAAGCAAAAGCCCCGCGCAGATCGTAAGCGGCGCCGTGATCGCGCCCGCTCTAATCATCGCATCCCAGATGGAATTTTGCTCGCTTTCGTGGCGGTTCCATTTGACTAAAAGTGCCACCATCGTCGCTCCTGCGCTAAGACCCGCCAAAAATAGATAGATCGCAATCGGCCAAGGCCAGTAAATTTCAGAATATTGGCTCATATCGCCCCACATATTATTCATAGCGTCCTCCTTTTTTGTTTTTGATATTCGCTAGGCGCGGTTTGGTGTTTAGATACGCTTTCGGATATTCTACGCTCGTTTTGGCTAGCAGCCTGCTTACCTCGGAATTTACGTCATTTACGTCGCCGAAAGTTAAAGCATCTGTTGGGCACACGCTTACGCAGGCAGGCTGCAAGCCTTTGCTGGTGCGGTTCGTGTAGCAAAAGGTGCATTTGCCGATAGCGTGCGTGATAGGATCGACAAATCTAGCGTCGTAAGGACAGGCTAGGATGCAGTATTTGCAGCTGACGCAAAGCCTCTCGTCTATGAGCGTTACGCCGTCTTTGGTTTTAAAGCTCGCTCCCGTAGGGCAGACGTCCACGCAGGGGCTATCCTCGCACATAACGCAGCTGGCTCGCGAATAATCGAGCTTTAAGCTTGGAAAAACGCCGCTTGTTTTGCCGTGCACCTGCAGTCTATAAACGCCGCTAGGCACGCCGTTTTCGTTCCTGCACGCGACCGAACAGGCTTGGCAACCTATACATAAATTTTCGTCGTGAATCATTATGAGTTTTTTCATAACCGCTCCCTTAAATTTTAACTATATCGACGCCGACGTTGGTTACCATCGTGCTTACCACAGGACCCGCAGCGGGATCGAGAAGGACGCTTTGGTTCGTGCCTATGCCGTTCGTGCGCTTTAGCCCCGGGCTTACGTGCCCAAAGCCGTGGTATAAAAATAGGCAATCGTCCCTGATGCCTTGCGTGACGAAAATTTTAGCTTTTTGCTCGCCGAATTTATTTTTGAGCTTCACGACGTCGCCCGTCTTTAGCCCCTCCGCTTTTGCAGAAGCGGGGCTGATCCAAACCGGCGATTCGCTCATCATATCGTTTAAAATTTTGACATTTTGAGTGTGGCCGTTGGTGTGAAGCGCGGTCTTGCCGGTCATTAGGCAGTATTTGTGCCCGCCGAATACGTCCATACCCTCGGTGTTTAAGCAGCCGTATCCTGCGAAAAGCTCCTCCACTTTCGGCGCGAAAAGCTCGATCTTGCCGCTCGGGGTTTTAAATTTCATCTGCGAGCTCATCTCGCCGTTTTCGTCCACGAACTCCGCCGCGGCAGGATATTTATCGATAAATTTAGCCACGAGCTTCGGCTCTCGGTAGTATAGCTTCGGCACCTTGTAGCTTACGTAGCCGTTTTTGATTAAATTTACGATCAGCTCGGCGTTGCCTTTGGCTTGCTGCATGCGGTATTCGTCGATGTTGTTCCAGGTGTAGTCTTTATCGATCTTCATCACCCTCGCAAGCTCTCTAAAAATTTCATAGCCGCACTTCGTATCGCCCACCGGCTCGACGGCCTTGTTTCGCATCACAAATCCAGGCGCGGTGCCACCTTTGTTTTGAATCGACTCGTCGCGCTCCAAATACGTGGATTCGGGCAAGATCACGTCGGCTAAGCACGCGAAGTCGCTCATATATACGTCGATTGCGAGCACGAAGTCTAGCTTTTTGATCGCCTCTACGCTCTTATCCACGCCCGCAACGTTGATGAGGTGGTTAAAGCGCGTGCTGACCCAGCCTTTTACAGGGTAAGGCTTTTCGCTTAAAATCGTAGGCGCGATCTGCATCAAAACGCCGTGTTTGCGCGGCACGAAGAAATTTTCGCTACCTTCTTCGCCACAGCCGTCGATGCGCGCGGTCTTTGGAATTTTAAACTCCTTATCGGGGTTTGAGATGGTAGGGAATAGATCCTCTTTGCAAAGCGCGTTGAAGGTTTTGGAATCTTTAGAGAAGTAAATTCCGCCCTTTTTCTCGACGTTTCCCATCAGCGCGTTTGCGATTGCGATGGCGCGCGTGCGGACGTATTCGGCTTTAGCGGTCGTGGTTTTATGACCCCAGTCGATTACGACTGCGGGAGCCGCAGCGTAAATTTCATTTGCGATACGCTCTACCTTGTCTGCTTTGATGCCTGTGATAGCCTCCTGCCAAAGCGGCGTCGTATCCTTAACGGACTGCCTTAGCTCCTCCAGCCCCACGGCGTATTGTTCGATAAATTTTTTGTCGTATTTGTTATCGCGCAGCCAGACGTGAATCAGCGCCATTAAAAACGCCGCGTCGGTTCCCGGCTTTATCGGCAGCCACTCGTCGGCTTTAGAAGCTACGACGCTAAAGCGTGGATCGAGTACCAAAAGCTTTACGTCCTCTCTGCTCGCGGCTTTTGCGAGCTTTTTGGTTTTTGAGATATCGATGCCTTCAAAGAGATTGTGGCCGAAATTTACGATATATTTTGCGTCGCCGTAGTCTCTTTGCATATTAGCGCCGAAAGTGTGCGGCACGGCGATATTGTAGGTGACCGGGCAACAGGACCAGTGCGAGTAGATGTTCGGGCTGCCGTAGGCACAGGCGAAATTCATCATCTGAGTGTGGTGTTCGCCCGTTTTGGAAGTAAAAACTACGCTTTGCGGGCCGTATTTTTGCGAAATCTCGTCTAGCCTCTGCGCGCAAATTTTAAGCGCCTCGTCCCAGCTCGCCTCTCTAAATTTGCCCTCGCCGCGCTCGCCTACGCGAATGAGCGGCTTAATGAGCCTTTGATCGTCGTAGAGCTGATTGATGCCCGCTCCGCCGCGAGCGCAGACGGAGGTTTTGTTTGCAAACCTGTGGTTGCCCTCGATTAAAGCGCCGCGGCCGTCTTTGACGGTCACCTCGATAGGACAGCGCGAGGAGCACATCTCGCAGACGCTGGCGACTTTCTTTTCCGTCCCGCCTGTAACTGCGCTAGCGTTTAAATTTAGATTTAACGTCGCTAGCGTGCCGATCGCGGCGGTGCTTTTTAAGAAATTTCGTCTATTCATAAAAACTCCTTACCTTTAAGTTTCGGTAGGAATTCTAAGGCCTCATCGTAAAAATAAGGTTAATTTTGATAATGCAGCTTTTGGCTTAGACTTTATCTCGAAAGATAAAATGCGTCCTGCGCCGTATTTTAAAGCCGTAAAATAGCGCCAGCAGTAGCAAAATGCTAATTGCGCCGCAGATCGCAAGGGCTACGCGAGCGCCTAATAACTCGGTAAAAAAGCCCGATATGAGCGCTCCAAACGGCGTACTACCTATTAGAAATAGCGCGTATAAACTAAGCACGCGCCCGCGAAATTCGTTGCTTACGTGCATCTGCACGGTGGAGTTGATGCTTGAGTTTGTGATTACGAAAAGAAATCCAGTTACGGCAAGCCCTACCGCAGCCCATGCGAAGGAATTCGCAGCCCCAGTAAGAGCTAAGCTTGCCCCCATAGCGATCGCGCACGATCTGATTTTGCGGATGCCAAGTTTATCAAAAACTGCTACGAAAAGCGCGCCGCAAAAGGCTCCCACGCCTAGAGCCGACATCAAATATCCAAAGCTTCGCTCATCCGCACCCAGGCTAAGCTTAACGAGTGCCGAGATCGTTACATTATAATTTGGCACCAGCGTCGCTACTATAAGCACTATTATCATTAGCTCGCTTAGGGTTTTTTTGTGCGATACATACGAAATTCCAGCACCGATCGAGGCAAAAACGCCCCCGCTTCTGCTAGATAGCGCAGTAACGGATGTCGGAATTTTTATGAAAAACAGCGAAACGATGATGCCTAAAAAGCTAAGTGCATTGAATAAAAAGCAAAAGCCTACGCCCCACAGCGCCATCACGATCCCCGCAAGTGCGGGCCCTGCGATACGAGCGACGTTGAAGGACATAGAATTTAACGCTATGGCGTTGGCTAGATCGCGGGGTGAGTCGATGAGGTCTTTTACCATCGACTGACGACTCGGGGCGTCCATGCTGGTAAAGATGCCGCTTGCAAAAGCGCAAAATAAAATTTTGCCGAAAGAATATAGCTCGCAAAAGCTCATAACCGCGAAAATTGAGGCAGTCACCGCCATGCCTATTTGAGCGAGCAAAAGGATCTTTTTGCGATTAAACTTATCGAGCAGCACACCGGAAAACGGCGTGAAAAGTAGCGCGGGCAAGAACCTCGCCGCAGCTACGAGGCTGACCTTAAAAGCGTCTGCGGTGATGCTTAGCACTAGCCACGGCAGCGCGACGCTTTGCATCCACGATCCGATCAGCGAGAGGTTCATCCCGATCCAATAAATTCTAAAATTTGAGTATTTAAGCGATAGGAAGGGATTTTTCAACGCGCCGCCTTTTGAAATTTTGATTTGAGATTATACATTAAATTTTAAAAATTCACTTAAAGATTTAACATTTATAAAAATTTAACGAAAATTTAATATTTCTGAAAAGAAAAATTTTATATACTCTGCAATAAATTTTTAAGCAAAGGATTAAAAATGCAAAGACCAACTCCGATTAATCAGGAAATCAAACTAGATGAGAAGCGCTATATAGTTTCCAAAACCGATCCGAAGGGCATTATCACGTTTGCAAATCCATATTTTTGTATGATTTGCGGCTATAGTGAGCTTGAGCTCTTGGGGCAGCCGCATAACATCATACGACATCCGGATATGCCGCGCATAGCGTTTAAGCTTATGTGGGATACGATACAGCAGGGCAAGGATTTTACCGCCGTGGTTAAAAATTTAGCCAAAGACGGGCGCTTTTATTGGGTCATTACGGAATTTACTTCTAAAAAAGACCCTGTAACAGGGCAGATCACCGAATACACGGCATTTCGCAAGGCTCCACCAAGATCCACTATCGAAACTATAGAGCCAATTTATAGGGCGCTACTGGATGCTGAAAGAAACGGCGGTATGCAGGCTAGCCAAAAGGCGCTCGTGGACTTTTTAAAAAGCAAAGGCGAGACCTATGAGAGCTGGATCGCAAAGGTTTCAGGCAAATCAAATCCGCTCACCGCAATGTTTTTTAAGGCGATGAAAAAGCTTTTTAGCTAGTCCAGTTAAAATTTAATGCAAACCCCGCGCAATGCGATTGTTTGGCTTTGCGCGAGAAAAGGCAGATAAAGTACAAAACCGCCCGTTCATAAAATTTTGAAATTCTGCTGAATTTTAAAATTTAGCGCCCAAGCTTTGAAATTTTACGTCTGCACCAAATGCGCCGCGCTTAAAGCCCCTCAAGCGTTATATCATAAAGCCTCTCAACTGTTTCGTCGTTTAAATTTAGCGTCTTTTTGCTTCGTAAAAATTCTAAAATTTCATCCTGCGCAAAGCCCGCTCTTTGCGCGCAGCTCTCGTGCGCAGGCAAAAAGCCGCGGCACAGCGCGATATTTTCTAAAATTTCTTCGTCGCATAAAAAACAATACGGCTCGTCGTGCAACCGCCCCTCAAATTTTAAAATTTCGGCGTAGCTTTCTACGATTATACGGCGCGGATTTTGTTTTCCGAAGTGCGCAGCAGCTCGGTTTAGCAGCTCGTAATAGAATTTATCCAGATGCTCGGCATCTTTTAGATGCGCGTGCAAAAGCCGCATAAACTGCTGCCAAAACAAAAGCTTCTCGCGGTTTCCGAGCCACGAGTATCCCAGATGCATCACGCCGCTAAGGCGCGGGAGGAAGTTTTGATTTTGCGAGAGCTCGAAGTCGATCTTATAGCCCTGGATGATGTTTGAATGGCGCGCGCCGTAAAAGCGGTACGCACGCACGAGCGCACTTTCGCTTAGCACGTCTACGATGCAGTCCTCATCCCTAACCTTGGTCGTTTTTAATATAAATCCTTGCATTTTCCTATTTTAGCGAAATTCACATATAAATTTAAATAAAGAATTTTAGGTTATAATCAGAAGTTTCATTTCATAGAATTTAAAGGAAATCATATGAATTTTGGAGATCTATTTTCAAAAATACGTAGGACGCAACCTGCGCCGAGTGAAGCTCCTACGCACTGGATAAAGTGCCCGGGATGCGGCGCACTGATGTATAGCAAAGAGGTCGAGCAAAATCATAGCGTTTGCCCCAAGTGTAACTATCACCTTCGTTTTGACGCGCAAGCTCGTATCGATCTGATCTGCGACGAAGGCTCTTTCGTGGAGTACGATCAAAATTTACAACCCGTCGATCCACTAAAATTCGTCGATAAAAAATCCTACAAAAAGCGCATCTCCGAGAGCAAGGAAAAAACAGGCAGGTTCAGCGCGGTGATCGCAGGCGAGGGCGCTATAAGTCGCCAAAAAATTCAGCTCGTGGTGTTTGATTTTAACTTCATGGGCGGAAGCCTGGGCTCCGTGGAGGGCGAAAAGATCGTGCGTGCCGTAAAGCGTAGCCTCGATAAAAACGAGCCGCTAATCATCGTAAGCGCAAGCGGCGGCGCGAGGATGCAAGAAAGCACCTTTTCGCTGATGCAGATGAGTAAAACCTCTGCCGCGCTTAAAATTTTATCCGAGCATAAAATTCCTTTCATCTCCGTTCTTACCGATCCTACGATGGGCGGCGTAAGCGCGTCATTTGCGTGGCTGGGAGATATCATCATCGCAGAGCCCGGCGCTCTTATCGGCTTCGCCGGACAGCGCGTCATCAAGCAAACTATAGGCGCAGATCTGCCGGAGGGCTTTCAAAGATCGGAATTTCTGCTCGAGCATGGATTAATTGATGCGATCGTGCCTAGAGCTGAGATGAGGCAGTATCTAAGCGATATAATCAACGTGCTGAGCAAAAATGCCGTGCAGATTGACGACACGAGCGATAAGTCGCTACACGAAGAGGGAAGCGAAGAGTAGTGCAGATAACGGTAAATTCCATCCAAAAGGGCGCGGACGAGTTCGCAGGCGCGATAAGTGATTATAAAAAAATGGCGGCTAAATTTGCCGCGGTGCGAGATGCGACGTTTTTTAATGCTAATATCGCTCGCGCCCAAAGCACATCTGCCGAGCTAGCGCTTAAGGCGTATGATGAAGCTTATCTACCGCGCCTTAGCGGATACGTCGTAGCTTTGGATGAGCGCGGGCAGGAGCTAGATAGCATGGAATTTGCGAGTATGCTAAAGGATAAAAGCGCCGTGTCATTTTTCATCGGTGGCGCTTATGGGCTTAGTGAAAATTTTAAGGCAAAAGCCGATAAAATAATCAGTCTTAGCAGGCTTACGTTAGCGCACAAAATCGCTAAACTTTTGCTCTTTGAGCAAATTTTTCGCGCATTGTGCATTAACGCAAACCATCCATATCACAAATAAAGGGAAAGAATGAAGAAAAACGAGTTGAAATTTTACAAGAAAATTTTAGAAGAAAAAAGAGAGCAACTCATCGCCAATATCAATAGCTCTGTAAATGAAATTTCGGAATTGCGCGAAAATAAAGCTGCGGATGATTTTGACGTAGCGAGCATGAATACGGATTTAAGCATCGAATACTCGCTCAATGTTAATCAACAAAAGGCGTTTTTAGAGATTGAAAGCGCGCTTAAACGCATCGAAAACGGCACTTATGGGCTTTGCGAGAGCTGCGGCGAGCAGATAAGCTTAGAGCGTCTTAAGGTAAATCCGGAGGCGAGATTGTGCATTTCGTGCAAGGAACAGGCGGAAAAGCAAAATAGGAGTTAGCTATGAAAACCAAGCAATTCTTTTTATATTCGATCGTCTATATCGCAATCGTCGCGATTTTAGTTTTTACGCAGCAAAGCAGTAGCTATACGCTGGGGCTTTTCGGTTTTACGCTTACGCTTCCTGTGGCAGTGTGGATCGTACTGCCGCTAATTTTATATATGATTTTAGCGATTTTTCATATCGTTTTTCACAGCTTTGCGTTTTATCGCACAAAAAGGGCGATCGCAAAGGATCTAAGCGCATATGATGCGATGAGTAAAGAGGTTTTGCTGGGTCTTGATACCAATAAAGACTTTAAAACCGAGTATTTTAAAGACCCGAGCGAGCTTACTAAAATTTTATCTCCGTGGTACGATAGCACCGGTATAGATGTCAAAAATGAGGATCTAAAAGAGGTCATAGGCGTTATCGAGAAGGTTAAAAACGGCGAAGTGGCGGATCTGCGAAAATATAAACTCCCTAAAGATAACGGGCTATTTTTGCAAAACGAACTCAACCGCCTCGACGCCGAGCCTGCGTATGCGTATGAAATTTTAAAAACCAAGGGCGTTTATAGCGAAAATATCACTAAAAAAGCCTATGCCGTAGCGCTTGCCAAAGGAAGCTACGATAAGATCAAAGCCTATAAAATTCCTCAAGATATAGCCGAGGTAAATATTTTAGTGGATCGCGCGGTAAATGACACGAGCTTTGAGATCAGTAGCGAGGAGCTTTTCGATCTCGTAAATAATGAAAAATTTAGCGAGCAGGATTTTATCGGCTTTGCCAAAAAGCTAAAAAATCATCTCGCTCCAGAGCAATACAAAGCCTTTTTCGAGCGGCTCAAAAACGAGAATCAAGAAGCGACCGAGGCATATCTGTACGCGCTATATGAGCTTGGCATGATCGACGAGTTTAGAGAGCAGCTAAGTCTTGCCGATGGCGACGAGTTTGAGAAGTTTAAAATTCTGCTATTTTTGCGAGACAACGGCAAAAACGTCCCTGCGTCGCTGCTATTTTAGCTCGGTAATTTTACGAGCTAGTTTTATGCGCGGGTAAGAGAGATTGCTTTTAAGTTCTTTGTGGCTATTAAACACAGCCTGCGCGATAAAATTTAAAGTGCGGATAAAATTTTAACTCGCGCAAATTTGAAATTTCAAAATTTGTCGAAAGATCAATGCGCGCAAGCGGTAAAATTTAAAAGATTTGTTTGCGTAGTGTGCGCGTAAACGGATTTTGCATTTACGCGATGAAATTTAAAATTTAAACGCAAAGCGCAAGACTTGCTAGCCGAATAAAGTGATGAAATTTTAAAATTTCATTCGGCGTTTTGCAAGCTGCTTGCTGGGTTTGCCGTGCAAATAAAATTGGCGGCGATCATCATTGCTGCCGTTTTTGCCACCATACAAATTAGCCAAGCTTAAAAATAAAATTCGCGCCTAAATGCGAATGCGTAGCCTATGAAATTTAAAATTTTAAAGCTCGCGGCAAAACCCGCTGCAAGCGTTGCGGCGTTAAATTTAAAGGTTTAAATTCAAACGAAATCAAAATAAGAAATTTAAAATGATGGAAGATTTTTTTAAAAGAGACCCTCTATTTTTGGCGCCTTTGGCGGGCTTTTCAGATCCACCGCTACGGGGCGTAGTGAAAAAATTCGGCTGCGACGCGACCGTAAGCGAGATGATAAGCGCAAATGCCCTTGTTTTCGAGGGCGAAAAGACGCTAAAGATGCTCGAAAAAAACGCCGCCGAAACCCCATTTTTCGTGCAGATCGCAGGCAGCGATGCGGAAATCATAAAAAAGGCGGTTTTGCTCATCAATAAATTTGACGGCATCGACGGCATCGATCTAAACTGCGGCTGCCCCGTTCCCAAGGTCGTAAAGCAGGGCGCTGGCTCGGCGCTGCTGCTTGATCTGCCTCGTCTATCACGCCTGGTTGGGACAATCAAAAAGTATTCGAATAAAAAATTTACGAGCGCGAAGGTACGGCTAGGCTTCGGCACCGTGGATATCGAAAATATCGCTCGCGCCGTACAAAGCGCAGGAGCCGATTTTATCGCGATTCATGGTCGCACCAGAGCGGGCGGATACAGCGCGGCGGTGGATTACGGCGCGATCGCAAGAGCTAAGCGCGCGCTGCAAATCCCAGTGATCGCAAACGGCGACATAAACTCCGCCAATGCGCTAGCGGTGCGAGATCTTAGCGGCGCAGACGCGCTGATGATCGGTCGCGCGGTAATCGGCAGGCCGTGGATCTTTCGCGAGATCAAAACGGGCGAGCGGGCAAGCGACGCGCTAAAAAAAGAGGTTGTGCTCTATCATTTCGCTCAAATGCTCTGCCATTACGGCGAGCACGGCGTAGCGATATTTCGCAAGCATCTGCACGAATACTCCAAGGGGCGCGAAAATGCCGCAAGCTTTCGCGAGCAGATCAACCACGTCGCCACCGAGAGCGAAATGACTCGGCTAATCGAGGAATTTTTTAGCTAAATTTAGAATTTTAGGAGCCCAGATGATTATTTTAAAAATTATAGCCTGCGCGTTTTCGATGAGTTTTTGCTTGATGAATATTTCGAGCTTGGGTGATTTTGTGGTATGGCGGATTTTTGACACGTCTAGCGTCTGGGATGACGATCCCATAGAATGGCTACAGCAGAAGTGCGTATATTTCATATTTTTGTGGATATCTTTTTGCGGGGTTTGCGCGGTGCTTGCCGTAAAGTTAAAGGATT
>NZ_CALKTL010000142.1 GCF_937997405.1 uncultured Campylobacter sp. | reverse complement strand
CACGTCGCCCGCGCCCTTGGCTACGTCGCTGCCGCCGTTCATCGCGACGCCGATGCTAGCCGCTTTTAAGCTCGGCGCGTCATTGACGCCGTCGCCCACGAAAAGCACCCGCTTGCCCTCATCCGTCAGGGATTTGATGAACTCATATTTGCCGCTTGGAAGCACTCCGCTTTTTACCTCGTCGATGCCGAGGTTTTGAGCGACAAAATTTGCCGTTTTTGCGTTATCGCCCGTTAGCATGACGGTTTTTACGCCGCTTTTTTGTAGCGTCTGCACGACGCTGCGCGCTTCAGCTCTGATCTCGTCGCTAAATGCGATGAAGCCCGCATACGAGCCGCCTATCGCGCAGTAAACGACGCCGAAGCCCTTGTCTAAAAGCTCCTCCGCTTCTATTTCGACGCCCGCATCCACGCCGCGCTCGCGCAGAAAGCCCGCGCTGCCGCAAAGAATTTCGCCGGTTGGATTTTTAGCGACGATCCCCTTGCCCGCGATGCTTTCGAACTCGCCGTTAAGCTTAGAAATTTCGCCGAATTTCAGCTCGGCAAATTTTACGATCGCCTTTGAGATCGGATGCTCGCTAAGCTTTTGGGCACTTGCTAAAGCGTAGAGATCCTGGGCGCTCAGATCGCTGAAGCTTACCGAAATTTCGCCCTTGCTAAGCGTGCCTGTTTTATCAAAAACCGCGACGTCGGCGCCTTTTAAAATTTCTAAAATTTCGGGATTTTTGATTAAAATTCCAGCCTTTGCGGCGTTTGAGATCGCGCAAACGATAGCGATCGGCGTCGCAAGCCCTAGCGCGCACGGGCAGGAGATGATAAGCACGCAGATAGCGGCGGATGCGGCATAAGAGAGTCGCCCGTCAAGCGCCATCCACGCTATAAAGCTAGCAAGCGCGATCAAAATCACCGCGGGCACGAAGATATTTGAAATTTTATCCGCAAAGCGCGCGATCGGCATCTTTTTGTTGCCCGCCTCGTTCAGCAAATTTTTAATCTCGGCAAGCAGCGTCTGATGCGAAAATTTCGTCACCTTCACGTAGATGACGCCGTCCGTGCTGACGCAGCCTGCGTTTACCTCATCGCCCACGCCTTTATAAACCGCTAAGCTCTCGCCGCTGAGGAAAATCGCGCCGCCGAAGAGAATGAGGTTGCCGACCGTGCGTTTCG
>NZ_CALKTL010000141.1 GCF_937997405.1 uncultured Campylobacter sp. | reverse complement strand
GGCGACGCTTGAGGCGGCGCTCATCGGCACTCCGTTCGTGCTGTGCTACAAGGCTCGCGCGTTTGACGTTTGGCTCGCGCGAAAGCTCGTAAAGCTAAAGCACGTGGGGCTTGCGAATATTATTTTTGATTTTTTGGGCGAGGAGCCGCTACATGAGGAGCTTTTGCAATCCGAGGTAAGCGCGCAAAACCTACTCGCCACATACGAGCGCTGCGACGCCGCGAAATTTAAACTTGCGAGCAAGAAGCTGCGAGATTATCTGAAATTCGGCTCCAGCGAAAACGTGGCAAAAATTTTAACGCAGCCTGCGAGCTAAAATTTTAAGGCTAAAGCTTATATAATTTGATAAAAAGAAAGGAAGATTATGACGACAGAACCAATGACGCTTTACGGATATGAAAAGATCACCTCCGAGCTCAAAGAGCTTCAGAGCGTGAAGCTGCCTCACATCGTGCAGCAGATCGACATCGCGCGCGGACACGGCGATCTGAAAGAAAACGCCGAGTACCATGCGGCGCGCGAAGAGCAAGCGTTTTTGCTCTCGCGCATCGCCGAGCTTAGCGACATCATTTCTCGCTCAAAGATCATCGATCCCTCGACCTACGAGCACGACCGCGTAAAATTCGGCTCCACCGTTACCTTTATGGACGTAGAGACCGAGCGGGAGGAGGTTTACACGATCGTAGGGCTTAGCGAAGCGGATATATCGCGCAAGCTCATCAATATCAATACGCCGCTCGCGCGCCAGCTTTTAGGCAAGGCAGAGGGCGATGAGGTGGTGCTTCAGCTGCCATCAGGCACACGCGATGTGGAAATTTTAAGCGTCGAATACAAGCCGATTAAATTTGAGAATTAGCGTGAAAAAAGTAGGCATCATCGGCGTTAGCGGCTATACGGGGCTTGAGCTGATTAAGGCTCTACTTTCCCACCCGGGCTTTGAAATTTCGTATTTGGGCGCTTCGGCGCAGGGCGAGATAAGCGAGATTTTCCCGCAGTTGCGCGGCGTGTTTGAGATGCGCGTAGAAGCCGCGGATGCTCGCGTTGCAGCGCAAAGATGCGATCTTATTTTTTTGGCGTTGCCGCATGGAAAAGCGATGGAATTTGCCCGCGAAATTTTAAAATTTAAAAGCGTCAATGTAGTCGATCTATCGGCTGATTACCGCCTAAGCCGCGAGCTTTACGAGAAAAATTATACCACGCATTTAGACCCCCGTAATTTAGCCCACGCCGTTTACGGACTGCCCGAGCTAAATCGCGAAAAGATCCGCACGGCGCGACTTACCGCAAATCCGGGCTGCTACCCCACCTGCTCTATTTTGGCGCTCGCGCCGTTTATGCGGCTACTCGATCCAGATACCGGCGTATTTATCGACGCAAAAAGCGGAGTAAGCGGCGCGGGCAAGGCTCTTAAGACAAGCAGCCATTTCGTAAGCGTAAACGAAAACGCGGGCGCCTACTCGCCGATCTCGCATCGCCACGCAGACGAGATCAAAGAGCAGCTGCAAATTTTAAAAGGCAGCGAATTTAGCACGATTTTCGTGCCGAATTTGCTGCCGATTACGCGCGGAATGCTGGTTAGCGCGTTTGGCGTACTGCAAAAGAGCGTGGACGCAGAGGCGGTGCTGCGGGAATTTTACGAAAAAGAGCCTTTCGTGCGTGTCCGAAGCGAGCCCGTGAGTATAAAAAACGTCGCAGGGACGCACTTTTGCGATATTTTTGTAAAAACTGCGGGCGATAAAATTTGGATCAACTCGGCGATCGATAATCTTTTGCGCGGAGCTTCGTCACAGGCGATCGCAAACGCGAATTTAATGTGCGGATTTGCCGAAGATACGGCGCTGCCGCGCATCGCGCACGGAATTTAAGCAATGAAATTTTTGCAAAAACTATCACGCGCCGGAGTTTAAATGCAAAATGATCAAATTCAGACGATAAAACCCGGCGCGATCTTTATCGGCGATGCGCACGCGGGCGCGAGCAGGCCGCAATTTTTGAAATTCTTGCGCGCGCTGTGTTCTGCACAAAGCCTGCCGCCTCAAATTTTTATGATGGGCGATATGTTTGATTTTTTGGCAAACACGACCTACGTGCAGCGCTTCTACGAAGAGGAGATCGCGCTAATAAACGAGTTATCGCGAAAATGCGAAATTTTTTACTTCGAGGGCAACCACGATTTTAATCTACGCGAAATTTTCCCCTGCGCAAAAGTTTATCCAAACGCCGCGCAGCCCGCTAAATTTATCTGCGAGAGCGGCGAAGCGGTACAGATTGCGCACGGCGATCTGTTTTTGCCACGCCTGACGCAGTTTGCGCTGCTTTCGCTACGAAATAGAACTTTTTTGAAATTTATGGATTTGCTTGATCGCGCTTTGAAATTTAAAATTTCAAAGATGATCTTAAAATCGCAGGATGGAAAAAACCTATATAAAAAAATGCCAAATTTTAAGGATATAATCGCGCCGAAGATCGATTTTTACGCGGCAAATTTAATCATCGAAGGGCACTATCATCAAGATGAAATTTTATATTTCGGCGAGAAAAAATATATAAATTTGTGCTCGTTCGGGGTTAGGAGCAAAATTTACGAGGTCGCAAAAAGCGAAAAATTTATGCTAATTCCAAAAAACTTAAACTTAAATTAGCTATAATTCCTAAATTTTTGCGAGGATATTTATGATAAAGCTTTGTGTTTTCGACTTTGATTCTACGCTGATGGACGGCGAAACGATAGGTTTTTTCGCCGCTAAAATGGGCACGCAGCGACAAGTTAGCGAAATTACGAAGCGTGCAATGGCGGGAGAGCTTGATTTTTTCGAGAGCCTTAGCGAGCGCGTGGCGCTGATAAAGGGAATGAAGCTTAGCGATGCTAAAGCTATCGCGGAAAGCCTGCCTTTTGTTTGCGGCGCTAGCGAGATCATCGCGTATCTGAAAAATAAAGGCATAAAGGTGATCGTCTTTAGCGGCGGGTTTCATCTTGCTACCGACGCCGCGCAGAAAAAACTAGGCTTTGACGCGAGCTTTGCGAACTATCTGCATGAAAAGGGCGGAATTTTAACCGGGCTTTTCGGCGGCGAGATGATGTTTGGATACTCAAAAGGCGCGTTGCTTGCGCAGCTTAAATCGCTGATGGGCTTAAGCGCAAGCGAGGTAATGTGCGTGGGAGACGGCGCGAACGACGTTTCGATGTTCCGCGAGGCGGGACTTAAAATCGCCTTTTGCGCGAATGAAATTTTAAAAGAGCACGCGAGCGTCTGCATTGAAAAAAAGGATTTGAAGGAGATTATGAAATATGTATGATAAAGCCCTAAATTTCAGCCTTTGGTGCGACTTTTTGGAGCGCGATTTTATCGATAAAGATTTCGACGAGCTGATCAAAAAGGGGATAATTAACGGCGCGACTTCCAATCCCGCAATCTTTAAAAACGCGATCCTAAGCTCCTCCGCATACGATGCGGCCAAAGAGGAATTTAGAAAAAAGGAGCCTAAAAAGCTGTATGAAATTTTAGCCACTGCGGACATCAGAAGTGCGGCGGAGAGCCTGCTTAAAAATTTTATCAACGGCGATGACGGCTTCGTGAGTATCGAGGTTGATCCATGTTTTGCAGACGACGCCGAGGCGATGTACCGCGAGGGCAAGCACCTATATAGCACGATCGGCATGCCAAATGTTATGATTAAAATCCCTGCGACCAAGGCGGGCTACGAAGCGATGCGCGATCTGCTAAAAAAGGGGATCAGCGTAAATGCGACCTTGGTTTTTTCGCCCGAACAGACCGCAAAATGTATCGAGGCGATAAAAGAGGGTATTGCGGGCTTTCGCCGCTATTTCCCTAAGGCAAATTTACCAAAAACCGTAATTAGCATCTTCGTTAGCCGTTTCGATAGGTTACTGGATGAAAAAATGGCCGCGGCGGGCCTTCCTACCGGCAAAATCGGCACGATGAATGCTTCAAAATGCTACAATATCATCGCTAAAGAAAATTTAAACTACGTAAAGCCGCTGTTTGCGAGCACGGGCGTAAAAGGAGACGATCTGCCGAAGGACTACTACGTAAGCGAGCTAATGTATCCGGGCTGCGTAAATACTGCGCCGCTTGAGACGATAGAGGCTTTTATAAGCGGCGATCAAAAGCCCAAAACGCCGCCGAGCGATGAAGAGATAGAGCATTTTTTCGCGCGCGTAGCGGATGCGAAGATCGATATGAAAAAGGCGTATAAAAAACTGCTGGATGACGGATTGGCGGCCTTTGAAGAGGCATTTAAAGAGATAATAAAAACACTTAAAAAGGAGAAATGATGGCGGGTTCTATAGATTATTCGCAGTATCAAGTTGACGCTTCTACGCTGGATTTTAAGCAGCGAGACAGGCTAAATAAATATTTGGAATTTCTAATCCAAAACGGCGGTAGCGACCTTCACATAAAATCAGGCGCGGTTATCAGAGGTCGTATCCACGGCGAGCTGGTAAAATTTAGCAAAACGCCATTTTTGAAAGAAGACGCGATGACGCTAGCTAAGGAGCTTCTCATCACGCGTTTTCCTGAGCTTATCGAGAAAAAGAGCGTGGATTTTACCTACAAGCTAAACGAAGATTATCGCTTCCGCGTTAATATTTTCTTTCAAATCGACGGTATCAGCGCGGTTTTCCGAACGATACCGGTTAAAATTCCAGAGATCGACGATCTAGGTCTGCCGCCTTCGATCAAAGATATTTGCGATACGGCTATGCGCGGCGTCGTGCTACTTACGGGGCCTACGGGAAGCGGAAAGACGACAACGATCGCAAGCATGATCAATCGCATAAATAGACAAAGAACCAGCCACGTCGTTACGATCGAAGACCCCGTGGAATTCGTATTTAAAGACGATAAATGCATCATCAATCAGCGCGCTATCGGTGAGGACTGCAATAACTTCGCCGATTCGCTTCGCGCCGCGCTGCGAGAGGATCCGGACGTTATATTTGTGGGCGAGATGCGCGATTTAGAGACGATCGAGACCGCACTTCACGCCGCAGAGACGGGACACTTAGTGTTTTCGACGGTGCATACTATTGACGCAAAAGAGACGGTAAACCGAATCATCGCGATGTTTGAGCAGGCTGAGCAGGAGCGTATCCGAATGACGCTAGCATCTGTCCTAGAGGCAGTCATCTCTCAGCGCCTTGCCCGTACTGTCGAAGGCAAGCGCGTAGCCGTCGTCGAAATTCTACGCAAAAACACCCGTATTAAGGATATGATACTTGATGCGCGCGACGATGAAATTCCAGACGCGATCGCCGATGGTCGCAACACCTACGGCATGCAGACCTTCGATCAGCACCTGCTCGATCTTTACAGAGATGGCATTATTACCCGCGAAGAAGCGCTGGATAAGGCCTCTAAGCGAAACGACCTCGATCTGCAGATAAAAAACGTGGACCTTGCCAAAAAAAGGGATTTGGCAGCAGAATCCGGAGAGAGCGCCGAGGAGATGCTCGCAGGCGAAGTCGTACAACTAAAAGAGATCCGCTAAGTCGTAAATTTTAAAATTCTAAATTTTTACGATTTAAAATTTTAAATAATTCTGCCTGCCGCCGCGCGGGCAGAATTCTATTCGTCTGTCCTCTTGCATGCAAGTATGCCGTGCCTTGCGGGATTTAGCGTAAATTTAATCGGCTAAATTTCGTGCGATTTTACTTCTAAATTTCATCGCGGCGCTTAAATAGATTTAAAGCAACATTTGGCTATTATCACGCTTCATTTTTTCACAAAGGAAACCTAATGTTAGAAGGTATCGTTAGAGATAGTATCGGTAAAAGGGCTTCAAAATCCCTAAAACGAGATGGTTATCTAATCGCTAATATTTATGCGAAAGGATTTGAAAATATTAACGCAGCGTTTAAAGTAAACGACTTTATCAAAGCTATGCGCGCAAAAGAAGATCTTCCTTTCGAGGTTAGCGTGGGCGGTAAGACATATCGCGTTATAGTGCAAGAATACCAAAAGCACCCCGTCACAAATACCCTAACCCACGTAGATTTACGAGTAGTTCAGGATGACGTGGTAAGTAAATATCTAGTGCCGGTTAAGGTAACTGGTGTCGCTAAAGGCTTAAAAAACAAAGGTATCTTGGTGCAATCCAAGCGCCGTATTGCCGTAAAATGCGCAGGCAAAGATCTACCAAACGATTTTACGCTCGATGTGAGCGATCTTGACGTAGGCGATTCGCTTTTGATCCGAGACATTCCGGTAAAAGAGGGCGTCAGCATCATCCTAGACGGCTCGGTAGCGGTAGTCGGAGTTACTTCGGCTAAATAGGGGCGCCTATGATACTGATCGCAGGACTTGGGAATCCTGCTCAGAAATACGCAGACACCAGACACAACGTCGGTTTTATGCTAATCGACGAAATTTTAAAGACGGGCGGCTTTAGCGAGCTTGGCTCGTCTAAATTCCAAGGCGAGCTTTTTAAAAAGGGCTCGCTTCTTCTTTTAAAACCCCAAACTTTTATGAACTTAAGCGGCAACTCCCTAAAGGCCGTGAATGATTTTTATAAGCCCGAGCGTATCATCATAGTGCACGACGATATAGATTTGGATCTAGGCGCCGTTAAATTTAAAAAAGGCGGCAGTAGCGGCGGGCACAACGGCATCAAATCAATTGATGCGCTAATCGGTGCGGATTACGAGCGCGTACGTATTGGCGTGGGCAAAAAACGGCAGGACCAGGATGCGGCAAATTTCGTGCTTGGAAATTTTAACGAAAGCGAGCGCGAGAAGCTGAGCGAGATTTTACCCTATGTCGCGCGCGCAGTAGAGGAGCTCATTTGCTCGGATATAGAGCAGATCGCGCAAAAATTTACGATTAAAAAGGCTAGGGTGTGAAGTTATACGTAAAATACGCGGCTCTTTCCTATCTGAAGTATTTTTTTATCCTTCTAATAGCCCTTGAGTGCTTTTATGTAGGCATCGATGTGCTTACTAATCTCAAAGATTTTCCCTCAAGCGCGAATACCGCTCTTTTGTATATTGCTCTAACCGCAGCGGTCGCGCTTAGCTACACGCTGCCGCTAAGTCTTATTTTTGCGCTTATTTTGATGGGCTTTAATATGATCCGTAGCAACGAGCTGGTGAGCTTTTATGCGCTCGGAGTTAGCAAAAACGCGCTGATAATCCCTCCATTTTTGATCGCACTTGCGATTACTGCGGGCTTTATAGCTTTAAATTCCACCTCGTTTGCATACGCGCTAAAATTTCAAAAGAATTTAACCGATTTATCGCCTACGGGGGGAGATATGTTTTTGAAATTTGAGGGTAAATATATCTACATCAAAGCTCTAAGCGGCAAAAACGCAAATGATATAACGATCTTTAATATAGGGGATAACTCCGTTGCTTCGCGCTCGCATGCAAGCTCTGGCGAATACGCAGGCAAAATTTGGCATCTGCGCGACGTAAATACTACCACTTTACCAGCGCAGCTTAAGCTTGGAGGAAGTGGATTAAGAAGTGAGTTTAGCGCGCAGAGCGAGGCGCTTAAGAGCTTTGATCCAAGCTCGATTGCGAGCGTTTATGATACGAGTAATGTATATTCTATCAGGGATGCTTTGCGTTCGATCCGCACCTTTTCGCATCAAGGCGTGAATATCTCTACTATAAAAGCAAGTCTTTATAATATGATATTTTTCCCGTTGTTTGCACCTTTGGCGGTATTGGTTCTGTATTATTATCTGCCCGTTACGGGACGATTTTTTAATCTCGCGCTGCTAAGCTTTGGATTTTTTATCGCTACGCTATGCGCTTGGGGAGTGCTTTTCGTGTTAATTAGGTTTTCTCTCAACGGCGTCATCATCCCAGAACTTGGCATTATCGTGCCCATAACAGCGTTATTAGGCTCCGCAGTATTTTTAGTTTTTAAGCATCGTTAAGCCTTGATTTGTTAGAATGGCGCAAAATTTATCGGTGGAAATTCTATGGATTATTCAAGCTTAGCCCGCAAATACGGCACCCCTTTATACGTTTACGATTTTAACGAGATACAAAAGAATTTCATAGCGCTCAAAGAGGCCTTCGCAGCGCGCAAGTCGCTCGTTTGCTTCGCGATCAAGGCAAGCTCGAATTTAAGCATTTTAAAATTTCTATCGGATCTGGGCAGCGGCTTTGATTGCGTCAGCATCGGCGAGCTGCGCCGCGCTCTGTATATCGGCGCAAAGAGCTATAAGATAATATTCTCGGGCGTCGGTAAGCAAGACAGCGAGCTCGAGTTTGCGCTGGAGTCGGACATCTTGCTGATAAATTTAGAAAGCGAAGCCGAGATGCTGCGTCTGGAGCAAATCGCGCAAAATCTAAATAAGCCCGCTCGCATCAGCATCCGCGTAAATCCGAACGTCGATGCTAAGACCCACCCCTACATCTCCACGGGGCTAAATGAGAATAAATTCGGCGTCAGCATCGAAACCGCGCGCAAGATGTATATCTACGCCAAAAAGAGCAAATTTTTAAATCCCGTCGGTATCCACTTTCACATCGGCAGCCAGCTTACGGACATTTCTCCGATCTGCGATGCCGCAAAAATCGTAAGCGATCTGCTGCGAGAGCTGCGAGCCCTTGAGATCGATATAAAATTTTTCGACGTGGGCGGCGGCATCGGCATCCGCTACGAGGATGAAAAACAGATCGTGCTCTACGACTATGCGCAGGGGATCTTGCGCAGTCTAAGCGGGCTAGACGTCACGATCGTGTGCGAGCCAGGGCGCTTCATCGCGGGGGCTGCAGGCGTCTTCCTCACCCGCGTGCTTTACGAAAAACAAAACTGTGGCAAGCGCTTCGTCATCGTTGACGGCGCGATGAACGATCTCATACGCCCGAGCCTCTACGGCGCGCACCATAAAATCGAGCTTGTAAGCGAGCGCAATTCCGACTGCGAAAGCTGCGCGAGCCAAAGCGACATCGAGAATTCTACGGCGCAGAATTCCACGCCGCAAAACGGCGTTTCACAAAGCTTGCAAGGAAATTTCGCGCCACAGAATTCCTCTAATCTAAGCTCCGCCGTGGATAATTCTGCGCCGCAAAGCTCTGCAGAGAGCTTAAGCCTCTGCGACGTCGTGGGCCCGATATGCGAAAGCGGCGACTTCCTAGCCAAAGGCGTTGTTTTGCCGCCGCTGAGAAATGGCGATCTGCTCGCGATCAAAAGCGCTGGCGCCTACGGCTTTTCGATGTCGAGCAACTACAACACCCGCCCCCGCGCCGCCGAGGTCGCGGTTTACGACGGACGGGACCGCCTGATTAGAAAGCGCGAGAGCTTTGATGAGCTAATCGCGCTCGAAAAGGATCTCGTATGATCCGCGCGGCGAGCCGTCTAAAACAGGGCGCGATCTTAAATTTAAAATCCGAGCGCGCAGCGGCTTTAAATTTTAACGCAGTAGCAAGCACGGCCCTAAATTTTAAACACACCGCTGCTTTAAATTTCAAATCCGAACAAAATGCGTCTCTAAATTTCACGCCAGAACAAAGCCCCGCTTTAAATTTTAATCTCGGCTCTTTAAATTTCAAATCCCGCTGCGACGAATTTTATCGCGCCTTCTTAGCGTGCGGAAGTTGTGGCGCAGCTATCCTAAGCGATGAAATTTTAAGTTCGCGCGGTAAAAATTTCAAAGCGTACGGCAAAAGAGGCGGCGTGAAATTTTTAAAATCCGCGCCGAAATTCGCGGGCGAGCAAAAGGAGGGTTGTGATGCAAAACATCGATGATCTGCGCGTTTGTATCGACAAGCTGGATGATGAAATTTTGCGCCTTATCGACGAGCGCATGGGGTTTGTCAAAAAGATCGGCGAGCTGAAGCAGACCGCGGGCAGCGCGATCTACCGCCCGGAGCGCGAGCGCTCGATCATCAGCAGGCTGGACGGCGGAAAGGCGCAAAATTTAAGCAAAGAGGCGATCGAGGCGATATTTTTTGAAATTTTCTCGGTTTCACGAAATTTAGAAAAGCCGCAGATAGTCGCGTTTTTAGGGCCTTTCGGCACCTATTCGCACCAAGCCGCCAAGAGCCGCTTCGGCGCGGTAAGCTCCTATCTGCCGCTCTCAAACATCGAGGCGGTCTTTAAGGAGCTTGATAGCGGCGAGGCCAAATACGGCGTCGTGCCGATCGAAAATAACACCGAAGGCGCGGTGGGAGCGACGCTTGATTGCTTGCGAAAATACGAGGGCGTTAAGATCGTCGCCGAAATTTATATGGATATCCACCACTGCTTTGCGAGCCACTGCGACGACGTAAGCACGGTGGATCAGATATTCTCGCATCCGCAGGGATACAATCAGTGCCTTAAATTTTTAGACGATCACGGCCTTAGCGGCGTTAAATTTACCGCGACCAAATCGACCGCGCTTGCGGCGCAGATGGCGGCTGCCATGCCGCACTCCGCCGCGATCTGCTCCAAGATCGCCGCCGATCTTTACGGCGTGCCGATGATGTTTCAAAAGATCGAGGACAACTCCGCCAACCGCACGCGCTTTTTCGTGCTGAGCGACTTTAAAAATCAAAAGAGCGACCGCAACAAAACGAGCATCCTAGCCAAAACCGACGACCGCCCGGGCGGGCTCGTGGACTTTTTGCAGATGTTTCGCAACGAGGGGATAAATTTAACCAAGCTCGAAAGCCGCCCGGTCAAGCTTAGGGATTTTAAAAGCGTCTTTTACATCGATTTTGAGGGGCATGTGGATGACGAACGCGTGGCGCGTGTGCTGCAAAACGCGCAGAAAAACGGCCACGAAATCACATGGCTGGGAAGCTATATAAACGGAGGGGAGTGATGAAATTTAACGAATTTGTAGAAAATCTAAGCAATTACGAAGCAGGCAAGCCGATCGAGCTTGTGGTGCGGGAGTTTGGTATCCGCAAGCAGGACGTGTTAAAGCTTGCCAGCAACGAAAATCCTTTCGGCACGAGCGAGGCGGTGCAGGAGGCGATCGCACAAAACGCCGCCTGTGCGCATCTTTACCCCGATGATTCGATGTATGAGCTAAAGGGGGCGCTCGCCTCGAAATTCGGCGTAGAGCCGCAAAATATCATCATCGGCGCGGGCAGCGATCAGATCATCGAGTTTGCGCTACACGCCAAGCTCAATTCGCGCCGCGCGATACTGCAGGCGGGCGTTACCTTTGCGATGTACGGCATCTACGCAAGCCACTGCGAGGCTAAAGTTTACAAAACGAGCGCGCAGGAGCACGATCTGGCTGAGCTTTTAAAAATTTATAACGCGCATAGAGATGAAATTTCGGTCATCTTTTTGTGTGTGCCGAACAATCCGCTGGGCGAGTGCTTGGATGCGGAGGCGGTGTATGAGTTCGCCAGCAGCGTGGATGAGAACACGCTTTTGGTGATCGATGCCGCATACAACGAATTTGCTGCGTTTAAAGATGAGCGCAAGAGGCTTGATCCTAAGCTTTTAATTCAAAATTTTAAAAACGTGCTCTATCTGGGCACCTTCTCAAAGGTCTACGGCCTGGGCGGTATGCGCGTAGGCTACGGTATCGCGCCGCGCGTAATCATAAGCGCGCTTTATAAGCTGCGACCGCCCTTTAATATCACGACGCTTAGCCTCGCAGCGGCAATTGCGGCGCTAAAAGACGAGGCTTTCGTGCAAAAGAGCCTGCAAAACAACGCCGCGCAGATGAGCCGCTTCGAGGATTTTGCGCGCGAGCAAAATTTAGAATTTATCCCTAGCTACGCAAATTTCATCACGTTCAAACTTAGCCCGTCGCTAGATAGTAGCGAGCTTTGCGAGAGGCTTCTACGCCGCGGCATCATCGTTAGAAATTTAAAAAGCTATGGGCTAAACGCCGTGCGCATCACGATCGGTACGCCTGGGCAAAACGATCGCGTCTTTGGCACGCTGGGAGAAATTTTGAGTGGATATTAAAAACAAAAACCTAGAGGAGCTACGGGAGCTCTGCACGCAGATCAGGGCGCGCATCATCGAAGTCGTGAGCAAAAACGGCGGCCATCTAAGCTCAAACATGGGCGCGGTCGAGCTCATCGTGGCGATGCACTACGTATTTGACGCCGCGAGCGATCCGTTTATCTTCGACGTAAGCCACCAAAGCTACGCGCACAAGCTCCTGACGGACCGTTGGGAGGAGTTCGGCTCGCTTAGGCAGTTCGGCGGCATTAGCGGCTACACGAAACCTAGCGAAAGTAAATTTGACTACTTCGTCGCAGGACACGCCTCGACGTCGATCTCTTTAGCCGTGGGCGCGGCAAAAGCGATAAGCCTAAAGCGCGAAAATCGCGTGCCGGTCGTACTCATCGGCGACGGATCTATGAGCGGCGGTATGACTTATGAGGCGATGAACGAGCTAGGCGATCTGCGCTTGCCCTGCGTCATCATTCTAAACGATAATAAAATGAGCATCAGCAAGCCTATCGGCGCCTTTAGTAAGTACCTAAGCCAAGCGATGGCGGGCGAGACATATCAAAAATTTAAATCCCACGTAAGAGAGCTGCTCTCTCACGCTCCGCAAAGCGCGACATATATGGCAAAGCGCTTTGAAAATTCCTTAAAGCTCATTATCCCTGGGATGTATTTTGAGGAGCTGGGGCTTGATTATATCGGTCCCGTGGACGGGCATAATCTAGAGGATCTAATATCGGCGCTAAAGACGGCAAAAAGCGCGCGCAAGCCCGTCGTCGTGCACGCTCAGACGATCAAAGGCAAAGGCTATGACAAGGCCGAGGGCTATTTGGAGAGCTGGCACGGCGTAGGGCCTTTCGATATTCAAAGCGGAGAATTTAAGAAAAAATCCGCCGCCAAAAGTGCCACGCAAATTTACGCCGAGGCGCTTTTAAGCTTAGCCGCCAAGCATGAAAACGTCGTGGGCGTGACCGCCGCGATGCCGAGCGGCACCGGCATGGATAAGCTGATCGAGAAATTTCCGCAGCGCTTCTGGGACGTCGCGATCGCCGAGCCGCATGCGCTAAGCTCGATGGCAGCGATGGCGCGCGAGGGTTTTAAGCCGTACGTTACGATATATTCGACCTTTATGCAGCGCGCGTTCGATCAGATCGTTCACGACGCGGCGATTATGAACTTAAGCTTAGTCCTTGCGATGGATCGTGCCGGCATCGTGGGCGAGGACGGTGAGACGCACGAGGGGGTCTTTGACGTAAGCTTCTTAAACGCGATCCCAAACGTCAGCATGTGTGCGCCGCGGGATGAGGCGAGCTTTAAACGGATCATCGAGTACTCCTACGCGCATGAGGGGGTTTTGGCGATACGCTATCCGCGCGGAAGCTTTATCTTGGACTGCGACGAGACCGGCGCGTCTGCAGTAGAGCTTGCAAAATCGGTGTTTCTGAAGCGCAGCGATAGCGCGCGAGTAGCGTTCATCGGCTACGGAAACGGCGCTGGCAGAGCGTATAAAACGGCTGAAGCGCTAGAGGGGCAGATGGAGG
The DNA here is from genome assembly GCF_937997405.1 of uncultured Campylobacter sp. GTDB lineage: Bacteria > Campylobacterota > Campylobacteria > Campylobacterales > Campylobacteraceae > Campylobacter_B. The sequence continues at coordinate 16,892 of NZ_CALKTL010000141.1, read as the reverse complement.
CGGATGTCATAGATCTAGTCTTTGCAAAGCCTTTAGACGCCGAGTTTTTACGAAGTTTAGCTCACAAAGATAAAATTTGGTATGTCTTTAGCGATAACGCCAAAAAGGGTGGCGTCGGTGAAATTTTAAGCGCATTTTTGCAAGAAAATGAAATTTCGGACGTAAAGATCGTGAGCTTCGAGTTTGCCGATATCTTTTTACCGCACGGCAAGACCGCCGACGTGGAGCGCAGCTTGGGCTTGGATATCCAAACTCTAACCGAGCGAATATTAAGTGATAAAAAGTATTAGTTAATATCAACTTTGTTTAAAGTAAAATTTGATAATATCACTTTAAAATTTTTGAAGGACAAAAATGAGCCACGTAGAACTACTCAAAACCTGCGGTTTGAAAGCAACTCCGCAAAGATTATGTATCCTAAAGGTACTTGATCGCCACGAGCATCCAAGCATAGAGGACCTATACGAGGGGATCAAAGAGGACTATCCATCTATTTCACTAGCGACTGTTTATAAAAATTTAAACACCCTACTCGACGAGGGCGTCGTAGTCGAGGTCAATGCGCCGAATAAAAAGAGCCGCTACGACATTTATCAGATGCCGCACATCCACGTCGTATGCGAAAAATGCGGCAATGTCACGGATCTTTTCATGGATGATGCCTTTAATAAGGACGTTTTGAAAAACATCGAGCGCAAAGCGGGCAATTTCATCCGCAAGCTAAATATCACGGCTACGGTCGAAGACTGCGAAAAGTGTAGATAGTTTAAAGAATTTTCTGCTATCATTACCCACTTTATTTTTGGAGCGGGTATGCAAACTAAGCGTAAATTTTTATTGAGCGACGATTCGATTCTGCGGACGCTAGAGCGTGCGGGGCTGAAATGTCGCAAGGTAAAGATCACTTGGTTTTATACTTCTTTCTATCCCGAAATTTATTATATCCGCCAAAACGACGAATGCTCTTTGCACCACAAAAAAGAGGATCTCGACAGACAAACTCTAAATTTTAAAATTTCAAAAGATGACTTCAAAGAGGCTTTAAAAAGCAGGATCGCCCGCGTCGTGCAAAAAAACCGCTACGGCTTTGCTAACGACGAGGCGGAGTTTTGGCTAGAACTTTACGGCGGCGAGCTAAATATGCTAGCGGTGCTGCGGGCTAAATTTAAAGACGAGCTCTCTAGCGCAAATTTTGATTTTGCAAAAACCTTCGGCAGCACCGATTTTTGCGAGATCACAGACGATTACCGCTACAAAAGCCGCTATCTGGCGCGCTACGGCATCCCGCCGCGCTCGCTTGATTTCGCACACGCTCGCAACGTTTTTAAAAAATTTAGCCGAGTTAAATTTTTCGCGCCGCCCTATGCGGACAGCGTTAAGCTCGCGCGTTTGGCGCTTGAGCTAGCGTGGATACGGGCATGCGGCGCAAAAAGCGAGTATCAAAAGAACCTCTCCCCCGAAGTTCTTCACGAGCTGCGCGTGCAAACCCGCAAGGCAAGGGCGCTTCTAAAGCTATCCGCGCCGCTTTTCGAAGCGGAAAAAAAGGATGAAATTTTAAAACTGCTCGCAGAATTTATGAGCCGCAGCAATCAGCTGCGAGACCTTCACGTTTTTGCGGAGTTTTTGAAGGCCGACGACGCGCCTGCGAGCTTTTTGCAGCAGCTAAATCTTATCGCAAAGCGCTCGGAGGATAAAATTTTAGAATTTCTCTCTAGCGCGGAATTTACAGATTTAAGCGGCGCTATTAGCGGCTTTTTAAACGGCGCGGACGGCATCTACGCGCGCAGCGAATATGAAAAAATTTCAAAAAAGTTCGCCTCCGCCCGCCTTTGCAAGCTGATTAAAAGCTTGCGCGCGGAGCTAAAAAATTTACAGCAAGGTTCATCGCTACAGGCATTTCACGACGCGCGTATAGGGCTAAAGAGGCTGCGATACGCGCTTGAAATTTTTGCAAGAAGCTTTGATGAGGGCTGCGTCAGGGAGCTGTTTAAACGCACCAAAGCTGCCTGCGAGGATTTCGGCGCGCTGCAAGATATCAGCGTGTGTCAAAATTTCATCGCGATCTATCAAAAAGCAAGCGATAAAAGCGGCGTCGCGTTTGCGTATCTACTGGCTCTGGACGCCCGCCTAAACGATCGCCGCGCCGAGCTGGAGGAAAAAATTTTAAATGAAAAAGAGGCTCTTTTGCACGCGCTGAAAAGATCGCTGCGCAAAATCAAAGCATACGAATAAGGAAAGCCCGTGCAAAAACAGGAAAAAATCATAAAGATGTTCGATGAGATCGCGCCTACCTACGATCTGGCAAACCGCGCCATCAGCTTCGGCGTGGACGTTTCGTGGCGCAAAAAAGCGGTCGAGCTGACGCTTGAAAAGCTTAAGGGAAAGCTCGTGAGTATCGCCGACGTCGCGTGCGGCACGGGCGATATGATAAGCTCGTGGCGCGACGGCGCGGCACAGTACGGCGTGCAGATCGAGCGGATCGTGGGGATCGATCCTAGCGAAGGTATGCTCGAGGTGGCGAAGCAAAAATTCCCTAGCTGCGAGTTTATCAAAGCGACCGCAGGCGCCACGACGCTGGATGATGCGAGCGTGGATATTTTAAGCATCAGCTACGGCATAAGAAACGTCGTGGAGCTGGACGCAGCGCTTGCGGAGTTTAATCGCGTCATTAAACCGGGCGGCTCGCTCGTGGTTTTGGAATTTACCAAAGCCGCAAGCGGCGGGCTCGCGTTTAAAATCAGAGATTTTTACGTGAGTAAAATTTTACCCAAAATCGGCGCTTTCATCTCGAAAAACAAAGAAGCCTACGAGTATCTACCAAGCTCCATCGGTAGCTTCCTAGACGCCGCGAGCTTTAGCGAAAAGCTCAAAAATGCGGGCTTTGAGCTGCGCGTGCAAAAGGGCTTCAGCTTCGACGTCAGCACGCTTTTCATCGCGGAGAAAATCGCGCGAAAGAGCGACGATGCTTAGCGTAAGCGAGCTCAACGCCCAAGCCAAGACGCTTTTGGAGACAAGCTTTAGCTTCGTCGAGGTCGAGGGCGAAATATCTAAGCTTAGAATTCAAAGCACGAGCGGACACTGGTATTTCACGATCAAAGACGCGAGCGCGGCGATCGATTGCGCGATGTTTAAATTTAACGCCGCGCGGATAAATTTTATCCCCGCCGTGGGCGATAAGCTCATCGTAAGCGGCAAAGTCTCGCTATACGCTCCCACGGGCGCATATCAGATCCAGGTCTCAAATATCCGCAAAAGCGGCGAGGGCGAGCTGGAAGCGGCGTTTGCCGCGCTAAAAGAAAGGCTTAGCAAAGAGGGGCTTTTCGATGCCTCGCACAAAAAACAGCTTCCGAAATTTGCTCAAAGCATCGCGATCATCACGAGCGCGGGCTCAGCAGCGCAGGCGGATATGCTTCGCACGGCGCAGGACCGCTTCGCGCTTTGTAAAATCGATCTGTATAACGCGCTAGTGCAAGGCGAGGGCGCGCCTGCTTCGATCATAAGCGCGCTGTGCGCAGCCGACGCGAAGGGCTACGATGCGATCGTCATCGCTCGCGGCGGCGGCTCGCGCGAGGATCTGTGGTGCTTCAACGACGAGGCCTTGGCTCGCGCGATCTACACGGCCAAAACGCCCGTCATCTCGGCGGTCGGGCACGAGATCGATTTTAGCATCAGCGATTTCGTAGCCGATCACCGAAGCCTCACGCCCACCGCCGCGATGATCGATCTGCTGCCCGATATTTGCGCGATCTTTCAGAGCCTAGACGGCGTAAGCGACGCGTTTGATAGGCTGATAAAAGATAAAATTTCATCCGCACAAAACGTGCTGAGCCTCGCGGCTTTAGAGCTTAAATCAAAATCGGTCGAGCCAAAAATTTCAGGCTCGCTTGCAAAGCTTTTAAATTTCGAGCTTAAATTTAAAAACTTCGTGGACTCAAAGCTAAGCGCCGCAGAGCATACGCTAAGTGCAAAGGACGAGCTTTTGGCGCAAAAGGCGAAATTTTTTGAGATTACAAAAGATCTCGTTCAAATCCAAAAGGGCGGCAAAACGGTGAGCTTGGGCGAGCTTGCCGCGGGCGACGAGTTCGTCCTTTGCTCGCAGCAGCTCAGCAAAAACGCAAAAATCATCTAAAGGAGTCAAAATGGATAGAGTAATAAATTTTAGCGCAGGACCTAGCACCATCCCGCTGGGCGTGCTAAAGCAGGCGCAAGAGGAGCTGCTAAACTACGCGGGGCGCGGATTTTCGATAATGGAGATCTCGCACCGCACTAAAATTTTCGAGGAAGTTTTGCATAGCGCGATGAGCCGCGTGCGCGATCTCTATCGCTTTTCGGACGATTTTACGATTTTATTTTTGCAAGGCGGCGCGAGCCTTCAGTTCGCGCAGGTGCCGATGAACCTATACGCAGGCGGCGTCGCAGAATACGCCAACACGGGCAACTGGACGAGCAAAGCGATCAAGGAAGCGGGCGTGCTCGGCATAAACTACCGCGTGGTCGCAAGCAGTGAGGAGAGTAAATTCGACCGCATCCCCGAGGTTAAATTTTCAAAGGGCGCCGATTACGGCTACATCTGCTCAAACAACACTATCTACGGCACGCAGTATTCGCAGCTACCGCAGTGCGCCTGCCCGCTCGTAGTCGATAGCTCGAGCGATCTGTTTTCGCGCCCCGTGGATCTTAGCAGCGTAGGGATGTTTTACGGCGGCATTCAGAAAAACGGCGGGCCAGCTGGCGTCACGATGGTAGCGATCCGCAAGGATCTGCTGGACCGCGCAAATCCCAAAACGCCGATGATCCTGCGCTACAAGACGCAGGCGGACGCGGACTCGATGAGCAACACCCCGAATACCTTTGGAATTTACATGCTAAATTTAATGCTCGGTTGGATCAAGGACGAGATCGGCGGACTTGCGGCGATGCATGAGCGCAACAAGCGCAAAGCGGCGCTACTTTATGGCGCGATCGATGCTAGCGGCGGCTTCTACCGCGGCCACGCGCAAAAAACTAGCCGCAGCCTGATGAACGTGAGCTTTAATATCGCAGATGCCGCGCTTGAGCCCATTTTCGTCGCGCAGGCAGAGGCCGAGGGGATGATCGGGCTTAAAGGACACCGCGTTTTAGGTGGCATCCGCGCCTCGATCTACAACGCGATAAACTACGAAGACGTTGAAAAACTAGTCACTTTTATGAGCGATTTTGCGCGCAAAAACGGCTAGCGGCGGTTAAATTTAAGGGGCTTGAACGCAGCTCGCGCTTATAGACGAGATTGTTTAAGATCCGCGCTTGCCTTGCCGCTGAGCTGGTATTTGCTGCAGCCCTCGCTTTTATAGCCGGTATTTTACGGCAGAAATAGCTTTGATGTGGCTTGTATTTCGCCGCTAGAATTTTATTGAAGGCAAAATTTTATGATGTTAAAATTTTGCATTGGATGAAGTCTGGTGGCTTTGATTTTGCAGCGGCGAGCGGACTTGGCGCTGCTGGGATTTATTAGGTAGGATTTAATATTTAAAACGCTATTATCGGTGTTCGAGGATGGAAGGCGGTTTATTTATGTAGGCGCAGGTTTAGCGTATCTAGCGCCTAAATTTAAGCTTAACCCTAAAAACAGGCAAAATTAAACGAAAGGATTTAAATGAGTTTTAAGAGATTTTTTGCAGTAGCGCTTGCGGTGGGCGCTTTCGCTTCGGTGAGCGCAGAGGCTAGCGCTGCTGGGGATTTTTGTATCAAAAATGGTGGCGAGCTGATCGTCCGCAAAGACGGCAACGGCGTGGATTACACCGTTTGTAAGCTGCCTGACGGCACTATGATCGACGCTGAAGAATTTTATAAAACAGGCGGCGATTTGAGTAAATTTAAGAGCGTAAATCGATAGAATTTTATCGCTTGCGAGATTTGCAGCAGCGAAATTCCATAAAATTCTGCGTCAAAATTCCTCTTTAAAATTTAGATGAATTCTAACTAACAAGCGTTAGCGCAAGTAAATTATTTGGGTACCTCATACAAAGTGAGGGCAGCAGAGTGATGGAAAAAATTCAATTATCCAAACGTCAACGATGTGTTGAGATTTTGCTCTAGTAAGGTGCTGAAAGCGGCGGCTACGCAAAGCAGAAACATTTAAGTGATTTGACGCGACGCATAGGAAACCTACTAGATTGCTTGATTAGGACGCAGATTTTTTGGATATGCGATAAGCGTTTGTGCCCATACTTGCTGAACTTAAATTTTAGCCATTTGTGAGCGTTGCTCACTTTATTGTTTAAAAGGCTCAAATTTTAACTGCTTGCGAGCGCTCATTCGCTTCCTTGCCTGCGTAAATTTAGCGCGTGAAAACCACGACCTCGCCGCGCTCAAACGAGATCTGTCGTCCCGCTAGATACAGCTCGAAGTAGGGCTTCAAAAAGCCCTCCTGCGGCCTTTGCGCGTAGTTTGGATACTGCAAGTACGCAGGTAGCAGGTAGTCGCAGTTGATCGAATAGTACGCCTCGCCGAGCACCCATAGCTTCGTATCGAGTTTAGGCGTATCTATCATCCACTCCGTTATCACCTCATAGACGGCGTGTGCAAGCTCATATTTGTTATGCGCGAAATCAAAACCTTCCTGCACGCGAGCGGATTTTATCTGCTCAAGCATCTTTAAAAGCTCGCTCTTGCCTAGAAATTCTGCGAAAATTTTTAAATTTCGAACGTACGCTAAAGCTAGGCTCTTAAGCGCTTCGTCGTTAAATTTTGGATCTTGCGGCGGGCAAAAATACCCGGGCGCCACGCCTTGATCGAACGCTTCTCGCGTCTGCTGCGCCGTGACTGCGTAGATCGGCATTATGCGCGCTTGCAGCTCGGTGCCGTTTTGCAGCGGCGCGAACACCGCCCGCGTGCCCGCACCGTCAGGCATGAAGCACTGAAAAAGCCCGTAAAGCTTATCCTGTAGATCGATCTCTTCGCAATCTAAGCTTAAATTTAGCCCCGCAGCCTCGTTAATGCGACTAGCGTACTCGAGATTCGTCATTTTCGCCCCTTTAAATTTTGACCGTCAAAGCATTTGGGTGGAATTTTACCTAAATTTTACGCATTTGCCGAATTAAAATTTATGCGCGATGAGACTTTTGTAGAATTTAAAATTTAGCGGTTCGGTTTGGATTTGGTACAGCGACAAAGCAGGTGGAGCTATGAGCGGCGACGGATTGCCGTGCAGGTGGTTAGCAGCGTATGGGTTGTCACGCGGCGGGAGGACGGCGCCCGACAGCGGCGCCTACGGCATGTGACGACAGGAGTAGCCGATGATCGTGACCGCAACGCTCGCAGGCTACTTGTTTGCAGAAGCGAATTTTTCAAGTTCAGGCCGTCGCAAAATGGCGGGCGGTGTATTGGATGATGGCGGCGCTCGCAGACCGGTCGCTTACAAAAGCGGGGCTTTTGCGTTAAGAGCGCGCATTGCGGCGCAAGGTCAGCGGCATTATTTGATCCGTTGCGCGCGAGATGAAATTTTATCGTTTAAATTCTAGAGCAAGATTTGCACCTGCAGCGGCAAATTTTCTTATAGGAATGAAATTTGTCGTTCAAATTTAGCAAAGATAAAATTTTAAATCGTGTAAATCGCGAGGGGGGACGGGTAATGATTTGATTTCGTTCGCATCGCACAGTATTTAGGCGATACGACGCGATTAAATTTTACTTTATCCCCGCAAATGCTGCTTTTGCGTCCGCCAGATCCTTCTCGTCGGGGTGTTTCGCAGCCTCTGCCCAGCGCGCAAGTCGCTCGGGGGTAATAGGGTGGGGCGAGTTACCGCTAGCCGCCATTTTGCGCATCGTTTCAAGTAGATTCGGATCGATCGCGCCCTGGCAGGCAAACTCCCTTACAATCTCGTTGCCGTTTGCTTTAAGCCCCTCTTCAAAGGTATCCAGGCACTTGCGCGAGTGCTCGCCGTCCGGCTCCGCGCCTAGAGTCATGAAAACGCCAAGCTTCTTGCCGTGAATCTTGCGTAAAAAGCGCATAAATTTCGCTTCGGCTTCGCCCTTATCGACGTAAAAGCCCAAGGCTATGAAGTCGTAATCATCGACCTCGCCTTCAAAGTCGCGGAAATTTAGACTCTCGCAGCCCAGTTGCTCGGCGATCGCGTCGCCCACCTTTTTCGTGTTACCCGTTTGTGAGGTGTAAAGCACGATTTTTTTCATACAAAATCCTTTTTCATAATGTTTGCTATCTCTTCGTTGATGTTGTTGCCCCAAAAAATTCCGTCCAAGTTTAAGACTGATTTTTCATCCTTAAGCTCCAAAAGCCCCCAGCTCTCAAATTCTTTGAGCTTTTGCACCGCTTCGTCGTAAATATTCGCACTTAGGGCCTCTTTTAGCTCGTTTAAGCTTACGATCGGGTATTGAAACAGATTGTTTAGCACGCTATATTTTGTCTCGCGCTCATCGATTCGCGAGATCATCTTGTGTCCCGACACGCCGTAAATTCCGAAGCCCGCTACGTGTCCGCCCGCGCCGTTGCCGATAGGTAGGATATCCGTGCCCTTGTGGCTTAGCTTGATGTAGCCGTAGTTATCGCGCCCTTTTCGAGCAAGTTTGGTAAGCTCCAAATCCTCGAAATTCCCGCTTTGCAGTAGCGCCTCTGCAAAGGCATGGTGCAGCTTTTTATCAGTCGGCAGATCGTAGTAGGAGGTGTCGATCTTTTTGGATAGCTCCGAGCCTTCGAAAAACATCAGCGAGTAAAAGCTAGCGCTATCTAGACCTAGCTCATTTACGTAGCGCGCGTCTGCGATCGCTTCCTCCACGCTTTCGTTCGGGAAGTTGTAGATGATGTCGCAGCAGAGCATGCCGTCAAATTTTTCTCTAAGATCCTTTAGTCGCTCGATTGCGCGAGCGGGCTTATGCACGCGGTTTAAAAGCGCGCGCCCCTGTCTGCTGAAGGTCTGCACGCCGATGCTAAAGCGGTTTACGCCGAAGCTTTGTAGAGCGAGCGCTTTTTGCGTATCTAGATTATGTAGCGTGGTTTCTATGCTGATCTCGCAGTCGTCCGCGATCTTGAAATTTTTATGCAGCGCGCCCAGAACCTTTTCAAAGTGCGCTTCGCTAAATACGCTCGGCGTGCCGCCGCCGAAGTAGATACTTTTGACGCTTTTGGTGTCGAAGTAGGGCATCTCGCCGTAGTCTTTGATCTGGCGGATCAAAAATTTAGCGTATTCGTCCAGCTCGTCGCCGAGTTTGGAGCGCATCATCGAACAAAACGAGCAGATGTTGTCGCAAAAGGGCACGTGCAGATAGATCACGCAATCGCTGTCTTTCGCGGGCTGCTCCAGCGCGTCGAACAACTCGTTTTCGCTCGCGGAGACGCTCTCGAAGAGTTTGGAGCGGTGGTGGGTTTTAATGCGTTCTTTAAACATCTATTTGGCCGCCTTTGCGTAAATTTCATCCACCGTCTCGCCGATCTGCGGGCTGCCCCGCAAGATGAGCGTCGGGGCCTTTAAAATTTTGCCCGATTTTGCCGCTTTGGTGTTGCTAAGGATCGGATTTGCTTTTAAAAAATCCTCCGTCTCGCCGCCTACGATGACCATAATATCGGGGTTTTGCTCTAAGATGTATTCGGCAGATACCGCGGGCGTGCTGCCCTTTAGGCCGTCCGCGATGTTTTTGGTGCCTAGGCGAGCGAAAATGTCGCCGATGAGGGTTTTGTCATTGAAAGCCATAGTGGCGTTTGAGCCGAAAAATAGCGCTACTTTTTTGCCGCGAAGAGCGGGTTTGTCTGCAAAAATTCCATCCATCTGAGCGCAAATTTTATCCGCCTCACTCTCTTTTTTTACGATAGTCGCGATGGTTTTTACGTTTTTGCAGATATCTGCGGTGGAGTTTGCATCCATCGCAAGGCTCTTAAGTCCCAGCTTTTGCAGATTCTCGCTAACGCCTGCGGAGTGGAAGCTTGTGATAACCAGATCAGGCTTGAGCTCGACGATCTTTTCCATATTCGGCTTGACGTAGGTGCCTACGCTCGGTAGTTTCGCGGTTTCTGCCTCCGGGCGGATCTTGCTCATCGAAGTGGTGGCGATCGCAGCGATCTGATCCTGCGCGCCTAAAGCGTAGATGATCTCGACTGCGGCGGGATCGAGCACTACCAGGCCTTTAGCAAGTGCAAAACTCGCCGAAAGCAAAGCTATAAGAATTTTTTTCACATTTTCTCCTTTTGCGGTAAGATAAATTTAGTTCCTAAATTTTCGACTATCAGGGCGTCAAAGCCGTAAATTTCTTTTATGATCTGCGGCGTAAAAAGCTCGCTCGCGCTGCCGCGATACCTCACTACGCCATCTTTTAGCATCAAAATTTCATCGCAAAACAGCGAGGCTAAATTTAGATCGTGCAGCACGATGACGCTAGTTAAATTTAGCGTTTTGGTTAAATTTTCGCAGATCTTCATCGCCTCGATAGCGTAGTTCATATCAAGCGCGCCCGTGGGCTCATCGAGCAGTAAAATTTCAGGCTCGCTGACGAGTGCCCTAGCAAGTAGCACGCGCCCAAACTCCCCGCCGCTTAGCTCAAATGCGCTACGCTCTAGGAATTTTTTCACATCCAAAAGCTCTGCCGTTTGCTCCACTTTAGCGTGATCGCTCGCATCGTAGCCGCTAAAGGCGCTTTTTAATCGGCAAAATCTGCCCGCAAGCAAAATTTCTTTCACGCTAAGCGGCGCGGCGAGGGCCGTTTTTTGCGGTACGAAGCCGATGAGCGCCGCAAGCTCTTTAAGGCTATATTCGCTCGCCTTTTTGCCGTTTATTTCGATGATCCCGCTTGCAGGCTTTAAAATTTGCAATATGTTTTTTAGCAAAGTGCTCTTGCCACAGCCGTTAGGGCCTAAAATCCCGTAAAATTTCCCCCGTTTTAAATTCAGACATACGTCTTGCAGGATCGCTCGCTTGCCGTAGCTGAAGGTTAGCGCCGAAATTTTCATGCATGCTTCCTAAACGCAAGGTATAAGAAAAATGGCGCGCCGAAAAAGGAGGTCACCACGCCGATCGGAATTTCTACCGGCGAGAGGGCGTTTTTAGCGATTACGTCGCAAAAAACCAAAAAAACTCCGCCGGTAAGCGCGCTAGCGGGGATCAGCACGGCGTTGCTCGCCGTATGAAGCGCCATGCGAAGCGTGTGCGGAATGATGAGCCCCACGAAGCCTATCATCCCCGTAAATGCGACCGAAAAGCCGATGATGAGCGAGGAGACGATGAGTAGGCTCTTTTTGGACTTCTCGACGTTGAGCCCCAGCGACTTCGCCTCCTCGTCGCCGTTTAAGATGATATTTAGCTCGTGGCGCTTTGCGTAAAAATACGCCATGCAAAACAGCAGCGGCGGCAGTAAAAGTGCGATCTTTTGCCAGTTTGCGCCGCCTAAATAGCCCATCATCCACGCCGTAATCCTAAAGCTGTCCTCTCCGATGAGATAGACCGCGAAGGATGTAAATGCGCCCAAAAACGACGATACGGCGATACCTACGATCAGCAGAGTCGAGATCGAACGGGTGTGGGCTGCGAGCTTAAAGATCACGAGTGAAAGTCCGCTGGCGGCCAAAAACGCGAAAATTCCGTAAAAAATGTCGCTAAGCCCCAGCAGGTAGGCTATGACCGCGCCGAAGGTCGCTGCCGAGGCGATACCGATGATGTAGGGATCCGCAAGCGGGTTTAAAAACACACTTTGCACAACCACCCCCGAAGTTGCCAACAGCGCGCCTATTAAAATTCCAAGCACGAGGCGCGGCAGGCGCATTTGCAGCAAGATGAGCTGTTTGGTTTCGTCTATCTCGCCGAAGGTGAAAAATTTTACGATGTCGCCTAGCGAAATGCTCGCCCCACCGCTACTTACGGCTACTAAAGCAAGCAATATGAAAGCTGCGATTAGAAAGAGATAAAATTTAAAGCTCATAGCTCACCAGGCGAACTATACGCGCAGATTTCGTCGCGGCGGATATTTTTAAAATTTAAGCGGCGTCGGGAATTTATGCGCGCGGAATTTATGAAATTCTCGCGGCTGGCGCAATTATTTTTGAAGCTTGCATAGCTTTTGATATCAGCGCGAAAAAGTACGTAGCCGCACACCTGATTCGGCATAAATTTCCTCCTAAAAGTATTCGCGATTTTTATTAAGAAATTAAAATCGTTATCATGGGATTTTATCGCTTGATTTCTTAAACCGCGATAAATCCCGTAACGGTCAAGAGTTGTGAGGACTAAATTCAGGGCGATTAAGTATTAAAATTTTGCGCGCCACTAAGCCGCCTCTTTAAATTTGAAATTCAAAATTTAGGCATTAAATTTAGACGCCGAAAGAGCCCTTTTTAATTTTGTAATTCAGCTTAAATTATAAAAACGTCGATAAAATACGCGCTAAATTTTATTTAACGAGTCCCGCTTAAAAGGCGCGAGCCGTTTTGTTAAAACGACATACTGCCCAAGCCGCTCGCTAAGTTTTAAGGAGTGAGTATGAAATTTTGGCAAAAGATCCTTTGGGCGGCGGTCGCCGTCATAGGGGCGTGGTGTTTCGCCGTACTTGCGCTAAATAAAGGCGAGAGTATCAGTGCCGTCTGGCTCGTAGTAGCCAGCGCGTGCATCTATCTGATCGGATACACCTTCTACGGGCGCTTTATTGCGTATTGCGTCTTTGAGCTGAACGATCGCCGCGCAACTCCTGCGGTGATCCGAAACGACGGGCGAGATTACGTCCCTACGAACAAATACGTCCTTTTCGGGCACCATTTCGCCGCTATCGCTGGCGCCGGACCGCTCGTAGGTCCAGTAGTGGCCGCACAGATGGGCTATCTGCCAGGCACTATTTGGCTTTTGGTAGGCGTCGTGCTCGCAGGTGCGGTGCATGACTTTATCGTGCTCGTGCTCTCCACGCGACGCGGCGGCAAGAGCCTCGGCGAGATGATCAAAGATGAGATGGGCAAGCTCACCGGCGGCATCGCGATGATCGGGATTTTTTTCATCATGCTGATCATCGTGGCGATTTTGGCGATGGTCGTCGTAAAGGCGCTCGCGAACTCGCCGTGGGGGCTTTTTACGATCGCGATGACGATACCGATCGCCATATTTATGGGAGTTTATATGAGGTTTTTGCGCCCGGGCAAGGTCAGCGAGGCATCGATCATCGGCTTTGTTTTGCTGATGCTTGCGCTTTGGGGCGGGCATTACGTCTCGATCGATCCGTACTGGCACGACGTTTTTTCGCTAAAGGGCGAGACGCTCGCGCTTCTTACGATCGGCTACGGCTTTATCGCGGCGATTTTGCCCGTGTGGCTGCTGCTCGCGCCGCGCGATTATCTAAGTACTTTCCTTAAGCTCGGCGTCATCATCGGCATGGCGGTCGCGATAATTTTCGTCGCACCCGAGCTTAAAATGCCCGCTACGACGAAATTTATCGACGGCACGGGTCCCGTTTTTGCAGGCCCAATATTTCCGTTTTTGTTTATCACTATCGCATGCGGCGCGATCTCGGGCTTTCACGCGCTGATCTCCAGCGGCACGACGCCGAAGATGCTCGAGCGCGAAACCCACACTCTTTTCATCGGCTACGGCTCGATGCTTATGGAGAGCCTCGTGGGCGTAATGGCGCTCGTATCGGCGTGCATCCTAAGCCCGGGCGAATACTTCGCTATCAACTCGCCTGCTGCGGTGCTGGGCAAAGACGCGGTAAGCGCCGCGGCGTATATAAGCTCTATCGGATTTAGCATTACGCCCGATCAGATCGGTACCTTGGCTTCAAACGTCGGCGAAACCACGATGATGAGCCGCACGGGCGGCGCTCCTACCTTTGCGATGGGGCTAACGATGCTACTGCATCAGATCATCGGCGGCAAGGAGCTGATGGCGTTTTGGTACCATTTTGCGATCTTATTTGAAGCGCTGTTTATTCTGACCGCGGTCGATGCGGGCACGCGCACGGGGCGCTTTATGGTGCAAGAAATTTTAGGCAACGTCTATAAGCCATTCTCCGATACTAAAAATTCCCTCTACGGCATCATCGCGACGCTGATCTGCGTGGCGGGCTGGGGCTATCTGCTCTACAGCGGCGTTACCGATCCTATGGGCGGAATTTACACGCTGTGGCCGCTTTTCGGCGCGTCCAATCAGATGCTCGCGGGCATCGCGCTGCTGCTCGCTACGGTGGTGCTTTTTAAAATGGGCAAGCAAAAATACGCCTTCGTTACGATCGCTCCTGCGATTTGGGTGCTTATAACCACGCTTTATGCGGCGATCTTGAAGCTAATGCCGGCTAACGGTGAGCGCGTGCACGACGCGGTAAGCCACGTGGCTATCGCGCAAAATACCGCCGCCAAGCTCGCTAGCCTGAGCGATCCTACCGCGATAGAAAAGGCACAGGCTATCATCAGAAATAACGTCATCGACGCCGTGCTATGCGCTCTTTTCGTCGTAGTCACGATCATAGTCATCGTCCAAACGATCCGAATGTGCCTTAAAATTTCAAAGGGCGGCGCAAGCGAGGGGTATTTTAAACTGGCAGAAAGCGAGCACATAGATAGGGGCGTTTATGAAAAAGCTTAAATTTAATCCGCTCGCAGCCCTGAAGGCCGTGGCAAAATTTTTGGCGCGCGCGGATGCCGCACTTGCGCCGCTCATCGGGCTCGGCGATTACGAGGGCTATCTGCGCCATTTCAGAAGCGCTCATCCTGACGAAATCCCGCTAAGTAGGGCGGAATTTTTCCGCGCGATGCAAGACAGCAAGGCAAAAAACGTCAAGTGCTGATAGCGGCGAAAGGGCGCGGTCGCGCCGTACAAATCGTCGTTGATCTGAAATTTTAAATTTGATAGGGTGCGGGCGCGCCGTACTCAGCGCCGTAGAATTTGAAATTTAGAACGCACCGCTCGAGATAAAATTTTGCGAATGCCTTTTGAATAGCGCTTTAAATTTGCTAGCACTTAGGGCGTTAAGATTTGTCCTTGTCATTGTGCCCTATTCATCGCCGACCCGCGATTTTTTTGCAACGATCTCGCCTCTGCATGTCGTAGAATTTTTAAACGGGTATTTGCCGCGTCTTGGTAGAATTCTATATAAAATTTTTGCAAAATTTTTAGCAAACCTGCCTTAATTAAAGGCGCGAAATCATAGCTGCAAATTTTAAATCAGGAATATGTGCGTGCTTGAATGGACTATGGCTTAGATCTCATAGCAGGTTAAAATTTGCTCCGCATCCTCGTCGTAGGCGTTATCGACTAGTACGAGATCGCGGGCG
The DNA here is from genome assembly GCF_937997405.1 of uncultured Campylobacter sp. Classification (GTDB taxonomy): domain Bacteria; phylum Campylobacterota; class Campylobacteria; order Campylobacterales; family Campylobacteraceae; genus Campylobacter_B. Next base: position 1,666 of record NZ_CALKTL010000141.1, on the reverse strand, counting down.
CGCTCGGGTGTGCGATGCCTGCGTTTTTCATTTTTACCGGGAGCGAGGAGTGAATATTCAAGGTTTTCGATGCCGCGGTCGCCTTCGGGCGCTAAATTTTGCTCGGCAAATGCGCCCTTCTGCTTCGCTTCGTATTTTGTGCTCGCAGCCCGGCAAGAAGCAGCCGTAACGACGCCTAAAATTCTCGCACCCTTTTGTTTAAATTTATGCGTCAACACGGACTTTGCCGCGAGGTATTGGACCTGCTCGCCGAGTTTAAATTTAAAGGGCTCGTCGTACTCAAATTTATCCGTCGCTTCGCATCCGGATTTGCTCGCCTTGCCCTGTGTAAATTCGCCCGAGCCGCCGCGATTAAATTCGTCCGCTTCGTCGCATCTAAATTTCTCGGCTTTATCGTGCGCAAATTTGCCCGAGTCGTCGTGCTCGCCGCTCTCGAGGTCGCCCGTTTTGCCGTGCTCGAAGCCGTCCGCCTCTCTACGCAGATCAAGAACCCTCAGCTCATTCGGCTCGTTTATAAAGTGCCCGCGCCAGCCGTCCGGTCCATCCGTCGCAAGCTCGAATCTATCGAAATCAAAGTCCAGTTTCACGCGGAATTTAACGTTAAAATTTGCATCCGTAAAAACTAGCTCGTTAGCACCCTCTATTTCGCCGTTTTCGCCAGCCTCGCCCGCGCGAATGCAATATCCGCCTTCTACGCCCTGCACCTGCGCCATAGGGCAAGTTTTAGCAATGATTTTAAGCTCGCAACCGCTTAAATTTAAGCGGTAAATTTGACCCGAACGCGTAAAAATCAAGAAATTTAACTCATCTTGCTTAAAAATCGCCGTGCAGCCCTTTAATCGCTTTCGCATGCCCGCCTGCGTCTTAAAATCGTAAATAAAAAGCGTATCGTCGGTCGCCGTAATAGCCTTTTTATCGCCGCCCTTGCTACTTAGCGCGATAAAATTGCCGTATTTTAGCACGCCCTTCTTGTGCTTTGAGATGAGCGCGAGATCCGCGGCGTTAAATTTATAAATCGTGTCTATAAAGCCCAAAACTACGAGCGTGCGGCCGTCATCGTCAAAGGTCGCGGCACGGGTAAAATCGCGGAAAGGCGCGCCGGCTAGCTGCTTGCCGCTTTCGAGCGAGAATTTTCTAAGCTTCATCTGCTTTTGCTCGTCGTTATCGCCTACGTAAAATGCGCGATCGCCCTTTATCAGGACGTTTTGCTGATATCGCGAAGTCTGTTTTGAAGCCTACTTTGCCATAAAATTTTCATCCGTCGCTCCTTTTGTCTGCGCGTAAAGAACACAGCGCGATTTATCGCTTTTAATTTGCGCTAGCGGTTTTTCAGCGCGCATGCTAATACTTGAATTATTGCTTTTAAATTTACGCTATTTGCGCGGCGCTCGGTACCGATTTAATCGACATTTTAGCCGTGCTTTGCGGGCAAATTTATCCGCGTAGCGTTTGGACCGGGCTAGAAAGAAATTTAACCGCGCGCTATTTGAGCGAAACCACAAAATTAGCCTCGCAAATTTAGATCATTTTTTCGGTTTATTTTCTTTGATATAGTCCACGGCGATACGCTGGCAGGCGATCTTGTCGTTCTTTTCGAGGCATAAAGTCTCCAGCTCCTCACGGCTGAAATTTTTGTAATCTTTGATCGTCTTTTTGCCGCCGCCTC
>NZ_CALKTL010000140.1 GCF_937997405.1 uncultured Campylobacter sp. | reverse complement strand
AAGGAGTGAGATTAACTGGCAGAAAAAAATGACGCTATTTTGACAGTAGACGAAGGTAAAAATTTGGAGAAAAACCATAAAAATAATTCTCCAAAGTGGGATTTAGAGAAAAAGAATCTTTTGGTTAAAATATTAATTGTAATTGGACTGATTTTATAGATAGCCGCCTGTGGTTTATTTTCTCCAATGTATATCCTTGTGGGCTCGTAAATTACTTGCTTCAAACCTTCAAAAGTTGTATCTGCCTTAATCCAAGTATAGCATTTTCCAATCCTATCTTTTTCGCTACTATTAGAGAAATAATGTGCATCGCTGCAATCTAATAATAAATCTTTAACACCACATTCTTTGAGTTTGCTTTTTGCTTTATTGAATGCTTCAATGCTTTTTGCGGAAGTAAATATTATATCTGATTTATTTATTATATCTTTTTTAGTTACAATAGAACTTTCCGACCATTTTAATTCATCCCATTCTGTCTTGCCTATTGCTATAAGATATTTTCCTACAAAACAATCTTTGTCAAGTGCCTTAAAAATATCATCTTCTTTAATATTTAAGTTATTAAAGCCCTCTATTAATGGGCTTTGGTATTTTTGCTTTTGTTCTTCTGGTGCACTATCGATAATTTTTTGCCCCAAATCTCTTAGGCTATCTTTAGTAATTGCTCTATGCCATTTTTCAGAATTACTTTCGATAGAATAACTCTGCTCTAATGTATTTAAGAATTGACTTTTAATAGTTTCGATATTTAATTTATCTGAAAAAATTACATGTAAGTTTATTCTTTTTAAACCACTAAATTCTACACCTGCAAATTTTTCTATCCTAAATTCAATAACGGGTAGCATAAGATTTATATTTCGCAATCTACCATTTTGTTCCTTTTCTTTTTTTAGCCTTTCATAACCGTCAAGAAAAAGATAGTCATTAATGCCTAAAACTTTAAATTCAGGAGGTAGATTTTCTATGTCTTTAATATATTTCTCCCACACTTCTTCAGTATCATTGCCATAATGCTGAACAATAGATAATGGCGTATGAATATGTAAATCCCATTTATTCCACTCTGAACCAATGCTCATTTTATAATCCTTAATAAAAATATTATAACTCTTTTTTAAGCAACTCAAGCAGGTTAAATTTTAGCTCGTTTATATTTTGCCCAGTCGCCGAAGATATCGGCATTACAAAAAACGGCTTAGAGGCGTCAAGCTCATAAATATCTTGTTTAAATTTCATCTCGCCAGCCGTACCCGCAAGCCCCAAATGCGACAAAAACGCGTAAAATTTTTCCTGCAAATTTTCGGCCGCGTCCGCGCGAGTTAGAGCGATCGCGTAGTCTCTTTTTGCAAGCTCGCCTGAAAATTTCGCCGTCTCGGCCCTCAGCGCGTCAAACTGCTCCTCAAGGCTGCGGTAGTTCGCAAGATCGAGCATAAAAAGCAAAATTTTCGTGCGCTCGACGTGTTTTAAAAACTGCACGCCAAGCCCGCGCCCTTCGCTAGCACCCTCGATAATGCCCGGGATATCGGCCATGACAAAGCCGCTGTATTCGTCCACCTCGACTAGACCGAGCTTTGGCGTGAGCGTGGTAAACTCGTAGTTTGCGATCTGAGGTTTAGCGTTTGAGACGGTCGAGATTAGCGTGCTTTTGCCCACGTTTGGAAAGCCTACGAGCCCCACGTCAGCGATGAGTTTTAGCTCCAAGCGCACCTCGCGCGTCTGCCCCTCTAGGCCTTTTTGCGCGTATTCTGGGACTTGGTTAATCGAGCTTTTAAAGTGCACGTTGCCAAGCCCGCCTTTGCCGCCTTTTAAAAATAGCCTCGTCTCGCCGTCATTTAGCATATCAAGCACCAGCTCGCCACTATCCTCGTCGTAAACGCTGGTGCCTGGAGGGACGATGAGATAGAGATCCTCGCCGCTTTTGCCGGTCTTTTTGCGACCCTCGCCGGGCGCGCCGTTTTGCGCTTTAAACTCACGCTTGCCCTTATAGGATGAGAGGGTGTGGGAATTTTTATCAACCCTAAAATACACGTCGCCGCCGTCGCCGCCGTCGCCGCCGTCGGGACCGCCTAAGATGACGAATTTTTCGCGGCGGAAGCTAACGCAACCTGCGCCGCCGTCGCCTGATTTGACGCTAAATTTTACGCTGTCTATGAACATAGCTATCCTTAAATTTTAAACGGCAATTATAGCCAAATGAGTTGAAGATAATTTTTAAACGGATGAAATTTTAAAAGAGGGGCTTGCGCCCCCGAAGATTTAGCGGTAATTACGCGGCTGGATAAACCGATACTTTTTTGCGATTTTTATCTTTTCGCTCAAATTTTACGACGCCGTCGATCAGCGCGAAAATAGTGTGATCGTTACCCATGCCTACGTTGCAACCCGGGTGCGTCGCAGTGCCGCGCTGGCGGATGATGATGTTGCCTGCGCGAACGAACTCGCCGCCAAATTTTTTGACGCCCAAGCGGCGTCCGATACTATCTCTATTATTTTGGGTTGAGCCTTGACCTTTTTTGTGTGCCATTTCCTATCCTTTATGCGTTAATCGAAACGACTTTGACGCGGGTGTATTGGCGTCTGAAGCCGCGTTTTACTTTTGAATCTTTACGTCTGCGTTTTTTGAAGATAACGACTTTTTTATCTTTGCCCTCGCAAACGACTTCCAAAACCACCTTGGCACCCTTTACGAACGGTGCTCCTACCTTTAACTCGCCGTCGTTTAGCGCTAAAACTTCGCTAAGTTCGAGCTTTGCTTTCGGCTCAGCATTAAAATGGTCTAAATTTAGGTAGTTGCCCTCTTCGACCTTATACTGCTTGCCGCCGTGTTTGATGATAGCATACATCAAAAATCCTTTAAAATTTGGTAGCCAAAAAGGCATTTGCCGTGCAAAATTTAAAAGCCCGTTTGGTATGAAAAGTTGCAATATTATCTCAAATTTTATAAATTCCTACTGAAACGCCTCACAAAATTCCTACGAAATTTCAAATTTCAAGGGCTCGGATTTATTTTAAACTAAAGATAAATGTGCTACTATCGCAACGAAATTTTTGAAGGAGAATTTTATGAGAAATTTAATAGCTGCGCTCGTAGCAGCGGTATTTTTTATCGGTTGTTCCAACTGGAATATATCCAACGAACCAAGCGGAGTACGCAATCAAACAAAATCCCAAAGCAGCAAAACAAATATCGGCGGCGTAAATGATAAAGTCCAAGAGGTTTCCACCGCAGGCACCACCGATATGGTCGAAACGACCTTGCCCGATAGCACAGGTATGACTAATGCGCCGAAAAACCGCAGCGATGCATTTCATATCAATCAAGTAATTTCTGCGTGGAATAAACAGCCAGACTCCATCAAAACAACCGAAGACAATGGCAATATCTACACCTGGAAAAACTATAAGCCAGGCTGCGACGTATCACTTACCAGCGACTCGGAAGGCTACGTATCAAAATCCGCTATTAAATCAGCACTCTCTCAGTGCCTATAACCAACTTATCCGCGACGCCGAAATTTTAAAATTTTGTAAAATTTCGGCTTACGAGCGGGTCTGCTTCGTCAAATTTAATCTTAGAGTTATATGGTTCGCTCTTAAAAATTTACTATACGTATTGTATAATCGAGGACTTTTAATCACTGGGGCAAAATATGAAGAAAATTTTATTTGTAGGTGCGCTTTTAGCGGCATTAGGTAGCTATGCGGCGGCGAGCGAACATGTCAAGGTCTATCACGGCGAGAGTTGCGGCTGTTGTCACAACTGGGCAAAATACATGGAGCAAAACGGATTTGAAGTCGAGATGATTTCGCTGGCTGACGAGCCGCTTATTCAGAAAAAGAATGAGCTTGGGCTTCCGCTAGAGCTCGCTAGCTGCCACACCGCGATCATAGACGGGTATGTAATCGAGGGGCATATGCCAGTAGGCGAAATCCGCACGTTACTAAAAAATAAGCCTAAAGACGTTATCGGCATAGCAGTACCTGGCATGCCACTAGAAGCACCAGGTATGGAGCAAGGCTCTCAGCCCGAGATCTATGACGTGGTGGCGTTTAAAAAGGATGGCTCGTATCAAAGCATCGCCACTTACAAAGGCAGAAAAAAAATCAAATAATCCACCGCTTTAAAGCGGCAACTTACTTATTAGCTCGATAAAATTTTGCCTATTTATGGCTCGATGCAATTTGCCTTAGCCGGCGAATGCTGCCACGATCTGCAAAAATGACGCGCAAATTAATTTCAAATGCTAGCTATGATAAAGGGGATTAAAAAATTTAAGTGGATGGGCTAATAGGGGTCGAACCTATATTCACAAATCCAGAGTTTGTTGTCCTGCCATTAGACGATAGCCCATTGCGGAAGCGGTATTTTATAGAATTTTGCTTTAAAAAAGCATAAGAGCGGGCGGAATTTTAAAATTTTGCAAAATTTTAGATTAAATTTAAAGCCCTGCTGCGCCGAAATGATAAAATTCAAACGCAAAAGCTAACGCTGCTTTCATAGGCTTCGATAAAAGAATATGGCTACTCGCCGCGGAGCTAAATTTTAAAATTTGGCTAGTTTATCCTATATTTACGCCTTTGCGAGCTATTTGTCGCAGGATGAAATTTTAGTATATAAGCCTGTCTTCAAAACATATATGTTTAGTGCTCGCTGGGCGCGGGCGCGGCCTTAAATGCTATAAATCACACCGAAAATCCGTAGCGAGCATAATTGCGACAAAACCCAAATACGGCGCCCAAAATAAGCGCCAAATAGACTTGCGGCAAGATCGCACAAAAAAAGTCTTACCAAATACTTGCCTCAAGCGGAGCATAGAATTTATCGCGATTAGGCGGGGTCTAAACTAAAATCAAAGCCAGAATTTGAGTGTGAAGCTTGCATAAAATTTCTTGCAAAGGCCGTTCGCAGGCTCAAAAGATATTGTAAAATTGCGTAAAATTTGGCTACGGCAAGATTTTCCAGTACATTGTGTTAATACAAACCGAAAGTGAATAGAACACAATTACTCGAGGTAGCAAAATTTTCCTATACGTCGTTAATACCGAATATTGACGAATCAAATCAAGCACGACGAACAAAGTGAAATCTCTCATATATCGTTAATATGGCACGGGCTATTGCTAGACCAGAGCAGAAATATGCGGAATTTAACTCCGCGCATCGTTTGAACACTTAGAAAGCGCTTTACCCCTCCAACTAAATAGCGCGGACATTTATATCGCGCGCTGTTTAAAATGCGAATAATTGGAATTTTAAATCTCGAGCGCGAATTCGCTTAAATATTTGCAAAAATAGCGCATCAAAACTAGGTAAAATTTCGCTCCGTCGCGCCTAAAATTTCGATGAAATTTCGCGTATCAACTCAATCGCCTCTTTTGCGTCCGCGCATACGAACTCGAAATGCGCCCGTAGCTCCGAGGCACTGCCGTAACCGCAGCTTACGCCCACGCTTCGCACCGCTGCCGACTTTGCCGAAATGGCGTCAAGCGACGTATCGCCGATCATAAAGATATTTTGGCTTACAGAAGGCAGAATCTCGTCACTGCAAATTTTGTCATAACAAGGAGTGGAATTTAGCTCATGCGCATCATAAATTTTACTGCCGCGCGCTCCGCCTTTATCGCTCTCGCCCTCGATGCCCACACCGCTCTTTTGGCTATTATCGCCAGCTTTGTATTTAACACCAATCGCTTCGCTTAAATTTTTAAACGAAATTCTATCGGGATTTTGACTTGCAATGCTGCTTAAATTTTGCTCGCAAACTTTGCTAGGATCAGGATCAAGCGCAGGAAGGCTCTTTAAATCAGGCGCTGAAATTTCACTCAAAATCGCGTTCCTGCTAGCAGCGCTTGTATTTTCATCGGCAGTCGCGTCGTGAGTTTTACCGCAAGCCGCATGCGGGCTTTGGCTAGCGGTCGCGCCGCAAATTCCTAAATTTTCGAGCGCCTTTAAGATTGGTTCGGCGCTTGGTTTGGGGTTTTGCACATCCTCTCGCCCGACGATGGTGCCAAAAAATTTCGCAATACCCAGATGCTGCAATAAAATTTTAGAAAATTTCGACGTCTTGGTCGTCACGACGCCTAAGTTTGCAAACTCGCTCGCCGCACGAACCGCTTCGAACGCACCGCTTAGCAGAACGGTCTGATCCAAAAAAGTTTGCGCGTATCGCTGTTTGTAGGCGAGCACGAAATTCTGCACATCGCGCGTCACGCCTAGACGCTCAAACATTACCTCTAACGGATGCCCGATAAGCCTTTTAATCGCTTCGTCGCTAGGCTCCGCAGCACCCAAATGCGCAAACGCGTAGTGAAAGCCATCCAGTATCGCGGGCGTGGAGTCTATGAGCGTACCATCGAGATCAAAAAGCAGAGTGGTTTGGAATTTTGGCATTTTGAAATTTAATTTGGATATAAAAAAAGCGGAGCCGAAGCTCCGCTTATGTGGATCTAGAAAAGATTATTTTCTAAATTTAGCATCAACGCGTCTATTTTGAGCGCGGCCTGCTTTAGTAGCGTTTGTAGCGATAGGCTTAGTCTCACCATATCCTACAGTGGTGATTCTGCTAGCATCTACGCCGAAGCTCTTAAGCGCCCCTCCAACTGCAGCAGCTCTGCGCTCGGAAAGCTTTTGATTATATGCATTCGAGCCGGTGCTATCGGTGTGACCCTCTAGGATTACTTTGTAATCAGGGTGAGCTACTAGCACGTCGCTTACGTTTTTGATCTGGTTCATAAACTCAGGAGAAATTTTTGAGCTATCTGTAGCGAAATTTACACCCAAATTTAATCTAATAACTTTCTCGCAACCATATTCATCTACAACTACGCCAGCAGGTGTGCCTGGGCATCTATCGACATTATCGCATACGCCGTCGTTATCTGCATCTTTGCAACCTGCAGGAGCCGGAGCAACTGGAGCTGCGTCAGCATATCTCTTGCCAAAATCAACTGCAAAGCCTAGAGTATAGAACAATACGTGGTTGCCGTCGTCAAATCTGATAGCATCGCGTGCTTCAAGTTTTGTAGCAAAATTGTCGGTAATGTAGTATTTTAGACCCAAGCCGTATTGACCGAAGCCGCTATCTTGATCGCCATCGTTGTAAACGTCTTTAGTGTAATCCATATAGCCAAGACCTAGCAAGCCGTATAATTTGAAATTATCGGTGAAATTTACCAAGTCTTTTACAGCATTGATGTGATAGTATTTAGCATCAGGCTTGTCGTTGCCTACTCTATGAGCCAAATCCTCTACGCCGATATTGCGAGAGTAATCAAAACCAACCTCTACTTGATCGATAAACGAATCTTGTAGGTTTTTAGCAAGGCGTAGACCGAACATAAAATTCGAATCCAAATCCATATTTCCCTCATGAGTCATTCCGCCAACAGTAGGGGTAATCTCCCAGTGATAATCAGCATCGCTAGCGAGCAACGCACTAGATGCACATAAGCTTAATGCAAGTAGAACTTTCTTCATTAAACATCCTTTCAAATAAAGTTGTAATTCGATATTACCATAAAATTTTTAAAGAATTTACAAATATACGACAATTTTGCCGCAAATTTTGTAAAAAAACCATTACCTCTTTGAAAATTGCGGGCTTCTGCGCGCTTTGCGGCGACCGAATTTCTTTCGCTCGACCACGCGGCTATCGCGAGTTAGCAGACCTTTCGGCTTAAGAGCCGCTCTAAAATCCTTATCCATCGCGGCAAGCGCTTTTGAAATTCCGTGCTTTAGCGCATCTGCTTGAGCCGAATATCCGCCGCCTAAAGTCTGCGCGGTGATATCCATCGAGGTCTCTTGTTTAGTCGCCAAAAGCGGCTGAACAACCCTTAGCTTGATCGCTTCGTGACCGCCTAGCCAGGTGTTTAGATCCATACCGTTTACTACGATCTTGCCGCTTCCAGGTTTTACCCAAACCTTAGCTACGGCAGTTTTTCTCTTTCCGGTTGCATAAATTGTCGCCATGATTATTTTCCTTTTTTAGTTGTTTGTGCAGTATGAGGGTGCTCGCCGCCTTCATATACGAATAGCTTTTTGATCATCGCCTTGCCAAGCTTCGTCTTAGGAAGCATACCGCGAACCGCAAGTCTATAGAGTTTTGCGGGATTATTTTTAAGCAGGTCTTGAAATTTCACGCTCTTTACGCTTCCGAAATAGCCCGAGTAGCTGTGATAAAGCTTGTCGTCGCCTTTGTTATTGCCGGTAAATACGGCTTTTGAAGCGTTTATGATAACGACGTAGTCTCCGCAATCCACGTTTGGAGTATAGCTTGGTTTGTGTTTGCCGCGTAGCAATACCGCAACTTCGGTAAGCATCCTACCGAATCTTTTGTCGGTCGCGTCGATAACGACCCAGTCGCGCTTAACTTCGCTAGGCTTTGTAATTTCTGTCATGGTTTCCGCCTTATTAAAATTTGAGCTGTGATTATATAGAAATATCCTTATGTATAGCTTAATTTAAGCTATCTTTAATCTATCTGCGCTCAAATTTCATCTAAGCTTTAAAATTTTATCCCTCCTCATTTACTTCGATCAACCTAGCGCCCGCAGCTTCTAGAACCAGCACGAAGGCGCGCACCCGCGCATGCGGATAAAATTCGCGGATCACGCTTTTATATCGCGTCACTTGAGCTTTGTTTTGCGCGAGGTATTTTTCGGAGCTTTTGTAATCAAAAAGCAAAATTTCATCCTGCCCAAAGCACGCCAGATCCACGCGCAAAAGCTCACCCTCCGCGCTTTTGATCGGCATCTCTTTATAAGCTTGAGCGCCCTTTATTAGAGCTAAAAATTCCTCGTTTTTGCTTAGGCCGAGCGCCCGCGCCGCGATATTTTCAAAATCCGCATCATTTAAAAATTTAGTGTAGCGACCTCTTGCCAAGCCTACTCCTCGTAAAATTTCATCCGCCGCAAATCCTTCGCTCATCTCCAAAGCATAGTGCAGCGCCTCGCCGAAATATATCGCGCTTAGCGCCTCCGCTTCGCCGCCGCTTGCCTTTTCTTGCGCGCCTTGAGGCTCGCCCGCTACAAGCGCGATCTTTTTGCGCGGCGGTTTCTCTTCTGATTTTACGGAGCTTGGGATTACGTAGCCGTATTGAAAATCCGGGATATCCAGCCACTCCACGACGCCCGCGCCCTTAGTCTTTTTGGCGTAAGGCGAAAAAAAGCTATAATTGTATTGATCTATTTTTGCCTCGGAGCGTTTTACGATGATGAGCGAGCGTTCGGCGCGGGTAAATGCCACATAGAGCTTATTTATATCCTCTTCATGTGCAGAGCGATCGTTTTCATCCATTAGCACCGCGAATTCCGCATCCAGGCTCTTTCTGCTCGCAAATTTATAAAAAATCCTCCACTTATGCGTGGCAAAATCATAGTCCGTCGCAAGCTTTGAGCTCTCGCCCCGGTCTTTTCCTCCGATGCGGTCGCAAACGATTACGTGTGGGAACTGAAGCCCCTTGGACTTATGCACGGTCATAATTTTAATGCCGCTTTCTTCCTTAGCAAATACCTCCGTTTCGTCGTTTGCAAACAGATACTCGCTAAAACTATTAAATTTTGCCAGCGTCTCAAAAAACAGCAGCAGATCCGGATCGACAAAATTTAACTTCAGCGCGCTAGCGATAAATTCTGCCGTTTTTTGCGCATTTTTATGCAGATCGACCGCTATCTTTTTAAGCCACCTACCCAAAATCGCTTCGGCGTTTCGCAGATAAATTTCATCGCCACCTACGCAAAATTTCGCGTATTGAATTACGGCATTTACCTGCTCGCTGCAACGCAGAGCCTTATTTGAGCCGCTGCAAACCTCGCAGAATTCTGATAGCATCTCTTTTAGCGCGCTTACGTGCTCGTTTTTCCAGCATAAAATCGCAATATCATCAGCTCTTACGCCGCACTCCTCAACAAGCCTGCGCGCTTGCTCCGCAGCCCCCCTTAGCACGTCGTCGTATGAAAATGCCGCTACGTAGCCGTAATCGTCGCTTTGCACCTCAAATAGTGGCATTTGCGGATGAGAAAAAGGATAATCCTTGATTTTTTGCAGCACCGAAGCGGGCAGATCGCTATCTAGCTTATTTGCTGCGATTTGATCTTCATAAGACGCAAATTTATCGCGCAAAATCTCATTTACAAATTTTACAATGAGTTTTAAGCTGCGATAATTGCGTGGCAGGCTCTGCGTTTTGATTTGACTAAACTGCTCGCGCAAAATATCAAAAATTTTTCTCTCTGCGCCGCGAAATTTATAGATGCTCTGTTTTTTATCGCCTACGTAAAAAAAGCTACCGCAGCGCTCTTCCGCCCCTTTGCCGGCAAGCGCTTCGGAGATTAGCGGCAGCATGATTTCATACTGGCAAATGTCGGTATCTTGGAATTCGTCGATTAAAATATGCGTGATTTTAGAATCGAGCCTGAAATACAAAAGCTCGCGGTTGCCCTGCAACGCCTCTGCGCTTGGATTTAGCAGCGAGTGCACGGCTGCGGTGACATCGCCGAACGTGAGCTTGCCGCTTTTGCGCTGCACCGATTTAAGCGCTTCAGCATAAATTTTAATTAGTCCTGCCAGCTTAGCCGCATATGTCGCATCCATCCACGCTATTTCGCGAGCTATGGCGTCTTTTAGCCTTACTAGCTCGCCGTCAAGATGCGAAATTTTTTTAAGCTGTGAGCGCGGATAATCGAAACTACCGTTGGCAAGAGCCGAAAGAATGAAACCAGAGGATAATTTTGACAGATCGCTAACAGGGCTTAGCCCATTTACGGCTCCAGCGCTTACGCCCGCATCTCTCGCCGCTTTTTGCAAGCGAGATAAAATTTCATTTATCTCTGCCAGTGCGGAGTTTGCGGGAAGCGTGGGCGGATTTATGCTTATATCGCCTCTCCAAATGCTTTGTAAGCTATTTAAAAACTCGCCCTTTGTCATTCCTGAGTCGCTTACGTAGTCCACGACCTCTCCTAATAGCGCTTCGTTTTTACAAATCGCGCCTAAAAACGCCGCCTGCTGCACACCCAAAATCCCTTCATCGTTTTCAAAGCTTGGGTCAATGCCGCTATTTAGCGCAAAGGAGCGCAGAGCTTTTGCAAAAAACGCATCAAAGGTAAAAATATTTAAGCTTTCACTTAAAAATTTTGGGCTCAGCCGTTCTTGAGCTGCCATAACCTCATCCACGCTTAGTCCTAAATCAGCGCAAATTTGCTCCAGCTCGGCGCTAGGCTTTAGCGAGCCATCCTGCAAAAGCAGCAAATTTTGAAATTTCTCCACGATACGCGTTTTCATCTCAGCAGCAGCTTTTTTGGTGAAGGTAAGCGCTAAAATTTCATTGATCGGCTCGCCTTTTAGAACCAGCTCGATGAACCTTACTGCGAGATTGAAGGTCTTGCCGCTGCCTGCGCTCGCTTCAAGCGCCAGATAATTTTCAAATTTTGCCATCAATCTGCCCCTTGCAAATGATTTTATAATCGCAGTATTCGCAGCTTTGCACCGCCTGCGTACGCGTAAAAGCAACCTCGCTTGCAAATTCCTTGTCGATAGAGCTTAGCGTCTCGCGTAGGTTTTCTAAGCTAGGCGTTTTGTCGCCAGGAGTTGTAAACGCGCAATCTTTTAGCGATAGATAGGCGCATTCGCACTCCTGGGCTAAAAGCGCGCGATAAAACGTAAGCTGGAATTTTTCCATATGTTTTTTAGCTGAACCACGTTTGTAATCGATGATGAACTTCCGTCCTGTCTTGTCTTCGTCGATGCGGTCGATCCGCCCGCTCAGCCGCACTCCATCAAGCTCGCCTTTTAGCGATACTTCACTACCGCTAAAGCTCCAAATTTGCTCGTGCCCTTCTAAAAGCCCAGCTAGCTTTTCTACCGATTTTAGCTCAAGCTCCGCATCAAAGCGCGCGATGCCCGCTTCTCGCGCGAGCTGCGAATAAATAGAGCGAAATTTTTGCATGCTAAATTTCATCCCCGCTCGCTCGTATAAACGCTGAAAACTCGTATGTAAAATTTTGCCTAAAAGCGCATTATCCTCGCCAAATTTTAGCCCCTCTTTTAGCCCGAAAACGTAGCGGTAATAATACTTCCTCTTGCATTCTAAAAACGTATCCAGCCGCGAAAACGACAGCTCCTCGGCAAAAAAATCATGGCGAGCCACGGGATCTTCTTGTCCGCATAAGGCGGGCTTAAATTCCTCTCGCCCAAAAAGCCGCAAATAATCCTCCTGCGAAAATTCCGCGTCTTGTTGCACTTCAAAGCTTTTTAAAAACCGCGAAGGCAACTTCTCGACGCTTTGCAGATAGCAAATCGCGCTTTTTTTAGCGCCTCTTAGCAAGCCGTCGTAGTAAAATCTTTGTAAATTTTCGCGATCTGCGTGGCTGATGAGCCCTGCTCTAGCGCGCAAAGCAGAGTTTAAAAACATCTCTCCACTACTGCGCTTTGGCACCAGATCATCGTTAAAATCAGGGATTATCACGCCGTCAAATTGTAGCCCACGGCTCTCTAAAAGCCCCATTACCGTGACCTTTCCGCCACGAACATCATCAAGCTTAATGCGCGAAATTTCTAACAAAAAAAGATCGATCAGATTGCCCAAGCTTAGGTTTTCGTCCTTAAATTTTCGAAGCAAAATTTTAATTAGATATAGCGGCTCTTTTAGCTTTTCTTGCAGCAGCGCGTCGCTAATTTTAGGTAAACAGGCGAGCTTGGTAATTAGCGCCTCGAAATGCTCGAAGCTTACTTGCTTTGCAAAATCGCGCGCGAACTCGCCAAAAAGCGCATCATCCACGCCCACACTCGCAAAAAATAGATCAAGCTCCTGTGGGCTTGGGCGCTGCAGATACTCATCTGCGCCCTCGCGTATTTTAGAGCGCCTAAAGCGATCGCGCTGCTCAGGGCTTTTTGAATACCTATCTTCTTCCTCAAGCTCTATATGCTCCAGTTGCATAGAGTATCGTAGGCTCTCTTGCTGTTTTGCACGAGCTGAATAATCGCGCTGCTGCACATGTTCCAAGGGCTCTTGCAACTCTGCAAGATCTAGCGAAAAGCTTTGCTCTTCCGCGCTATTCGCGCGTTCCGCCGAAATTTCGTGCAGAATTTCAAAATTTTCCGTATTTTCAAACTCTCGCGCAGACATAAAATTTAAATCCGCTTTAGAATTTGAAAAAATTTCGAAATCAAACGCGGAATTTTGCTGTGCGAAATTTTGCGATGCAGAATTCTCAGAAGCGAAATTACCTAGCGCTAAATTTTGCTGTACCGCGGAATCCTCCGCATCCAAAAATCCTCCATCCGGACTTTTGAATGCGTGGTAATCTACGCCAAATTTTGGCTTGCGCGCTTCTTTTAAACACTGCGAAATTTTCTCTAGCGTTACGTAAAATAGGCTATCTTTAAGCTTCTCGCCCATCGCAAAATTTAGCATGCGGTGTGAGCTGCGAGCCCTTGCGATGCGCTCGTCGTAAAGCCGCAGTGTGCCGGCAAAGCTCTCGTCGGGCAAAATTACCGCGATGCGCTCCGGCGCGATGCCCGTGCGCACGAAGGATGAAATTTTTTCAAAAACATAGCTCGCCTGCAAGCTTCGCAGCTCAAAGCCTCTACACACAACCGCTCCGCCCATGCTTAGCGGCTCTCGGCTTAAAATTTCACCCGTACCAAGATTTACGCGATATGCAAAACCTAACTCTAGGCTTATGCCGCAAAGCTCCTCCACTGCGCGCACGGGCTTGGAATTTAAAGTCGTGGCTCTAAAGCTCAGTACGACCTCGCTAAGCTCTGCAGCGCGCTTAAAAACCTCGAACTCAAATGCGCTAGGATTGCCGTCGATGTTGATTTCTATCCGCTCAAATCCGCGCAGATAGGACTCGTTTAGCTCATAAAGCGCAGGCAGCGTGATCTCATCGTAAAATCCATGCTCGCGCAAAATCCTTGCATACGCCCCCGCTAGCTCTCGCAGAATTTCAAAATGCTCGGCATACCACGCATAGGTGTCGCTAAGATCGAGCGCATCGATACTTACGCGCTCCGTCGCAAGCTCCTTGAAAAAGCCGAAAAGATACTCGCGGTTGCGCATAAACTCGTAAAGCTCGCTAGGGAATTTAAGCCTCTCGCCTGCGCGCTTGCTCTCGTTTACCGCTTGTTTCATAAAAAGCGCGCGGTCTATCTCACCGCAAGCGACAAGATCCGGCACAAAAAGCGCCTTTTCGTAGAATTCCGCCAACGTAATCCTAGGCGCCAGCACGCCGCCGCTCTCGCTTTGCAACGCCGCGCGTAGCGCACGCGAGCTAGTGTAGACAAAGAGATTTTTAGAGGGCAAATTTTTCAAAACAAATCCTTTAGAGCGATTCGCAGAACGCGGAATTTTGCGATATTTTAGCAAGAAATTTTTAGTTTGGGCTTTTAAGCAAAGAAGTTTTTGAAAAGCTTGAGAGGCTAAATTTTATCAAGTCAAATTTAGTAAGTTGGATGAGCGTAAAATTTTAATCTGTGGCGCTTTGAGCGCAAAATTCTACCTCGCTCCGCATTAATCGCGGCATATTTCGACGCAAAATTTTACGAGTGGATTCCGTAAATTACAAAGCGGCAAAAACGCGATCAAATTTAAGCGGGCTCAAGCTCGATCTTGTATCCCAGGCTCGGGACGTTTTTTATGATTTCGCCTCCCACTTTATCGCGGATACGCTTGACGAAGGTGCGAAGCGCCGTATCACTCACGGCTCCTTCAGTCCAAACATAACGCTTGATCTCCTCGTAAAGCACCAGCTCGCCCACGCGACTGGCTAGCAGCGAAACAAAAGAAAGCTCCTTTTTAGTAAGCACGATCTGCTCGCCATCCTTCAGCAAAATACGACGAAGCCCGTCAAATACGTAGCCTGCGCCCATATTTACGACTCGTACCGAGTCCAGCTTAGACTTCATCAGTGCACTTATCTCTAGCACAAATGCGGCGATATCTACCGGTTTAAAGTAATACCGCTCGACGCCAATCTCCATAACGCCTTTTAGCTGCTCCTCCCTACTGAAGCCGCTAAGCACCACGATAGGGGCATGCGGAAAGATCTGCTTAATCTGACGTATCATCGCTAGTCCATCCTCGATCGGCATTAAAATGTCGGTAATGACGAGATTAGGACTAAATTTTTTGAATTTTTTTACACCTTCAAGCCCGTTTTGGGCATTGTAAACGTTGTTAAAAATACCCTCAAACGCCTTATGCAGCGAGGCTAGTAATTTAGTATCATCCTCGACTAGCAAGACGTCCAGCTCTTTTAAAGCGCAGCTCATAGCAGACCCCTCAAGGCGAAATTTCAAACGAAATTCTTTCAAATTTTCTCTTTTATTGAGCTTAAAATAATGTTAAGTTAAAAATTTAATTTTATAAAGTAACACAACTCTTATTTTAGGTGTAAATATGGGCGGGATTAAAAAACAAGTGTGAGTAAAAACTGTAGCCTAGGAATG
Source organism: uncultured Campylobacter sp. (assembly GCF_937997405.1). GTDB lineage: Bacteria > Campylobacterota > Campylobacteria > Campylobacterales > Campylobacteraceae > Campylobacter_B. The sequence continues at coordinate 15,443 of NZ_CALKTL010000140.1, read as the reverse complement.
GAGCAAAAATTTAAAGTAAAGCGAGCTAAATCTTATCGGTGCGAAAGAGATTTAGAACGGCTGAAAGTAAAATTTCAAAGCTAGCGTAGGTAAAATTTCACTACGCGGCGGAGTGGAATTTTATTTTAGGCAAATGGCTTTTAGAGGGAAATAAAACAGCGCTGATAAGGTTTGAAGGGCAGGTATAGTTTATCAAAAACTAGGGCATAACTGGCAAAATTGCGTCAATAAGACTTTAACGGGCGGGCGACGTTAGATAAAATTTTACGGGCGACAGGGCAGCTTGCTAGCGGAACTTTTAACGGCAACAAAATGGTTCGTCAAATTTAAAGAGCTTGAAGCCATGCTAAATATACCGCAGGATCTGTTTTGAAAGGGCAAAGCGCGCCAAGCCCAATTTTTAAATTTAAAACGCATAAAATTTAGCCGCGCGTGCACTTAAAAGCTAAGCGGATGCAAAAATCACACGAATGAAAAGCATGCGGCGCGCAGCCGGTTTAAATTTAAAATCGCGACTAGCGCAGATCCGTTTCATCCAAAAACCGCTTAATCCAAAATCGCCGCGACAATCCTAAGTCCGCAAAAGTGCGCTTTGCGTACCGCTCCAGCCTGCAATTATCCAGGCTGCAACGGGTTTTAAATCTACGACGCAAAGACCGCGTTAGAATTTAAAGCTTGCCGCAAATTTAAAATTTTACCGCGCAATCGCGGTAAAATTTAGTGCAGGCAAAATTTCAAAAATCATAAAATTTCAAGAAATTCTTTAAAGATATATTTGCTCTCAGTAGGCCCTGCGCTGGCTTCGGGGTGGTGCTGCACCGAAAATACGGGGTACTCCCTGTAGCGAACCCCCTCGATCGTGCCGTCGAAAAGATTTCGGTGCGTGATCTCGCAGATCTGCGCAATCGTTTCTGGGACGTTGTAGTTGTGGTTTTGCGCGGTGATCTCGATCGATTTGGTGCGCAGGTTTTGCACGGGGTGGTTTGCGCCGTGCTGGCCGAATTTCAGCTTATAGGTCTCATACCCCATCGCGTTGCTTAGCAGCTGATGACCTAGGCAAATTCCAAAAATCGGCACGCGCGCTTCGACCATCTTTTTGATCTGCGCGATCTCCTCTTTAAGCATGCGAGGCTCGCCCGGGCCGTTTGATAAAAACACGCCGTCGATCTGCCCATCTTTAAATTTTGCGATCAGCGCTTCCGCTTTAACGTCGTGCGGGAAAACCTCGACGCCGAGCCCCAGATCGCAAAGCTCATTTAGGATGTTTCGCTTGACGCCGTAATCGATCACGGCTATCTTTTTGCCGCAGCTTGCGGGCTGGGCGTAGCTTCCTCGCTCGGCATCCCAGCGACCGGAGGTGTGCTTGTACGGCGCCTTCGTGCTTACGATGCTTACGTAGTTGATCTCCTCTATGCGCGCAGACTCGCTAAGCGCCTTTTTAAGAGCCGCCTTATCGCTGATCTCGGTAGAAACGAAGGCGCGCAGACTGCCCTGATCGCGCAGCATCTTGGTTAAAAATCTGGTGTCGATGTCGTAAACGCCGAATTTTCCGTTTTGCAGAAAATAATTCTCCAAGCTCATCTGCGAGCGGAAATTTGAAGGCTCGTTGTTAAAATTTCTTACGAAAATTCCGCTTGCGTGGATTTTGGAGCTTTCTTTGTCGTTTTCGTTGATCCCTACGATGCCGATTTCAGGCATAGTGAAAATAATAAACTGCCCCGCATAGCTAGGATCTGAGATAATCTCCTCGTAGCCGGTGGCGGAGGTGTTAAACACGAGCTCGCCGAATGCGCTACCGCCCTTGCCGAACGCCTTGGCCTGCAGGTAGATGCCGTTTTCTATGTAGATATACGCGTTCATTACAGCATGCCCCGTTTTCTTAGCTCCTCTTCGTAGAGCTTTTCGAACACAAGCTCGTATTCTTCGGTGCCGGGGATCAGTTTTTGCTTGTAGCCCTCGATCTTTTCATAGACCGCATCCTCAATCTTTTGATAATTTTTAAGATATTCGTCGATCGCGTTATAAATTATCGTCTTTAGCCTGTTTTCCGAGACTTTGTAATCGATCAAATTTTTCTTCCAAACGGTTTCTAAAATTTTATGCGATATGGTGCCGTAGCGATCCTCGAAATTTAGCTCGAAATTCTCGTCGTTTGCGATGTGGCGTTTGATGAGCCAAAACATATCTTTTTTATTCACGCTCATCTCGTCAAGCTCGCTTATGCGCTCATCTATCAGCTCGTTTGCGCGCTCGTCTATCGCTCTTTCTTTTTGCAGATCGGCCCTTATGATCTCATCCGCTTCCTTGGCGACGGGCTCTATGCCCGCACTCAGCGTAACGCAGCCCGAGTTTAGCAGATCCAGCGCTATTTTATGCGCGATATATGGCACGTGTGGTAGTCGTATTCGCATGATCGTTCCTTTAAATTCAGTTCTATGAGCGGTCTCGCCGCCCGCAACGGGTGAAATTTTAAAATTTCACCGGGTTTATAAAATTATCGTGTCGCTTCTTTCGGGACTGGTGGAGATGAAGCCCACCTTCGCGCCGCTTAGCTCCTCTATTTTGCGGATATAATTTTGCGCGTTTTGCGGCAGATCTTCAAATTTTGAAATTCCCTTGACGCTGTCCCAGCCCGGCATCTGCTCATAAACCGGCTCGGCAGCTTCCAAATCGATCGGGAAATAATCGATCTCCTCACCCTTGTAGCGATACGCGCGGCAAATTTTAATGCTCTCAAAGCCGTCTAAGACGTCAAGCTTCATAAGCGCGAGCTTGTCGATGCCGCTAAGGCGCACGGCGTATTTCGTAGCCACTCCGTCGAACCAGCCGCAGCGGCGCGCGCGCCCCGTCGTGGTGCCGTACTCCTTACCGATCTCGCGCATCGCCTCGCCCTGCGGGCCTTTATCCTCGGTAGGAAACGCGCCGTTGCCCACGCGGGTGGTGTAGGCTTTTAAAATTCCCATCACCGTGCCGATATCTTTCGGCGCGAGCCCGAGCCCGCTGCAAGCCCCGCCCGCGATAGTCGTCGAGCTCGTGACGTAAGGATAGGTGCCGTGATCGATATCAAGCAGGCTTCCTTGCGCGCCCTCTACGAGCACGCGCTTGTCGTAATCAAGCGCCTTCCACAGCATGTGCGTGGTATCTGCGATGTATGGCTCGAGCGCGCTTTTATAGCGCTTTAGCTCATCGTAAATTTCAAGCTTGCTAGGAATTTTAACCCCCGCTTTTTCAAAAACGCTCTCATGCGAAGCGAAATCCCGCGATAGCGCCTCGGCAAGCCTTTCGGGCTCCAAAAGCTCCACTACGCGGTGCCCCGTGCGCGCGATCTTATCGGCATACGCAGGCCCTATGCCCTTACCGGTGGTGCCGATCGCAAGCTCGCCCTTACTCTTTTCGCGCGCCTGATCGATCAGCGAGTGGTACTGTAAATTTAAAAACGCCTTCTCGCTTATGAAAAATCTGCCCTTTAAATTTTCAAACTGCGCCATCTCGGTAATCAGCACGTCGGGGTTGATAACGACGCCGTTTCCGATGATGTTGATGATATTTTTATGAAGCACGCCGCTAGGCACCAGATGTAGCGCAAATTTCTCGCCGTTTATGACGATGGTGTGGCCCGCGTTGTGCCCGCCGCTGCTGCGACATACGAAATCGTAATTCGCGCTTATCATATCTACGATCTTACCCTTACCCTCATCGCCCCACTGGGCGCCGATGACTACGTCAACTTTACTCATTTCTCATCCTTTTGCATAATTTTTTCTATCAAAGCATCCACTAGCAGCGCAAAGCCGCTGGATTTTAGCCCGTCTATTTCGTAATTTCCGCCGTTGCAATACACTGCGCTCGCATCCAAAAATCTAAAAAATAGCGCATCGTAATAGCGCATTTTGGAGTAATACAGCAGCGAAACGCGGATACACTCGTAATCCACGCCTAGGTTTAAAATTTCATCTAAGCAGGGCTTTAGCTCTTCAGGCACCTGCGCGCGCAGATCCTGCACGTCCTTTAGCGACACGGCGCGAGCCGTAGCGTCCAGCCAGGGCAAATTTTGCTCAAGCAGTGTCTCAATCTTGCCCTTTTCAAAAATTTCAAGCGGCAGGTTTAAAATTTCGCAAATTTTTTTCGGAATTTCGATATTGCTCAGCTGAAGCGCGGGCACAAGATCAAATTCTTTAAAAAATTCCTGTGCGATTTTGATCGCAAGTGGTAGATTTTTCTCCCCGATCAGCTCCGCGCCGATCTGATAAAACTCGTCGCTTGGGTATTTAAAGGTCGGCTGGACATAAAATAGTCGCCTTAACTTATCGTCTTTCAGCCGTTTGCGCACGATACGTACGACGTCCACGGTGCTGTCTGCGCGAAGCGCAAGCTCATGGTTCGTGGGATCAGATAGCTTGAGAAGCTTCTGCGGCGCGACGCTTAGGTGTTGATGATATGAAAAATATGGCGTTAAAATTTCGCTAAAGCCATTTTGCACGAGGATTTCGCTCGCTTTATTTTCCAGCTCGCGCTTGAGCTGCGCGCTCTTTCCGAAATACAGCCTCGAGCCGTTTGGTATCTCGTGATCGAAATCGGCGCTAACGCTATCTATCATGCTGCCTCCAAATCGCTTATGAACTGATTTAGCCGCGTTTTAAAGCTCTGAATGAAGCTTGCCAAAACGCGGTAATCAAGCGAAAGAATATCTAAAATTTGCTTACGTATTTCTGTATTTAGCGCAAATTTTTCGCTGCCCGCGCTTTGAGTTTTGTTTAAAATTTCGCCGAATTTTGCTCTAAAGCCTTCGAACTCTCCAGGGCTCAGATCGCCCGCATCGGCGCGCGAAACGAAGCTTAAAGCAAGCTCTTTGTAATCAAGCGCGTTTAAGAAGCTGATAAACTCATCTTTATCGATGGCTGCGAGCTTGGGCGTATCTTTAAATCGCGCAATGAAAGCGTCTATCTCTCTGCGGTCCAACGCTTTTGCAATAAAATTTCCCTGCAGATAGTTAAATTTTAGATTATTTAAAAGTCGCAGCGACAGCGCGTTTTCGACCCCTTGAGCACCGAGAGCAAATCCAAACTCCCGCTTTAGCTTGCCCGTGATCTCCACCATCGTTCGGATAGCATTTTTTTTCTTGCCTATGTCAAGGCAGAGCTCGCGGTCGATTTTAACGACATCGAAAGGCTGGGCATTCAGGAATGGGATATTGCTTTTATTTGCACTATTAAGAGCAAATTTAACCCCAAGATCTGCATAACGCCCACGCGCAGGGGCGAATTCCTTAAAATTTTGCTCGCTAAAATCGGTTATCTCAAACATCAACTCGCCTTTTGCATTAGCTCTGTCTCGCAAGCTATGAGCTACGAAATCGTAAAATTCGTCGTTTGTAAGCACGGCTAGACTTACGTTTATCGAGCAGTTTGCGCCCGTTTGAGCATTAAATTCCATCATCTTTGAAAACGCAAATTTTGAGATCGGCAACTCAAATCGCGGCTCGCTTAATATCTGCGCAAAATCCTGCGGGGCAAGAATTCCGCGCTTTCCGCGATCCCAGCGTAAAAGCAGCTCATACCCGTAAATCTGCGCGCCGCTAATGATCGGCTGATAGAGCACGAAAAACTCCCCCTCTTCGATCGCCGCAGCAATCCCTTCCTCGCTAGGCCCGTCTGCTTCGGCGCGCTCAAAGATGCAGTAGCGGTTTTTGCCGCTCGTTTTAGCGCGATACATCGCTCTATCGGCGCGCGATAAAAGTCCTGGAAAATCGATCTTTTCGCTGCCGTCGTAAAACGCTGCGCCAACGCTGATGCTTGCGCTAATCTCATTGCCTTTGAGGTTAAATTTCATCTTTGAAATTCCAAGCAGACGATCTAATAGCACATGCGCGGCATCCTTACTTTGCAGATCGCCAATGATAGCGCCAAACTCATCGCCGCCTAGGCGCGCTAAGATATCGCCTTTGCGCAGTAGCCCGCTCATCGCCTTTGAGATCGCTTGTAAAAACATATCGCCGACCTCGTGCCCGTAGGTGTCGTTGATCGCCTTAAAGCCATCAAAATCGATGAAAAGCACAGCCATCAATTTGCCGCTGCTGCCCGCGTTTGCGGTATAGCCCTGCGCGGCTTTCATAAAATACACTCTGTTCGGAAGCCCCGTAAGCGCGTCGTGGTGGGCGATCTTGGCTAGCTCGCTCTCCTTTTGTTTGATCTGCGAAATTTCGGTAAACATCAGAATGAAATTTGAAGTAAGCGAAAAATCATCCTTTATCGCAATTGCCGTAAATAGCGCAGGAAAGGTGCCACCGCCTCTTTTTAGTCCGTAAATTTCATCTTTGTAAGAGGTCTGTTTGCCGACGAGATTTTTTCTAATCCTCTCCATCACGTCTGCTCCGCCTTCCGTAGGAGCGAAGAAATTTGGAATTTTGCCGATGGTTTGGCTTTCGCTATAGCCGGTGATTTCATAAAAGACGTTATTAGCGCGCAGCACGCGACCGCTCTCATCTGTGATTAAGATCGCCTCTAGCGAGCGCGAAAAGACGTTGGCGTTTAAATTTAGCTCCAGCTCCGTCTGCTTGCGCGAGCTGATATCTTCGAGCGTAGTTTTTACAAGGCGAGAGCGAGAGCCGTGCTTTTCGGTGACGTAGCCTTGCATACTAATCCAAGTATAGGCATTAGCGGCGTTTCGCAGACGAAATTCGCAGCTAAAATCGCTCCTAAGCCCGGCGGTGCATTCGCGGATCATTTTATTGAAATTCTCTAAATCCGCGAAGTAAATTTCATAACTGAACTCCCCAAAGCTCATCGCAGTGTTTAGCCTTTTGCCGCGATATTTTAAAATTTTAAAGTAATTTTTATCAAACGATAGCGTCTGCGCATCAAGGTCGATTAAGCAGGTGCAAAAATTCCTAGTCTCGATTACCGTGCGATAAAAGTCCAAATCCTCCTGCAAGCCGCGGATCGCCTTAACATCGTCATCGATATTTTGAAAATAAAACGCAGCCCTGGAGGCGGACTTTTTGACATAGATACTCACTTCGTAGCTATAGCGGATATTGTCATTGTGGCGAATTTTATAGCTTTGAGAAAAGCTTAGCTCTTCTGCGGGCATATCGGCTAAGCGGTTTAAAATTTCATTTTTAGCCTCATTCGCGTCCTTTTCATCCAACAAATCCCATAGCCTTATCTCGCCGCTTAAAAACTGCGCCGCTTCGTAACCCCAAAGCTCTTTTATATTTTTGCTAGCATCTACGATCTTGCCCGAAGTGTAGTCAAACACGAGCGTAACGATAGGTGCGTGATTTAAATACTCATATTTTTGCTTGGTTTCATCGTAAAATCTGCGATATTTTGACGCATCAAGTACCACAAAAAGGGTTGAAATTTTACTTCCGTCGCGGATATAAGATTTTTTAACATAAAGGTCTTTGACGCCATTTTTGGTCTCTTGGCGGGTTACGACATAGTTTTCTTTGACATAGTTTGCGCGCTGGGTTTGATAGGCGTGATCGTAAAATGAGCCTGCTTGCAGCGCGAAGATATTCCGTCCTACGACGTCATCGCCGTAAAGCTCGCGCGCGCCGTTGCTAGCGCTTTCGATCGTGCCTGCGACGTTATCGATGCTAAGCACCGAAAGAGAGCTGTATTTTAGCGCATCTTTAAAGCTGAGGCTAAAATCGCCGTGGCGCAAATTAGACTTCAAAACCTCATCTATGGATTTAGAAATTTCTAAGACGGAGCTTAGCGGATTTAGCGCTTCTATATCGCGGATTTTGGAGTGGTAATCCCCTTGGCGCAGAGCGTTTTGAACTGCTGCAAGCGGGATGAAAACGCGCTTTTTTAAAAACGTAAAATTTGAAATTAGAAGGATTAAATAAGCTAAAATAGCCGCCGCTAGCGCTACGACGATAAAATCGTCCGCGCCCAAAAAATAGCCGGCTCGTTCGCGAGCCATTACGAAATTATCTCCAAATTTTGCAAGATATGCAAAGCCTAGCCCCGATTCGTCTTCGAAGCTCACCACTTCGCCTAGGCGCGAAAAATCAAAATCCTGCCCCAATAGATCGGTTGCGCTACCAGGAGCGTTAAAAAATTTGCCTTCGGCATTAAAGACCAAAATATCTCCCAGCGAAGAGAGCCTGGCAATCGGTCTAGCAGTGTTGGCAAAGCCTAGCAGATACGAATCAGCATTTACGCGCTTGATCAAAAAATACCGCCACGCCCTATCCATCATCATATAGCGCGATACCCATTCATCCTTTTTTAGCTCGCTTGTGATATCCGCAAGCCGTATCTCGCCAAGATCCGAAATACGCGCATCCGATGAAAAATACGCCAAGCTCTCCTGTTCCGCGCCGTGGGCGCGCAGATAAAAAATAGCGTCAAATCTATGAGAAGATTTTACGACGTTGCGGATCAAATCCGCGTAAAGCTCGCTTTGCGCAGCCTCATGCCTTGCGTCCAGAGAAAGGATAGTTTCTTTTAGTATTTCAAGCTCGCTAAAAAGCGACTCGTCGGTATTTTTAAGTAAAGTAATCGCCGTGCGCGTCCGCAAATCAAGCTGCGTAGCGATCCTAGTGCGCAAAAAGCTAATCTCGCAAACTACTACAAGCGTAAGTAGTGCAGCGCCTAGAATCAAGGCGGCGTTAAATCTTTCGGTAACGAAGTCTTTTTTGTTTTTCATGCCAAATTCCAAATTTTGCAGGATTTTAGCAAATTTCGTTTTAAAGCCTATTTAAGCTTTGATTTTCGCTCCGCGCGCGCCCAAAAAATGCATGATCAAAAGCACCGCAAAGCTAAAGAGTAGCATCAGCGCCGAATACGCGTGAGCCTGCGCAAAATCCAGCGTCTCGGTCGCTTCGTAGATCGCAATGGAGGCGACCTTGGTCTGCTCGCTTACGCTGCCGCCGATCATTAGCACGACGCCAAACTCGCCCATCGTGTGCGCAAAGCAGATCACCAAGGCGCTAAGCAGGGAATGCCGAATCGCGGGCAATGCAACGCGAAAAAGCTTGGAGAAATAGCTCTTGCCGAGCGAATCGCACGCCCAAAAAAGCGAGCGCGGAAGCGAGCGAAAGCTCGAAACTAGCGGCGAAAACATAAACGGCAGCGAGTAGATACAGCTCGCGATCACAAGCCCGCTGAAATTAAATACGAGTCTAAGCCCGAAGTGTTTGTCGAAAAACTCCCCCAGCGCCGAATACGGCGATAAAAAAACGAGCAGGTAAAACCCCAGCACCGAAGGCGGCAGCACCAGCGGAAGCGAAATGATCGATTCTATCACGCTTTTGCCGCGGAAATTTTTTCTCGCCATAAAAAAACGCGAGCGGCACGCAGATGATAAACAACGCAAATGTCGTTAAGCTCGCAAGCTTTAATGAAACGAGAAACGGCGTGTAATCAAGCCCTTTTAGAATTTCAAACATTTATCCTCCGAGCCGAGCCGCTGGGCCCAAACTATAAAATTTTAAAAGCCTAGCCCTACTTTAAAATTTAGAGGCAAAGCTAGATAGAATTTGTGAAAACCTCATAGTCATAAGGCTTTGCAAAATGAAATTTTGAAAAATTCTGCGCAAACCTAGCTGCGCAAGAGCTTTAGCAAAATGAAATTTTAAAAATTTCGCGCAAGCTAAAGCGAGCGGAATTTTATAAAATTGCTTGGCTAATAAATTCCTTCAAGCGTGCAAATTCCGTCAGGCATTTAAACTCTACTAAGCTGGCAAATTTTTAAGGTCACGAATTTTGCTGAGCTAAATTTCAAAAAGCTTAGCTTAGCTTTAAAACTTGAGCGGGCAGGATTTATCTGAGCGCAAATTTCACGCAAGATAGGCTAAACGACGCCCTCCGAACGACCTAGCGGAATTTCATTGGGACCGACAAAACGAAATTTTAAAATTTCGTATAAACCTAAAAGACCGGGTTAATGAAAACCTGTCATAGCTCATTAAGCGAGTTTAACGCTCAAGCTTCGAGTCGTTAGAACTTTTCAAATTTCAAAGCCACAAAATCCAGGCAAAATTCCAAATCTAAAAATTTAAGTTTTTGCGAAGCTTTACATTAAATTTTTACCAAGATCGCATGATAGAATTCGCGCAACTCCTGCCAAAAAAGTAAGCTAAAAGCCGCTAAATTTAAAGATAAACCGACCGCCGCCAATTAATAAAAAAGAAGAAATTTAACGGCGCCTGCCTGCGCAAAATCTAAAATTTAAAGCTTAATTTCCACACGCTATCTAGTCTAGCGTTGCGGTTTTACTCTAGCCTGCGTTTAAATTTTGTGTTTCATGAAAATCTAAGCGCGATGCGAATGAAATTTTAAAACATCCCCGTATTTTACGGGCAAATCTAGCTAAAATTTCGCAAAATTCCTCATCTAAATTCTACGTAAAATTCCATAAGAGTCTACATTTAAATCTCTAATCTAGTTGAAATTTCTCACCCAGGCGCGCCCAAGCTTGCCTGCAAGTTTAAATTTTACGCAGAGTGATATTAAAGGCTTTGGCGCCTGTTTTGACCTCATCGCCTACTTGCAAGCCCTCGGCTTCTGCATTGCTTAGCACCACTTCGCACAGCTGGCTGCCGATCGCTACGACGGCTACTTTAATCCCGTCGCGTGCTTGCAAATCGACAACCTTGCCCGCGAAAGAAAACTTCTGTGAGCCGCTAGTTTTAAGAAAAATTTCCTCCGGCGTACCGGTGCGGACGATCCTGCCGTCCTTCATCTCATAAACTCGCTTGCAAAGCCTATAAATCTCGCTTATGTCGTGGCTTACTAAAATCACAGTCTGATGAAACTGCTCGTGGATCTTTAGCAAATACTCTTGGATTTTTTCGCGCATCGTAAAATCAAGCGCCGAAAGCGGCTCGTCAAGTAGCAAAATTTCAGGCTCTTGCATCAGTGCGCGAGCAAGTGCTACGCGCTGCTTCTGTCCGCCACTAAGACCCTCGACGCCGGATTTCGCAAGCCCACTAAGCTCTAAAATTTCAAGCAGCATCGCAGCTTTTTGCGGATCGTTTCTGGCAAAAAGTAGATTGCCCGTCACGCTCATATTCTCAAAAAGTGCGTAGTCTTGAAACAAAAAGCCAATCCTGCGCTTGCCCGCACTTAAAAATTCGGCGCCTTCTTGTAGCACGCGATCGCCGTCTTTTATGCTACCACTATCTGCGCGCAAAAATCCAGCCAAAATGCGCAGCAGTGTAGTCTTACCGCTGCCGCTGCGCCCATATAGGCACACAAACGAGCCTTTGTTAATCTCTAAGCGAGCATCAATCGAGAAATCATCACTGATTTTTTTCTTACAATCAATCGTTATCATATTTTTCTATATATATCGCAGTGGCGCTAATGTATGCGAAAACCTCGTCGCCCTCGCGTAAAGCAAGCTCCTGCGCGCAATGCGCGCTAATGAGCACATCAAAGCTTATCTTGCCTTCAAACCTGAGCGTACATAGAATTTCGCCCAAGCTTAGGCTCGTAATCTTGCTGTGAATTTCATTTTCGCTAGATACACCGCTTAGAGCTTCGCGAGATAAAAGCACATCAGTGCTTTTAAAGCCCACGTAAACTTCACTGCCCACCTTAAGCTCGCTACTTAGCTGCAGAAATACGCCACGCAGCTTGATGCCGCCCGCGATGAATCCTACAGAATGGATGCCGTCTTTTTGTAAAATTTCGTTGATTCTCGCTCTAATCATTAAAACTCGTATCCGTATTTAGCAAAGATCGCCCTGCCCTTATCGCTTAGGATAAAATCATAAAATGCCTTGGCTTCTGCATTGTCTTTGGCGCGGTTTAGCACAACCATGCCTTGAGCTATTGGCTCGTAGAGCTTGGTGTCGACCAAAACGAAATTTTCGCCCTCTTTGCAAGGCTTGCCGTTGCAGCCGTCTTTCGCCATCTTAGGCGCATACATCGCGCTAGCTGCGATAAAACCAATGTCGGACGCTTTAAGCGCTTGCGAAAGAGCCTCGCCGATCGATTTTGCTTCTACGATTTTGCCTTTGATCTCGTCGTAAACTCCCACTTTTTGGAAAGCCTGTACGCTTGCGGTGCCGTAAGGAGCGGTCTTTGGATTTGCTATGGAAATCGTTTTAACGCTAGGGTCTTTTAAAGCTTCAAGCCCCTTGCTAAGATCTACACCGCGCACGCTAAACATCGCCACTTTGCCTTTGGCGTAAGTTTTGGCAGGCGCCGTCGCAAAGCCCTCTTTATACATATCGTCTGCAAATTTCATATCAGCCGCCATAAAAACATCAAACGGAGCGCCGTTTTTGATCTGCGTGCTAAGCGCACCGCTCGCACCCAAGCTCACATTTAGCGTAGTTTGCGGATGCAGCTTGACAAATTCCGCCTTGATCTCGTCAAACGCATACGTCGTGTTCGCAGCGGCTGCGACGCTGACCTCGCCTGCGCTTAGCGCGCCTGCGGTTAAAATTCCTAAAAGCACTGCTTTCAACTTCATTTTATGCCTTTCGTTTCGGCTCTCACCGAGAATTGAATTGTATCTAAAATTTTAAATTTACGCCTTAAATTTTAAAATTTTGCGCACCCAATTTCACCCTATTACGCGCCAATAATGATCTCGCTAGGCTCGATGATCGCCGTTACTTCATCTCCTACTCCTAGAGCCATCGCGGTGGCAGATTCTCGCGTGATGATCGCGGTGATGTTTTGATGCGAGCTTGTGCCTAGACAGATCTCTGCGTTTACCGCGCCGATTTTGACCTCGCTAATCGTGCCCTTGATTTTATTCGTCGTGCTAAGTTTTAGCTTCTCCGAGCTTCCTTTGGCAATGATGACGCTTGGAGCTTTGAATAAAAACAGCACATCCTTGCCCGGCTTAAGCCCTAAATTCTTTTCGCTCTCTACGGTTACCGTCGCGCATAAAATTTCGCCACCTGCAAGCTTAGCCGTGATCTGCGAGTTTACAGCGCCTGTTTGAACATCCGTAATCTCAACGCTTAGCTGATTGCGTGCAGAAAGCTTCATACCGATCTTCTCTAAGCTTAAAAGGCTCTCTTCGGTGATCTCGTCAAGCTTTAAAATTTCACTCAAAAACGTCTCGCCCGCGTGGCTGATAGCATCATAAGCGCGAATCAACTTGTGAGCGTATGGAGTGAGCTCGGAGCCGCTATTTTTCTTAGTACCTTGAGTGCGAACAATGAGCGGCTTTTTGCTCGCGTTGTTGATTAAATTTAGCGCATCCCAGCCGTTTTTATACGACACTCCTACGATCTCTGCGGCCTTTGTAATACTTTTAGTCTCATCTACGGCCTTAAGTAGCTTAATATGCTTGGCTAGAAGCGATGTTTCCTTGCCAAGTAGGAATTCCAAAGCAAATTTTGCATCCATTTTCATCCTTTCTTATTTACTTTCGCGTGATTTTATAATATATCCTCTGATATATTTCTTAAAGAGCCGCAGGCTTTATTTTGCGCTATAAAGAGGGAAATTCTATATGAAATTTTACCTTTATTGACAAAATTTCTTTAAACTTGTAAAATCGCCACTTTGATTTATAAAGAAGGGTCGCATTTTGAAATTTATAAAAATTATATTCTTAGCCGCGGCATTGGCACTTTGCGGTTGCTCGCAAAAGCAAGACGTAGCACCTAGCGATACGGATGGTTTTGATGAGGAGTTTGCCAAACGTGAGGTTTTCGATCCGCTTAGCGGCTATAACCGCGTTATGACGAGCTTCAACGACGTATTTTACTCATACATATTAACCCCCGTAGCCAGCGGCTACGATTACGTAATGCCCGATCCGATCCAGGGCGCGTTTTCAAATTTTTTCTATAATATTTTATATCCGATGAGGCTCGTAAACAACCTATTGCAGGGTAAATTTGAAAATTCTTGGGACGAGACGAAGCGGTTTTTGATCAACTCGACCGTCGGCTTCGGCGGGCTTAACGATATGGCAGGCAAATACTACGGGATTCCGCGCCACGACGAGGATTTCGGGCAGACACTAGGATACTGGGGCGTGCCGGCGGGTCCGCACATCGTCTGGCCGATCTTAGGACAAAGCAATCTACGCGATACAGCGGGGCTTGTAGGAGATTATTTTTCAAACCCGATAAATTATATTAAAGACGGCACTGTTCGAAACTCCGTCAATGGATTTAGAATATTTAACGACTACTCGCGCGATCCGAAATTTTATGAAAAAATGACCAAAGATGCGGTGGATCTGTATCCATTTTTACGCGATGCTTACGAGCAAAATCGCGAGAAATTAATAAAGGAATGAAAATGAAAATTTTAAAAGTTCTAGCGCTTTGCGGAGCGCTTTTGATTTCGGCGCACGCTATTAACGATGCGGATATCGAGCCGGTGATGAGCCAAAAGGTCGCCGAAGCCGTAAACATTATGCGAAGCAGCATCCCGAAAGACGCAAAGCCTGCGAAAATTTTTGCGCTTTTTGACGGCTATTTTGATTATAAGATGATGGCAAAGCTCTCCCTTGCGAAGCATTACGCGAGCCTTAGCCCTGCGCAGATCGCAGAATTTGATAAAGCTTTCGAGGCGCATCTAAAGCGCTCGTTTATCGAAAAACTTTCGCTTTATACCGATCAGGATATGAAGGTGCTAAGCAAACAAAGCCCGAGCGATAAGCGCCGCGTGCTAAAAACGCAGGTCATCGGCGAGCAGAAAAATTACGACATAGATTTTAAATTTTATCCTAACGGCGCCGATTGGCGTATCTACGACGTCGATATCGTGGGCGTCAGCCTAATCCAGACCTACCGCTCGCAGCTTGGCGACGTAACGCAAAGCTTGGGCTTTGACGAGCTTATAAAGCGGCTAAATTCCACCGTCATCAATAGCGGCGAATAGCGACGCACTCAAAAGAGCGGTATTTGAAAAAAATCTTTCGCCTAATCGTCGCGTTTCCGAAAATCACGCTCGCGCTGTTTACGGCGCTGGCGCTGTTTTTCGGATATTACTCCACAAAGCTAGAGATAGACGCTTCGAGCCAGACGCTTCTACTTGATAACGACGAGGACCTTCAAATTTGGCGCGAAGTGTCCAAGCGCTACGAAACGCCGAATTTCTTAGTCGTCGCCTATACTCCCGCGGGCGATCTTTTAGCGCCCGAAACTGTCCGCAAAATAGCGCAGATGGACGCAGCTTTTTCCAAGCTGGATTTCGTCGCTAGCGTCACGGACATCACGAACGTACCGCTTTTGCTAAACAAAGGTGGCGGCATGAGCGAGCTGCTTAAACACATACCCACCCTTACCGATGCAGACGTAAATTTAACCGCGGCTAGGCGCGAGTTTGCCACAAGCCCCTTTTACGCGTCAAATTTAGTAAGCGCTGATCTTCGCACTACCGCAATTTTAATAAATTTAAGGCCGCAGACCCGCTACGAGGAGCTTTTGCGCGTAAGAGACGGGGCTAAAAGCGCTCTAGAGCAAGCAGAGCATGAGGCCAACCACTCGGGGGCTCAAATTTCAC